>DASSKF010000117.1:0-74670 GCA_035690725.1 Segeticoccus sp.
CGACCGTCGTGGTCGCCCGGGCCTGCTCACGTCCCGCCGCCCTCAGCGGCTCGTCGAGCGGCGGTACTGGGCGTTGGCGAGCGGGACGAAGACCGCCATGATGACCAGCGCCCAGATGACCGTGTAGGCCGCCGGGTGCTCCAGTGCCCAGGACGTGGCCCCGGCCGGGCCCCTCGGGTCGGGATTGCCGAACAGGTCGCGCGCGGCCTGGGTCACCGCCGAGATCGGGTTCCACTCGGCGAACACCCGCAGCGGGCCGGGCAGCGTCTGCAGCGGCACGAACGTGTTGGCGATGAACGTGAGCGGGAAGATCACGACGAACGCCGCGTTGTTGAGCACCTCCACGCTCGGCACCAGCATTCCGAGCCAGGCCATGACCCACGAGATCGCGTAGGCGAAGAGCAACAGCAGCAGGAAGCCCAGCACCGCCTCCCCGACCGAGGTGCGAACGCGCCAGCCGACGGCCAGGCCGGTGAGCGCCATCACGAGCAGCGCGATGAGGTTGTTGGCGACGTCGGACAGCGTGCGGCCCGTCAGCACGGCCGACGGCGCCATCGGCAGCGAGCGGAAGCGGTCGATGATCCCCTTCTTGACGTCGTCGGCGAGGCCGGCGCCGGTGATCGTGGCACCGAAGACGACGGTCTGCGCGAAGATGCCCGCGATGAGGAACTCCCGGTAGGCCGCCCCGCCGCCGGACTGGTCGATCGCGCCGCCGAAGACGTAGGCGAACAGCACCACGAACATGATCGGCTGGATCGTGGTGAACACCAGCAGGTCGGGCACCCGCTTGATCTTGATCAGGTTGCGCTTGGCGACGACGGCGCTGTCGCTGAGCACGGTCGGGACGCTCACCGGGCCACCTCCTGCCGCTCGCGCACGTCATCCGCCGGAGCATCGCCTCCGTCACCCGGCTCCTCGGCCGTCTGCTCGGCCGCGTGGCCGGTCAGCGCGAGGAACACGTCGTCGAGCGTCGGCCGGCGCAGCCCCACGTCATCGAGCTCCACCGCCGCCTCGTCGAGGCGACGCAGCGCCTCGGTCAGCACCCGGGCGCCGCCGGAGACCGGCAGGACCAGCGACCGGCGCTGCTCGTCGATGACCCCCGGGCGGACGCCGAGCGGTGCCAGTACCTCGAGGGTCCGTGCCAGGAGCGCTCCGTCGGCGACCGTGACCTCGATCCGCTCTCCGCCGACCTGGGCCTTGAGCTGGTCGGCGTTGCCCTCGGCGATGACGCGCCCGCGGTCGATGACGACGATGTTGTCGGCGAGGCGGTCGGCCTCCTCGAGGTACTGCGTCGTCAGCAGCAGGGAGGTGCCTCCGGCCACCAGGCCCTGGATCACGTCCCACATGTCGGTGCGGCTGCGCGGGTCGAGTCCGGTGGTCGGCTCGTCGAGGAAGAGCACCGGCGGGCGGGCGACCAGGGCACCGGCGAGGTCGAGCCGCCGGCGCATGCCGCCGGAGTAGGTCTTGGTGGGACGGTCAGCGGCGTCCTCGAGGTGGAACTGCGCCAGCAGCTCGCGGGCGCGCTGCCGGCTGGCCCGCCGGCCGAGGTGGTAGAGCCGGCCGACCATGTCGAGGTTCTCGAACCCGGTCAGGTACTCGTCGACGGCGGCGTACTGGCCGCTGACGCCGATGCGCCGCCGCACCTCCCGCGGGTCGTCGAGCACGTCGACCCCGGCCACCGTCGCGCTCCCGACGTCCGGGCGCAGCAGGGTGGTGAGGATGCGCACCGCGGTCGTCTTGCCGGCGCCGTTGGGGCCGAGCACTCCGAGCACGGACCCCTCCGGCACGCGCAGGTCCAGGCCGTCCAGCGCCACGACGTCCTGGTAGCGCTTGACCAGCCCCCGAGCGATCACTGCGTCATTCATCCGACCAGCCTTTCACGCGGCACCGACACGGCTCTGCTCCTTTTTGCTGCTCTGCGGGGGCCGGTGCGACGGTCGCCACGGCTCACCCGCTCAGGTCGACCCCGAGCGGGCGAGGAACTCATCGCGGCCGCCGGTGTCCCGGGGGCGCTCCGGACCCGGTCGAGCGGTCCGCCTGCGCTACTCGACCGTGACGCGGTGGCCCCGGTCCCGCAGGAGCCGCAGCAGGTCGTCGCAGTGCTCCGGGCCACGCGTCTCCACCTGCAGGCCGATCTCCACCTCGTCGACCCGCAGGCTCGGGCCGGTGCGGACGTGGCCCACCTCGAGCACGTTGGCGTCCGCGTCGGCGAGCATCGCCAGCAGGCCGGCGAGTGAGCCCGGCTTGTCCGGCACGGTCACCCGGAACTGCAGGTAGCGACCGGCGGCCGCCAGCCCGTGCCGGATGATCCGCAGCAGCAGCAGCGGGTCGATGTTGCCGCCGGAGAGCACGGCCACGACCGGGCCGGCATACCGTCCCGGACCGGCCTGGAGCAGGTGGGCGACCGCGGCCGCGCCAGCAGGCTCGACCACCAGCTTCGCGCGCTCGAGCAGGAACAGCAGGGCAGCGGAGAGCGACTCCTCCTCCACGGTCTCGATGGCGTCCACGAGCTCGCTCACCACGGCGTAGGGCACCTGGCCGGGGAGACCGACGGCGATCCCGTCGGCCATGGTCTGCATCCGCTCCGCGGGGACGGGGTGACCGGCGGCGAGGGAGCGCGGCCAGGCCGCTGCCTGCTGCGCCTGCACCCCGACGACCCGCACGTCGGGCCGTCTCGCCCTGACCACCGTGCTGATGCCGGCCAGCAGACCGCCGCCCCCGGTGCTCACCACGATGGTGCCGACGTCGGGCACCTGCTCGAGGATCTCCAGTCCGCAGGTGCCCTGACCCGCCACGATGTCGGGGTGGTCGAAGGGGTGGATGAGCACCGCCCCGGTCTCCTGCTCGATCTCCCGGGCCCGCTCCAGTCCCTCGTCGATGGTGGTCCCGAGCTGCTCCACGTCGGCGCCGTAGCCCCTCGTCGCCAGCAGCTTCGGCATCGGTGCGCCGTGCGGCATCACCACCGTCGCCCGGATGCCGAGCAGCCGGGCCGCCAGCGCGACCCCCTGGGCGTGGTTGCCGGCGCTCGCGCAGACGACCCCGCGCGCCTTCTCCTCCTCGCTCAGCCGGGACATCCGGGTGTAGGCGCCGCGGATCTTGAACGACCCGGCGCGCTGGAGGTTCTCGCACTTGAGGAAGGCCGGCGCACCGATCCGCTCCCCCAGTGCCGTGCTCGGCTCCATCGGGGTGGTGTGCACGACGCCCTCGAGGACCGTCCGGGCCGCCACGACGTCGTCCTGGCTGACCGGCAGGGTGGGGTGCGCCATGGCCCCAACGGTAGTGCCGGCCGGCCGGCCGATCAGCCGGAAGCGACCGACAGCGCGCGGGCCAGGTCGTCGACGAGGTCGTCGACGTCCTCGATGCCCACGGACAGCCGGACCAGGTCCGCCGGCACCTCCAGGTCGGTGCCCCGCACGCTCGCGTGCGTCATCCGGGCGGGGTGCTCGATGAGCGACTCGACCCCACCGAGCGACTCCCCGAGCGTCCAGACCTCGGTGCCTCCGCAGACCTTCACGGCGGCCTCCTCGCCGGCGCCGACCTGGAAGCTCACCATGCCCCCGAAGCGGCGCATCTGGCGCGCGGCGACCTCGTGGCCGGGGTGGCCGGGCAGCCCCGGGTAGTGCACGGCGGTGACGCCCGGGTGCCCCTGCAGGAACTCGACCACCCGCTCGGCGTTGTCGCAGTGCCGCTCCATCCGCACCGCGAGGGTCTTCAGGCCGCGGAGCACGAGCCAGGCGTCGAACGGGCCGGCCACCGCCCCCATCGAGTTCTGGTGGAAGGCGATCCGGTCGGCGGCGTCGGCGAAGTCCGGGACGGCGACCTCGCGCGCGGTGACGACCGCGCCGCCGACGACGTCGCTGTGCCCGCCGCAGTACTTGGTGGTCGAGTGCGTGACCAGGTCGGCGCCGAGCGCGATCGGCTGCTGCAGGTAGGGCGAGGCGAAGGTGTTGTCCACCGCGAGCAGGGCACCGGCCTCGTGGGCGACCTCGGCGAGCGCTGCGATGTCGGCGATCCCGAGCAGCGGGTTCGTCGGCGTCTCGACCCACACCATCTTCGTCTGTCCGGGCCGGATCGCCACGCGCACCGACTCGGGGTCGGCGAGTGAGGCGGAGGTGTGCTCCACGCCCCACGGCCGGGCGACCTTGTCGACCAGCCGGTGCGTGCCGCCATACGCGTCGGTGGGGATGACGAGGTGGTCACCGGGCCGGAGCAGGGCGCGGATCAGGGTGTCCTGTCCGGCGAGGCCGGAGGCGAACGCGAAGCCGCGGTCGCCGCCCTCGAGGGCGGCGAGGCACTCCTCCAGGGCGGTGCGGGTCGGGTTGGCCGAGCGGGAGTACTCATAGCCCTCCCGCATGCCGCCCACGCCGTCCTGCTTGTAGGTGGAGGTCTGGTAGATCGCGGGGGCGACCGCCCCGGTGCGGGGGTCGGGGTCCTGCCCGGCGTGGATGGCGCGGGTGGAGAACCCGCCGGCGCGGCTGTCCTGCTCTGTCATGCCGCTCAGGCTACGGGAGCGCCGGAGCGGCGCGCGGGCCCGTCCGGCGGCGGGCCGCGCCGGTCAGCCGTGTGCCTCGACGCGCGGTGCCGGGCAGCCGCAGGAGGCGCGGCGCACCAGCTCGAACTCGGCCGGGAGGCGGGTCTCGGGTTGCGGCTGGCCGAGGATGCGCGCGTGGATCCGGGCCACGCCGAGCCGACCGATCGGCGCCGAGACCGGCCGGAGCGTGGTGAGGCCCGGGGTGAGGTAGCGCGAGGCCCGGATGTCGCCGATCCCGACGACCCCGATCTGGTCCGGCACGATCGCGCCCCGCGCCTGCAGCGAGCGGACCAGGGCCACCGCGGTGACGTCGCTGGCGCAGACGATCCCGTCCACCTTCACCCGTCGGTGCAGCACCTCCTGGGCGACCTGGATGCCGCCGCGCTCGGTCAGCGGCACCCGCAGCGGGGGCCGGCGCAACCGGATGCCCGCCGCGGCGTGTGCCAGCCGGAAACCGCGGTACTGCTGGGCGAGCGTCGCCGTCGCGTCGGGGTCGCCGACGAAGGTCAGGTGCTGCCGGCCGTGCTGGAGCAGGTGGTCGGTGAGCCGCCGGGCCGCGGGCGTGATCTCGGTGCCACCGACGCTGATGCACTCGCGCATGACGGGGCGACCGAGCAGTGCGACCGGCCGGACCCGGCCCAGCGCGGCGGCCGCCGGGTCGGGCAGCGTGCCGTCCGCCAGCAGGAACCCGTCGACCCGGTCCACCAGGGTGTTGAGCAGCGACGTGGCGTCGCGGCGCCCGCTCGTGGTGAGGACGGTCAGCTGCAGCCCCCGGTCGGCGGCGGCGGCCTCGCACCCCCGCCACAGCTCGAGCACCCCGGGGGTGGCGAGGTCGGGCAGGACGACGGCGAGCACGCCGTGCTGCAGCGACGGGGTCACCGGGCGCCGCGGCGGCCGGTAGCCGAGGGCGACGGCCGCCTCCCGGACCCGCGCCGACGTCTCCCGCGAGCCCGGTCCGCGCCCGCTCAGCACCCGGGAGACCGTCGCCGGCGACACCCCGGCCCGGCGCGCCACGTCGTGAAGCGTCGGCTCCGGTGCGGCCCCGGCCTCCATGCTGTCGCCCTCCCACCGCGGGCTCGTGCCTGCGGCCCGCACGCTGCAGCATGCCAAACGGCGCGGCACCCGTCAGCCGGTGACGGCCGGCCCTCGCTCCCGCTGCCTGCTGCGCACGGCGATGTGCCGGGCCACCCGGGCGGCGTCCCGGCCCACGCCGCCGACGAGCGTCGAGGCGTAGCCGCGCTGGTAGGGCAGGCCCACGAAGTACAGGCCCGGCGAGGTCCGCACGATGCCGCCGTCGTCCCGGGGCCAGCCGTCGGCACCCGTCACCGCCGGGTGGATGAACCCGAAGTCCGGCCGGAAGCCGGTGCACCAGAGGACGTTCCGGACGCGCAGGGCCGCACCGTCCGCGAGGACGGGCAGCCCGTCCCGGGTGCCGACCGTGCGGCTGTCGACGTGGCGCACGCCGGCCGCCGCGAGGTCGGAGCGCCGGACGCCGACCAGCGGTGCCCCGCCCTGCCGGACCCGGTCCCGAAGCCGGCGCCCGCCCGAGGTGTGGTCGTTGAGCAGGTGGCGCGCGGTGAACCACAGCAGCGGCCGCGCCGCCCGTCCCCGCCCCGAGGTGAGCGGGAACGGGATCTCGCCGCTCGGGCGCCCCGACAGCCAGGTCTCGACCCCGGCCCCCGCGAGCTCGAGCGCGATCTCCACACCCGACTGCCCGGCACCCACCACCAGCACCGCTCCGGGGAGCAGCTGACCGGGCCCCCGGTAGGCGCTGGAGTGCAGCTGCCGGATGCCGGCGTCCAGGTCTGCGGCGAACCACGGGACCCGCGGTACCTGACCACCCCCGGTCGCCACGACCACCTGGTGGGCGGTCACCGCGCCGGCGGTGGTGCTGAGGCGGAACCCCGCTCGCGGCACGTGCTCCACGCGAGTCACCAGCGTGCCGGGACGGACGGGGAGCCGGAAGCGCTCGGCATACCGCTCGAGGTAGGCGGCCATGTCCGCACCGGAGGGGAAGCTGCCCGGCGGCGCGGGGAACTCCAGCCCGGGCAGGCTGTCGTACCGAGCCGGGGTGACCAGCCGCAGCGATGCGTAGCGCTCCCGCCAGGAGTCGCCGACCCGCGGGTGGGCGTCCAGCACGAGGCACGGGCGCCCCAGCCGGCCCAGGTGGCGGGCGGTGGCCAGCCCCGCCTGTCCCCCGCCGGCGACGACCGTCTCCACGTGCTCTGCGCCGGTCGCGGTCCCGGGGTCCGGCCGGGGGACCGTCGGCCGCGTCATCGTGGTGCTGCTCATCGGTTCCTCCGTGCTGCCGAGCCCGCGGGTGTCCGGCGCCGGGCCGTCGGTGCGGGCCCGTCCGGCAGGTGCGGATGCGGTCGACGCTAGGTCCGCCGGCGTGCTTCCCGCGTCGGCCGGACGACCCAACGGGACGGTCGGGCGATGGGTCGTTCTGTGCAGGTCGACCGCCCGACGGCCCGAAACTGATCGGCCCCGCAGGCCGGCTCGTGGTGACGACGTCAGCGCAGGCCCTGGTCGTAGAGGTAGGCCGTCGCCGCGGCACGGGAGGAGACGCCCAGCTTGAGGTACATGTTGCTCAGGTGCCGGGCGACGGTCTTCTCGCTCAGCACGAGCGTGTGCGCCACCTGCCGGTTCGTCAGTCCCTGCGCGACGAGCCGGAGCACCTGCAGCTCCCGGCTGGTGAGCGGTGCGTTGCCCGGGGAGGACGGAGCGGCCACCCGGCGCAGCTCGGCGAGGGCACCGAGCTGCTCGAAGCTGGTGCGCGCCGCGTCGAGCTGCATGAGGGCGGACACGTCATCCCCGAGCGCGGTCAGGCACCGACTCACGAGGACCCGGACCCGCGCGGCCTCGAACGGCGCCTCGATCTCCTGCCAGGTGCGCCAGCTGTCCCGCAGCAGCCCGAGTGCCTCCGCCGCCGCACCCGTGGCGAGCTGGACGGCACCCCTGGCGCGCCACGCCAGCGCCTTGAGCAGCGGTATGCCGCGCCCGCCCGCGATCGTGCCCAGTTCCGTTGCCACCGCGGTCGCCCCGTCGAGGTCGCCCGCCTCCAGCAGCACCTCCACCGCGGCGTCGAGGACCTCCACGCGTGCGGGTCCGTGGAGGGTCTCGGCCAGGAGCCGCCGCACCCGGGGCGCGGCGACCTCGAGCCGGCCCTGGGCGAGCCGCAGCAGGGTGAGACCGGGCTCCGGCTCGCGGGCCAGCACGTTGGCCTCCCGGTAGGCGGTCTCGGCCTGCTCGTCCTCGCCGCGGAGCCGGTGCAGCTCGCCGCGCCGGTACCACGCCTCCCCGGCGATCCGGGACCCCGGCTCCGCGCAGGCGGTGGTCACCTCAGCGAGCGCGTCGGCCCAGTCGCCGAGGACGGTCATGACCTCCGCGCGGTGGAGCGTGCACTCCGCGCGGAAGGGGGCGAGGCCGTCCTGCGTGTCGCACCAGCGCGTCAGCGCGGCCGTCCACTGCCGGGCACGCTGCACGTCGTGCACCGCGGTGCAGGTGCTGATGACGGCGCAGTAGGTGGTGCCCGCGAGTTCAGGGAGCACCTCGTCGGCGCAGACCGCCACCATGGCCTCGTCGAGGTGGTGCACCCCCTCGTCGATCCGCCGCAGGGCCACGAGCGCCTGGCCGGCGACCAGGAGCGAGAGGGTCTCCAGCTCCGCGTCGTCGACGGAACGCCCCACGCGGAGGGCCTCCTCCCCCACGCGCAGCGCGGCGTCCGGCTCCCCGTCCTCGAGGAGCCGGTGCGCCTCGAGGCAGCCGAGCAACGCCGCCTCGGTCGACCCGGGCAGGTGCGTCTCGACCAGGTGGGTGGCCCGGGCGGCCCAGCCGCTGCCCTGGCTGGTCGCCCCCCGGTTCACCAGCTCGAACGCGTACCAGAACGCGGTGCGGGCCGCAGCCGCCCACGAGCCCCGCTCGACGAAGCCGTGGTAGGCACCGGTGAACGCCTCGTCGGCCCCGGTGCCCCGACCGGCCATGACGGACGCCGACGCGAGCAGCAGGAGGTCGGGCGCACCGAGCGACTCGGTCGCCTCCACCTCGGTGAAGGCGCCACAGCAGCCCGGCCAGGACCGCTCGCGGTAGAGCGCTCTGGCCTGCTCGATCCCCGACGTCGGCATGGCCACCGTCTCACGAGACTAGTCCTCAGCGAGCCTGTCCGTGCTGCTCTTTCACGGACCGAGGGCCTCGTGGACGGCGCCGGAACGCCTCACCCCTCCAGCTCGAGGAGCGGACGCCCCGAGGTGGTGCGCACCTGGACGCTCGCGATCTGCGAGGGCGCCCAGGAGGTCGCGCCGGTGAGCGTGATCGTCTTGCCGGGCACCGCCTTCCAGGTCGCCACCTGCTGCGTGGCCCCCGTCCGCGACCGGACCACCAGCTCGTATGCCGGCCACGCACCGGCCTCGTCACCGTCCCGCCGGTACGGCGAGCCACTGGCGGTGGGTTGCGTGGGCGGGTAGGTGCAGCTCAGGTCGAGCCTCGTGCCCCAGGCGACCTGCTCCAGCGCCACGACGGCGCGCAGCGCCGTGTCCCCGACCACGGCCATGGACCTGCTCGCGCTCGGCCGGCCGGCCGGCTGGCTGGAGCCGGCCGACGGCTGGGTGGCCACCTGACCCGGCTCGGGCGGGCCGGACAGGGTGAGGGCACCGACGCTCACCGCTGCCGCGACACCGGCCGCGACCCCACCCACCAGCCAACGCCGCCGCCGCTCGCGGCGCCGGACCTCGCGGATCAGCCTGGGCAGGAGAGTGTCCGGCACCGGCCCGACGGGTTGCGCCTCGGCGACCTCGGCGGGCACCGTCGCGAGCAGGCCGGGCAGGCCGGCCAGCTCCTGGACCGACACGGCGCAACCCGGGCACTCGCGCAGGTGTGCCTCGAACGCGTACCGGTCCTGCACCGACAGCGCCCCGAGGACGTAGGCCCCGGACCACGCCCGGAACTCGTCGTGGCGGTCGTTCACCGCACCTCCCCCATCTCCTGGAGCGCGAGCCGGAGGGCTCGCAACGCGTAGTGGGTCCGTGACTTCACGGTGCCCGGCGGGATCCCGAGGTTCTGTGCCGCCTGCGCCACGGACCGGCCGCGGTAGTAGCACTCGACGAGAACCTCCCGGTGGTCCGGCGAGAGCCGATCGAGCGCCTCGGCCACCACCCAGGACTGCAGCAGGCGGTCGGTGCCGTCGCTGTCACCGGTCGGCCGGGGCTCCGGCAGCACGTCCGTGGACACCTCGCGGTGCGCACGCCCGGTGCGCCACTCGTCGATGACCAGGTGGCGCGCGACCGTGAACAGCCACGCGCGTGCCGAGCGCTCCGACTGGTCCAGCACCTCGGGGTGGCGCCACGCGCGCAGCAGCACCTCCTGCACGACGTCCTGGGCTCGGGCCCGGTCACCGGTGAGGCGCACGCAGTATGCCCACAGCGCTGCCGCGTGCTCGTCGTGCAGCGTGCGCATCATCTCGGCCGGCGTGGTCGTTCTGCCCACACCTCCTCCCCCGTGCGCAGGGTTCCGGCGGTCGCCGGTCACCAGAGGGAACGGTGCGGGGAGGGGAAAGGTTCACCGGCGGGACCGGTCGGCCTCGAGGTCTGTTCGACCGATGCCGAACGTGGTAGGAAAGTGCCATGGCTCCCCTGAAGCGACGTGATTTTCTTGCCAGTGCGGCCGGTGTGGCCACACTCGCCACGCTCTCCGGCATCGCCGCCCCCGGCGCCCTCGCCGCCGCGCACCCGGACGACTGCGCGGTCGATCCGAACGCGCCGAAGCACCAGCTGCGCGGCATGTGGATCGCCACCGTGGTGAACATCGACTGGCCGAGCCGACCCGGCCTCCCGGCCGCCGAGCAGCAGGCCGAGCTCATCGACCTGTACGACACCGCGGTGGCGCGCGGCTACAACACCGTCGTCCTGCAGGTCCGTCCCACGGCGGACGCGTTCTGGCCCTCGCGAATCGAGCCCTGGTCGAAGTACCTGACCGGCACGCAGGGCGAGGACCCGGGCTACGACCCACTGGGATTCGCGATCGAGCAGGCGCACGCCCGCAACCTCAAGGTCCACGGTTGGTTCAACCCGCACCGGGTGAGCATGGACACCGACCTGGACGCGCTCGTGCCGACCCACCCCGCACGCCAGCACCCGGAGTGGGTGGTGGCCTACGGGCCGAAGCTGTACTACGACCCCGGGGTCCCCGACGTCCGGCGCCACAACATCGCCGCGATCATGGACGCCGTCACCCGCTACGACCTCGACGGCGTGCACTTCGACGACTACTTCTACCCCTACCCGGTCGGCGACGAGGACTTCCCCGACGAGGACACGTTCGCGCGGTACGGCGCGGGGTTCGACGACAAGGACGAGTGGCGCCGCGACAACATCAACACGCTGATCCTCGAGCTGGCCGAAGCGATCCACGACGCGAAGCCGGACGTCCAGTTCGGCGTGAGCCCGTTCGCGGTGTGGCGCAACGTCGCCACCGACCCCCGCGGCTCGGCCACCACCGCGGGCGCCGAGTGCTATGACGACCTGTATGCCGACACGCGCCGCTGGGTGCGCGAGGAGTGGCTGGACTACATCGCGCCACAGGTCTACTGGGCGGAGGGCTTCGCGCCGGCGGACTACGACGTCCTCGTCGAATGGTGGGCCCGGCAGCTACGCGAGTCCGGTTCGCACACAAGGCTCTTCATCGGCCAGGCCGTCTACAAGATCGGCACCTCGACACAGTCCCCGGAGTGGATCCAGGACCCACAGGAGATGTCCAACCACCTCACCTTCAACCTGCAGTACCCGGAGGTCGCCGGCGACATCTTCTACAACGCCTCGTCGGTGGTCGCCGACCGGCTCGGTGCGATGAGCCGGGTGACCGAGCAGCACTACCAGCACCCCGCGCTGGTGCCGACCATGCCGTGGCTGGACCGCCATCCGCCGACACCCGTCGCGCAGCTGCAGGCCCGGACCGGCGCGCTGGGCGTGCGGCTCTCCTGGCGCGGCACGGGCCGCCCCGCGACGACGTATGCCGTCTACCGGTTCACCGGTCGTCCCCGGGCGTGCGACCTCGCCGACGCGAGCCACCTCGTGGCGCTGGTCCCGGCCGTCCCCGGTGACCAGCGGGTGCACTGGGTCGACTCCTCGACGAGCGGTGGCACGTACGCCGTGACGGCGGTCGACCGGCTCGGCAACGAGAGCCGCTGGCAGGTGGTCGCGGGCTGAGCGAGGTGAGCGCGCCGCATACCATCGGGGCATGGCACTCTTCGGCACACCCCGCACGCTTCCGACCCGGGACGAGGCGCTGCCCGGCCGACCCGATCCGCTGCCGGGCGTCCCCGACCGGCACGAGGTGCTCGGCACGTCGATGCACGGCCCGTGGCTCGAGGGGACGCAGGTGCTCCACGTCGCGATGGGGTGCTTCTGGGGCGCCGAGCGGATCTTCTGGCGACTGCCCGGGGTGGTGACGACCGCGGCCGGCTACATGGGCGGCCACACCCCGAACCCGATCTACGAGGAGGTGTGCAGCGGACGCACCGGGCACGCCGAGGCGGTGCTCGTCGCCTACGACCCCGCGCAGACCTCGCCCGAGCAGCTGCTCCAGGCCTTCTGGGAGAACCACGACCCGACGCAGGGCCACCGGCAGGGCAACGACCGGGGGACGCAGTACCGCTCGGCGATCTACTGGACCACGCCGGAGCAGGAGCGGGCCGCCCGTGCGACGCGGGAGGCCTTCCAGAAGGTGCTCTCCGACAACGGGTTCGGCGAGATCACCACCGAGCTGCGCCCGGTGGACGGCGACGAGGGGGCGGGGCCGTTCTACTACGCCGAGGGCTACCACCAGCAGTACCTCCACAAGAACCCGAACGGCTACTGCAACCACGGGCCGAACGGCATGACCTGCCCCGTCGGGATGGTGCGTCAGGACCAGGTCCCGGCCCAGCAGTCGATCGAGCCGCCGGCCTAGCTCCCAGCACGGGCCCACCACTCGTGGGAAATGATCGTGGGGACACGTGGGCAGATCGTGCACTGAAGCCAACGATCATTGCCCACGAGCGCGGCGCGCGAGCTGTCGTGCGCGGCGCAGCGGCTCCGGTGTCCCGTGCGGGCCGTGCGCAGCACGACCCCGACGGCGGTGTCGAGGTCGGTGCGCCAGCCCGGGTGGACGGCGAGCGGCCGGGTCCCCTGCCGGGTGCCCCGTGGCGTCGACCAGCAGCACGTGGGGTGCGACGCCGAGCCGGCGCACGACGTCGTCGAGCAGCGACCCGGGCCGCAGGGCAGCGGTCCACCCCTGCGGGTCGAGCACGGACAGCCGGACCTGCAGGTGGCGCAGTCGGCCCGGATCGGCCGGCCAGGCCTGCTCAGCGGACGGCCATCTCGCCGAGCTCGTCCCAGCCCTCCCCGTCGAGCTGGACGTTGCGGACCCGCGGGGTCTCCTGCAGGTAGCGAGGCAGCTCCTCGGTCGCGGTGCGGAAGTGGTCGCTGCCCACGTGCGGCTCCGCGCCGTCGTCGGTGAACGCCTCCAGCAGGACGTACTCGTTCGGGTCGTCCAGGCTGCGGGACCAGTCGAACCACAGGTTGCCCGGCTCCGCCCGCGTCGCCTCGGTGAACGCGCGGGTCAGCTCGGGCCACTGGTCGGCGTGCTCCGGCTTCACGGTGAACCGGGCGGCGATGAAGATCATCGGGTCCTCCTCCTGCCTGGTCGGCACTGGCTCCGCCCACCCTCGCACAGCCGCCGGCAGGAGGTCCTGCCTCCGCGAGCCGCGCCCCGACACCCGACACCCGCCACCCGAGTCAGCACGCGCTCCCCGTGGCGGGAATTGAGTCGACTCGACTCAAGTTGTCACTGGTGAGAGGTCCGGGAGGTCCGGACCACCACCGAGGAGACCAATGGAACGCATGCTGATGACCCGGCGCGACCCCTTCGTGGAGCTCGACGCCCTGGTGCGGCGGGCCCTTCCGACCCCACCGCGCGCGACCGTCGGCTTCACGCCCGCCGCCGAGACCCGCCGGGACGGCGACGACGCGATCGTGCGGCTCGAGCTGCCCGGGATGGACCCGGCGACGGACGTGACCGTGGAGGTCGATGGCGGCCGCCTCGTCGTGAGCGGCGAGCGCCGCGACGAGCACACGGACGACCACGGTGGCCGGACCCTGCGCGAGATGCGCTACGGCTCCTTCCGTCGCACCTTCGCCCTGCCCGAGCACATCACCGCCGACGCGGTCAGCGCATCCTCCGAGGAGGGCATCCTGACCGTGCGGGTGAGCGGTGCGTATGCCGGCACGCAACCGCGCCGGATCGCTGTCACGTCCGCTGCCCCGGCCGTGGAGCACTCGGAGGTCGCCGGGGACGAGCCGGCCGCCGGTCCCGCGCCGGAGCCGCAGGAGGACTGAGCAGCCAAGCGGCTCAGCGCGCGCCGAACCGTTCGAGTGCGCGCTGCAGGACGACGTCCGGGCGGTCGTCGACGAGGAAGTGCGATGCACCCTCGACGAGCTCCACTCGCAGGTCGTCGCAGTGCCGCTCGTAGCCGTGCACGACGTCGGGACCCAGCGGGTCCTCGGCCCCGACGAGGACGGTGGTGGGCGTGGTCAGCCGCTGGCCGGCATACCGGCCGGTGAGGATGCGCACGCCCTCCGGCTGGATGAAGTGGCGGTAGAGCAGGGAGCCGGCCCGCGCGCGGGCCGGCTCCCTGAACGGCGCAAGGAAGTGCTCGATGTCATCCTCGGAGAAGGCGTCTCGCGCGCTGAAGCCCTGCAGCACCCGCCGCAGCAGGCGCTGCCGACCGGCGCGCAGGGAACGGGCACCGAGCCCAGGCACGGGCAGGACGAGGTTGAACCAAGTCCGGGTCACCATGACCGGCGCCAACCTGGGGTCGGGGGCGAAGAACGGCGGGGGGATGCTCAGCGCCAGGTGGCTCCGGACCCGTTCCGGGTGGCGCAGGCACAGCTGGTAGCCGACCAGCGAGCCCCAGTCGTGCGTCAACAGGTGGACCTGGTCGAGTTCGAGCACGTCCAGCAGGGCGAGGACGTCCGCGAGGAGCTGGTCGCGGCCGTACCCGTGCGCGGGTGCATCGGTCCACCCGGAGCCGCGCAGGTCGGGGCAGAGCACCCGGTGCCGGTCGGCCAGCCCTGGCAGGACCCGCCGCCACTGCCACCAGTGCTGGGGAAAGCCGTGCAGGGCGAGAACCGGTGTGCCGGAACCGCTCTCGGCGACGTGGACCCGCAGGTCCGGGAGCTGGACGAAGCGGTGGGACACCGGCGCTCCCGCCGCGAGGGTGGGTCCGCTCCAGATGTGTTCGGTCACGCCGGCCACGCTACTACGTTCGTAGTACTGCAGCACTATGTTTATGGTGACTCGTGCCCCCGACCCGCGAACGCGTCCTCGACGCAGCGGTCGACCTGCTCGCGGAGGGCGGGGTGCGCGCCCTCACCCACCTGAGGGTCGACGACCGCGCGGGCCTGCCGAGGGGGTCCACCTCCAACCACTTCCGTACCCGGTCCGCGCTCGTGTCCGGGGTCGTGGACCGCATCCTCGAGCTGGAGGTCCCGGAGGTGGGCCGCGCGTTCGAACCGACCTCGCTCGACGAGCTGGTCGACGGCATGTGTGCGCTCTACCGGCGGACGACCGTCACGAACCGCACGCTGACGGCCGCCCGGCTCGCGCTGTTCGTCGAGGCACGCCACCAACCCGACCTGGGCGAGGCGCTGTCCCGCGGACGGGCCGCGATGGTCGAGCAGATCGTGCCCACCCTGGACCGCATCGGCGCCCGGGATCCCGAGGTCGCCGCGCGCGCGATCGCTTCCTGCTTCGAGGGGCTGATCCTGCACGACGTCGCCCGGGGTGACCGCTCCGACCCCGAGCCCGTGCTGCGGCTGGTCGTCCGGGGGGCGCTGGCCTGACGTCCAGGCCGGTGTGGTGTCGCGGTCGCCGGGCGTCCTCCCGGCGGGGACACTGGAGCGCGTGATCCTGGTCCTGGGCCTGAAGGCGTACCTCACCGTGCTCGACACCGTGGTCGCCACCTGCGAGACCTGCGGCAACACCGGGGTGCACGAGCTGGCCGAGCAGGTGCACAAGCTCACGTTCTTCTTCATCCCGCTGTTCCCCGTCCGGAGGTCCTACGTGGACACCTGCCGGATCTGCGGGCGCCGCCAGCAGGTGCCCCGGGAGCAGGCGGTCCGCCCGTGATCGTTGTGGCGAAATGGTCGCTGGGGCAGCCATCCGGTCACCATGATCGGCGCCGTCGATCGGGGGGCAACGATCGGCGGGGTCGATCGGCGGCAACGATCGGCACGGTGCCGGTCGGCGGAGCGGCCAGAATGCGACGCCCGGAGATCAGGCGTCGACCCAGACCTCGCCGACCTGGTGCACGGCGGATCCGCCACCGGTCGCCACCGCCACCGTGGCGGACACCGCCTCCAGCTCCTCCGGCGCGACCGCGAGCCGGAAGGTGACGCGCTCGGCGTACCGCACGTCCCGGACCACGGCGCCGGTCAGGCGCAACTCGTGCTCCAGCCGGCCCGCGACCGCGTGGTCGGCCGTCGCCTCGACCACCTGACGCAGCTCCCGGGAGCGGAACTGCGCTGCTGCCAACGCTTCCCGCACCGCTTGGGCGTAGGCGCGGGTGAGGCCACCGGTGCCGAGGAGCACCCCACCGAACCAACGGGTCACCACCGCCGCGACGTCGCTGACGTCCTGTCCGCGCAGCACGTCCAGCATCGGCGCGCCGGCAGTGCCGGACGGCTCGCCGTCGTCGCTGGACCGCTCCAGCTCGCCGCGCGGACCGATGACGAACGCCGAACAGTGGTGCCCGGCACCGGGGTGGGCACTCCGGCACCGCTCGACGACCGCCCGGGCATCCTCCTCGGATTCCACCCGCTCCAGCGTGCAGCGGAAGCGGGACCGCCTGACCTCCACCTCGGCCGTCGCGGGGCCGGCGAGGGTGCGGTAGGTCGAGGACACCCGGCGAGGCTAGCGCGACCGGGGGCGCGTCCCCACGGCTTCGTCGGCGCTCAGGTGCCGGCCAGCTCGCCCACCACCGGCGCGAACGCGTCGCCGAACTCGCCGGACACCGTGACGTAGCTGATCCCGCTGCGTTCGCGCAGGCCGCGCAGGTGGTCAGCCGCCTCGGCCGGGTCCGCGCTGACGACACCGACGGCTCCCCGGTCCCGCAGCTCCTGCGCCGTCAGTCCCATCCGGTCCCGGACCCACGTGGGCAGGTGCGGCCAGGGCGAGCGTGTCGGCATACCGGCCGGCGAGGGCGAGCATCCGCGGGCCGGCGCCAGCGACGACCAGCCGCGGCCGGTCCGGCTGCTCGCGCATCCGGGCGAGGACGCGCTCGACGAGGTCCACCCGCTCCCCCCGGCGTGCCCCACTCGACGCCGAGCTGCTGGGCGTCGCGCTCCCCGCCGGGACGACCGGCCCCCAGCGGTGGAGAAGCCTTGGCCCTCGAGCCGGCGGGCGGCACCGGTCCTGCCCGGGGCGTCCCGGTGGGCCGCCGACGACGGCGCCGAAGCGGAAGGGTCGCTGCTGGGTGCTGCTCGTGCCCGCCATCATGGTGGGTCCAGCACTCAGCGGGGCGGTCGTGCCCGGCGGGGCGGCCCCGGGGCGTTGAGCCGGTAGCGCAGGCCGACCAGCCGGATCACGAAGCAGGCGGCGGCCGCCACGAGCGCCGCCGGGACGCCGTAGACCCCCAGCTTGATGGCCGCGACGGTGAGCGCGGCGCCGACCAGGGCGGGGATGGCGTAGAGGCCGCTGCGCAGCACCGAGGGCACCTTGCCGACGAAGACGTCGCGCAGGGTGCCGCCGCCGACGGCGGTGATGGCGCCGAGGATGACGGCCTGGCCGACGCCGAGCCCGAACTCCAGGGCCTTGCTCGAGCCGGTGACCGCGAACAGGCTCAGGCCCACGGCGTCGAGCACCGTGATGGGGCGGGACAGCCGGTCCAGCTGCTGGCCCAGGACGAAGGCCAGCAGGCCTCCACCCGCGGCGACGACGAGGTAGAGCCAGTCGCGGAACGTCGCCGGCGGGACGGCGCCGATGAGGACGTCCCGGATGACGCCGCCGCCGAGCGCGGTCAGCATGCCGAGCGCCACCACGCCCACGATGTCGAGCTGGGCCGCCTTGAGCGCGGTCAGGGCGCCGTTGAGGCCGAAGGCGAAGGTGCCCGTGAGGTCGAGCGCGAGCAGCAGCGTCGACTGGGTGGACATGGGCCTTTGTCTACCGCACGGCGCTGCCCGCAGGCGCTTTGACCACGCCTCGCACGCGGGCCCATAGTCACCCCATGCAGCCGATCGCCCTCGTGCGCCGCACCAGCGCCGCGCTCCGGGACGGGATCACCTCCCACATCGAGCGACGTCCCGTCGATACCGACCTCGCCGAGCAGCAGCATCGCGCGTACTGCGCGGCGCTGGCCGACGCCGGCTACGACGTGCGCCACGTGCCGGACGCGCCCGACCTGTCCGACGCCGTCTTCGTCGAGGACACCGCGGTCGTCGTCGACGACGTGGCCGTGCTCGCCCGGCCCGGCGCCGCCGAGCGCCGGGGCGAGGTGGCGGGCACCGAGCAGGTGCTGCGCGAGCTGGACCTGCGGCTGCACGCGATCACCTCGCCCGGGACGCTGGACGGCGGTGACGTCCTGCAGGTCGGCCGGACCGTCTACGTGGGCCGGGGCGGGCGGACCAACGGCCCCGGGATCACCCAGCTGCGTGCGCTGCTCGCTCCCCTCGACCGCACCGTCGTCCCGGTCCGGCTCACCGAGGTGCTGCACCTGAAGTCGGCCGTCACCGCGCTGCCGGACCGCACCCTGCTCGTCCACCGCGAGCTGTTCGAGTCGGGCGCCCTGCCGGCGGCCCGGTCCGTGCCGGAGGAGGCCGGCTGCCACGTGGTCCCGCTGCACGACGGGTCCGTGCTCATCAGCGAGTCGGCGCCGCGCACCGGCGAGCTGCTCGAGGACCTGGGCTTCCGGACCCGGCCGGTCCCGATGAGCGAGTTCGAGAAGCGCGAGGGGTGCGTCACCTGCCTGAGCATCCTCGTGGACCCGGCGGCCGGCCGGGCCGGCTGACGTCGCGCGGGCCGGTGCCCCGGCGGCCACACCTACGATGTGCCGGTGGTCGACGACGTGGCGCGCCTGGTCCTGGCCGTGGCGGCGCCACTGCTGCTCTCCCCGCTCGTCGCCTGCCTGCTCCTCGATGCTCTTGCCGGAGGGCGCCACCGTCGGCAGCAGCGCACGCGGTCCCTGCTGGGGGCCGGGTCGAGCGTGGCGGCGCTGGCCCTGCTGGTCGCCGCGCTGCTGCTCGGCGGCCGGGCCCTCGCCGGCGTGGCCGGCGCCGTCGCCGCCGCCGCGGTCTGGGTCGGCGCGGTCTTCCTCACCGTGCTGGCCCACCCGTGGACCGCGGCGCGCCGCCGGGCCGACGAGCTCGCCGACGTCGTGGTCGTGCTCGGGACGAAGCTGGGCCCGGGCGGCCGCGTCCCGCCCCTGCTCGCCCACCGGCTGGAGCGGGCGGTGGCACTGTGGCGGGCCGTGGACGGGCCCGCCCGCGGGGTGCCCCTCGTTGTGACCGGCGCGGCCGTGCCCGGCTCGCACACCTCGGAGGCGGCAGCGATGGCGCGCCACCTCGTCGCGCAGGGGGTGCCCAGCGGCTGCGTCCTGGTCGAGGACCACGCCACGACCACCGAGGAGAACCTGCGGCTGGGCTCCCGGCTGGCGTCGGAGCGGGCAACGGCCTCAGGGTCCGCCGCGCCGCGGGTTGCCGTGGTGACCAACACCTTCCACACGTTCCGCACCGCGCGCACGGCGGCCCGCCTGCACCTGCGGTGCCGGGTCCGTGCGGCACCGACGCCGTGGGACCTGCTGCCGGCCGCCTCGGTCCGCGAGCTGAGCATCCTGCTGGGCGAGCGGCTGCCGGTGCACGTGCTCGTCGGTGCCGTCCTCGCCGCCCTCGCCGTGCTGGCGACCACCTGGAGCGGGTGAGCCAGGGGGCCCGGGTGCGTGCCCGGCATACCGGGCGGATGTGGGGCCGACGTTGCCCGGCGACGGTGCACGGGGGAGCATCGTGAGCATGGCGAGCAACGGGACCAGCGACCCGCAGCGTCGCGGCCCGCGCCGTCGCGGTCGATACGCCCGCCTGCGTGCCTCGATCGGCCGGCACCCGGCCGACATCATCCGCATGGCCATCGCGACGGGCATCGTCTTCGGCTGCCTCTACATCGCCCGCGCCACCGGCACCAACCCGGTCGAGGCGTCGATCTTCACCGAGCTGGAACGGATCCCGGACGCCTCCACCCGGCTGTGGACGGTGTTCACCTGGTTCGGCTACTGGCCCGGGATCGTCGTGGCCGCCGGCCTCGCCCTGTATGCCGGGAGGCTGCGGCTGGGCAGCTCACTGGTCGCCGCGAGTGCCACCGCCTGGCTGCTGGCGGCCGTGCTGCACTGGCTCACCCCGGCGCGGCCGGTGCCCGGCGAGCTGGGCCGGGTGCTGCGCGAGCCGGCCTCGGGGGCCTTCGACTTCCCCTCGATCCACCTCGCCGTCATCACGGCCCTGGCGGCGGTCGCCGGGCCCTACCTGGGCCGCACCGCGCGGGACGTCGCGTGGGCGGTGGTCGTGCTCGTCGGCGTCGCGGACGTGTTCCTCGGCAACAACCTGCCCGTCGGCGCGCTCGGCGGGGCGGCGCTGGGCTGGGGGACGGCCGCGTTCTACCACCTGCTGCTCGGCGCTCCCGGACGCCGCGCGACCGAGCAGGCGGTCCGCCTCGCCCTCGACGCGGTCGGGCTGGAGCACGCGCGGATCCGGCCGGTGCGACGCCGGTTCCTGCGCCCGGAGGAGTACGTCATCACCAGCTGCGACGGCGAGCGCATGCAGATGAAGGTGGTGCGCCGCATGCACCGGCTGGCCGGGCCCGGCTACAAGCTGCGCCGCGTGCTCGCCTCGGTGGAGGTGGAGAACGAGCCGGGGCTGTCGACGCCGCGGCACGAGGTGGAGCACGAGGCCTACGTGACGCTGCTCGCCGAGCGGGCCGGTGTGGGCACCCTGCCGGTGGTGTATGCCGGGGAGATCCGGCACGGCCCACCGTTCCTGATCCGCCGCCGGCTGCACGGGCGGCTGCTCTGTGACTGCCGCGGCGAGGACGTCACCGAGGAGGTCCTCGACCGGCTCTGGCAGGACGTGCTCACCCTCGGCCAGCACCACGTCGGGCACCACGACCTGCGGGCCAAGCACATCCTGCTCGACGAGGACGGGCGGCCGCGGATCACCGACTTCACCTTCAGCCGGGTCGGCGGGCCGGCCAGCCAGCGCCAGCAGGACATCGCCGACCTGCTGGTGACGATCGTCTCCGTGGTCGGGGTGTCCCGGGCGGTGGACAGCGCCGTGCGCCGGGTGCCCCGACAGACGCTGCTCGACGCGCTCCCCCAGCTGCAGTGGCTGGCGGTGCACCGTCGGCTGCGGCGCCAGCTCGAGGACGACCGCATCGTGCTCGCGGACCTGCGGGAGAACCTCGCCGAGCGACTCGGCTGCCCTCCGCCGCCGTTCCGCTCACCGGTCCGCCCGGTCACCCTCGTGGTGATGCTGGCGGTCGGGCTCGCCGTCTACCTGCTGCTCCCGCAGCTGTCGAGCATCGACGAGGTCCTGGCGTCGCTGCGCCGGGCCGACTGGCGCTGGATCGCCGTCGCCGTGGCCACCGGACTGCTCGGGGTGCTCGTCTCGGGCGTCTCGCTGCTGGGCTCGAGCCAGCAGCACCTGCCGTTCTGGCGGACCATGGCCGTGCAGCTCGCCGCCGCCTTCACCGGCCGCACCACGGTCGGCGGGATCGGCTTCTACGGCATCAACATCGTCTACCTCGAGCGGCTCGGCCTGCGCCGCACGCACGCGGTCGGTGTGGTCTTCCTCAACCGGGCCATCATGGGGATCGTCACCGGTGTCGCGACGGCGATCGGGATCCTGCTGATCGGCCGGGCGGTGCCGGTGGGCGACTTCGGCCTCCCGGGCTGGCCGCTCCTGCTGGTGGCGGTCCTCGTGCTGGCCGCCGTCGTGGCCGTCCTCGCCTCGCCGTGGGGGCGGCGCCGGATCTGGCAGCCGATGCGGGAGTCCGTCCGCGAGCTGATGGACGAGCTCGTGCCCACCCTGCGCAACCCGGTGCGCGCACTCCAGCTGTTCGGCGGCGCGGTGCTGTTCATCCTGTTGCAGGCGATCGGGCTGGCGGCCACCCTCGCCGCGTTCAACCCCGACTTCGACCTGGTCGCGGTGCTGGCCGTCTACGTCGTCGGCTCCACCCTGGGCCAGCTGGCGCCCACCCCGGGCGGCCTCGGCACCGTCGAGGCCGCCACCGTGGCCGGGCTCACCGCCGTGGGAGTGGGGCCGACGGCGGCGGTCGCTGCGGTCCTCGCCTCCCGGCTGCTGACCTTCTGGCTGCCGGCCCTGCCGGGCATCGTCGCGTTCCGGATGCTGCAGCACCACGACGTGGTGTGACCACGCGGCGCCGCGCGCCGGCTCAGTGCGCGTTCCCGCCGGCGGGTGCCGCCGCCGAGGTGGTGCCGGTCGCCCGCTCCGCCGCTCCCGCGTAGGCCTCGACGAACCGGTCCAGCAGGTCCAGGAACGGCCGGCCCTCGTCACCGAGGTCGGCCAGCGCCTCGTCGTAGAGGCGCAGGACGAGCGCGGTGTCGGTGGCGAAGCGCTCCCGGCCCGCCGGCGTGGGCGCGACCAGCCGCGCGGTGCGGCCCTTCTCGGTGAACCGGTGCAGGTGGCCCGCCTGGATGGCCCCGTTGACCTGGCGGTTCACGGTGGACTGCTCCAGCCGGAGTGCGTCCGCGATCTCGCGCAGGGTCCGCGGCCGGCCGTCGGAGAACAACCAGAGCAGGCGCAGCTCCGCGGCGGCCAGCGTGGCCGATCCGGCCACCGCGTGGCGCTGCCGGTCCAGCTGGAGCAGCAGCGCGGCCAGCCGGCGGTCACGGGACAGCCGTTGCTGCCGGGGTCGACGGCTCACGTTCTCCACCTCCTGTCGACTTGCGGCACCAGTGTATGTGTATGTAACTTACATATCGACTCCCCGAAAGGTGCCCCCGTGAACACTGCCCCCGACACCGCTGCGTCGGCAGGCCTTCCCCAGCGATCAGCCCGGTTCGTCGTGGCCGTGCTCTGCTTCGGCGGGTTGTGCGCCGCGCTCATGCAGACCCTCGTCATCCCGATCCAGGGTGAGCTGCCACGGCTGCTGCACACGTCGGTGAGCAACGCGTCCTGGGTCGTCACCGCCACCCTCCTCGGCGGCGCGGTGGCGATGCCGGTCGCCGGACGCCTCGCCGACATCGTCGGCAAGCCGCGCGTGCTCGTGGCCAGCGCGGCGATCCTCATCGTGGGGTCGGTGGTCTGCGCGCTGGCGGACACGCTCGCACCCATGCTGGTCGGCCGCACGCTGCAGGGCATCGCCATGGGCTACATCCCCGTGGCCATCTCGCTCGTGCGCGAGGTCACCCCGCCGCGGATGGCCGCCACGGCCATCGCCGCCCTGAGCGCGACCCTCGGCGTCGGCGGCGCCATCGGCCTGCCGCTGTCGGCCTGGGTCGTGCAGACGTCGGACTGGCACCTGCTGTTCTGGCTGTCCGCCGGCCTGTCCGTCCTCGTGCTCCTCGCCTCGATGCTCTTCGTCCCGTCCGTGCGCGACGCGCACCCAGCACGCTTCGACGTCGTCGGCGCGGTCGGTCTCGCCGTCGGGTTGGTGACGGCCCTGGTGGGCCTGTCCAAGGCGAGCAGCTGGGGCTGGGGTGCCGCTTCCACGTGGGGCTGCATCGGGGGCGGCCTCCTGGTGCTCGCCCTGTGGGCGAGGCACCAGTCCCGCCGGGCCGAGCCGCTCGTGGACCTGCGGGCCACCGTTCGCCGTCCGGTCCTGCTGACCAACGTCGCCGCGGTGCTGATCGGCGTCGGCATGATGGCGCAGTCCATCGTCATCCCCCAGCTGCTCGAGATGCCGGAGGCCACCGGGTACGGGCTCGGCCAGAGCCTGCTGCAGACCGGCCTGTGGATGGCGCCCGGCGGCCTGATGATGATGCTCATGGCCCCGGTGTCGAGCCGGCTGATCACCACGCTCGGCGCCAAGGTGGCCCTCGCCATCGGCGGCGGCGTGCTCGGCGTCGGCTACCTGGTCGCGCTGTTCCTGATGGGCTCACCGTGGGAGCTGCTCGTCGCCACCGTCGTCTGCTCGGCCGGCGTGGGGATCGGGTATGCCGCGATGCCCACCCTGATCCTGCAGAACGTCCCCCGGCACGAGTCCGGCTCCGCCGTCGGGGTCAACACCCTGGCGCGCTCGGTCGGCACGACGCTGGCCGGGGCTCTCATGGCCACGCTGCTCACCAGCCGGACGACGGTGCTGGCCCCGGGGGCGCCGGCGATCCCGACCGAGGGCGCGTTCCGCCTGTGCTTCCTCTTCGGTGCGCTCGCCGCGTTCGTCGGCGCGGCCGTCGCCCTGACCACCTCCCGCGGCGGCCGGCAGGCGCCGGCCGAGGCGGAGCGCGAGCTGGCCACCTCCGGCGCGCGCTGAGTCAGCGGACCAGCGCCTCGAGGACGGGCAGGGCCCGGCGCAGGTCGTCCCGCTCCTGGGGGGACAGCCGCCGGATCCGGGCTGCCAGGGCCTGCATCCGCGCGGCCCGCCCCGCCTCGACCACCTTGCGCCCCTCGTCGGTGGGCTCCACTCGGAAGGCGCGACGGTCCTCCGGATCCGGGTGGCGCCGCACGAGGTCCAGCTTCTCCAGCGAGGCGACGACCCGGCTCATCGAGGCGGCGCTGACCCCCTCGAGCTCAGCGAGCTCCCCCAGCCGCATCGGCTCACTGGCTGTCAGGGTCGCGAGCGCGCTGAGGGCACCGTGCCCGATCGGGGCGTTGCGCGCGTCCCGGCGCAGCGCGCGGTTGATCCGCCCCAGCGTCAGGTAGAGGCGGGTCACGTCGTCGGGCCGGGACACGGCTGCCTCAGTGGGCGAAGAGGGTGAGCAGGTCGGCGCGGGTCAGGACACCGACCGGCTTGCCGCCCTCGACGACCATGACCGCGTCGTGCTTCTCCAGGGTGTCGTGGATGCTGGCGACCGGCTCACCGGCCCCCACCATGGGGATCGGCGGGCTCATGTGCCTCTCCACCGGGTCCGCCAGGTGGGCCGCCCCGGTGAACAGGGCGTCGAGCAGGTCGCGCTCGCTGACCGAGCCGGCCACCTCTCCGGCCATCACCGGCGGCTCGGCCTTGACGACCGGCATCTGGGACACGCCGTACTCACGCAGGATCTCGATCGCGTCGCGGACCGTCTCGTTCGGGTGCGTGTGGACCAGGGCGGGCATGTCCCCGCGCTTGGCGTGCAGCACGTCACCGACGCTCCGGTCCCCGTCGCCGGCGAGGAACCCGTAGGAGGCCATCCAGGTGTCGTCGAAGATCTTGGACATGTAGCCGCGGCCGCTGTCCGGCAGGATCACCACGACGACGGCCTCGGGCGGCAGGTCCTTCGCGGCGCGCAGGGCTGCCACGACGGCCATGCCGCAGGACCCGCCGACGAGCAGGCCCTCCTCGCGGGCGAGGCGACGGGTCATCGTGAACGAGTCCATGTCGCTCACGGCGATGACCTGGTCGACCACCTTCGGGTCGTAGGCACGCGGCCACATGTCCTCACCGACGCCCTCCACGAGGTACGGCCGCCCGGTGCCACCGGAGTAGACCGAGCCCTCCGGGTCGGCGCCGACGATCTGCACGCGGCCACCCTCGCGGTCGGCGGACACCTCGCGCAGGTAGCGGCCGGTGCCGGTGATGGTGCCGCCGGTGCCGATGCCGGCGACGAAGTGGGTGACCTCGCCCTCGGTGTCCTCCCAGATCTCCGGTCCGGTGGAGTGGTAGTGGGAGTTCGGGCCCTCCGGGTTGGAGTACTGGTCCGGCTTCCAGCCACCCGGGGTCTCGGCGGCGATCCGGTCGCTGACCGAGTAGTAGGAGTCGGGGTGCTCCGGAGGGACGGAGCTCGGGGTGACCACGACCTCGGCGCCGTAGGCCTTCAGCACGTTGCGCTTGTCGTCGCTGACCTTGTCGGGGCAGACGAAGATGCACGTGTAGCCCTTGCGCTGGCCGAACAGGGCCAGCCCCACGCCGGTGTTGCCGGAGGTGGGCTCGACGATGGTGCCGCCCGGCTGCAGCGCGCCGGAGGCCTCGGCGGCCTCGACCATCCGCTCGGCGATGCGGTCCTTCACCGACCCGCCGGGGTTCACGTACTCGATCTTGGCCAGGACCGTGCACCGCACGCCGGCGTCGCGGGTGACCGAGTTGAGCTTGACCAGGGGCGTGTGACCGACGAGGTCGGCGATGTGTTCGGCGTACTTCACCGGTCCATCCTGACAGACCCACGCCGGGCGACGGGACGCACAGCGGCCCGGCTCGGTCAGGCACCCACCCGCGGCCGTCGGCCGACCGGGATACCGTGAGGGCACGGGCGCGTCGGGGGACGCGCCGGATCGGACACGAGGCGAGGAATGGGAAGGGCACGACGAGCGCGACGGGCCGCGGCGAAGGCGGCCTTCGGCGGAGGGATCGGCGCGGCCGGGGCGGGCGCGCTCGGGCTGCTCGGCTACGGGGTGCTGCGGGTGGAGGCCCACCTGGCCCGCCGCGTGGTGGGGACACCGTTCGCGAGCGCGCCGGACGACGACGGCCGCTACGGCCACGGGCCCGGGCCGGCACGACAGCTCGTCGTGCTCGGTGACAGCTCCGCGGCCGGGTTGGGCGCCGACCAGCCGCACCAGACGATGGGGGCGACGATCGCGGCCGGTGTCGCCGCGCTGGGCGGCCGGCCGGTCGAGCTGACCAACGCGGCCGTGGTCGGCGCCCGCTCCCCCGACCTCGACGAGCAGGTCCGGCAGGCGCTGGAGCAGGTGGCCCGGCCCGACGTGGCCGTCATCCTCATCGGCGCCAACGACGTCACCCACCGGCTGGACCGCACCCTGGCGGTGCGTCACCTCGTCGAGGCCGTGCGGGTGCTGCGGGACGCCGGCGTGGAGGTGGTGGTGGGCACCTGCCCGGACCTGGGCACCATCAAGCCGATCGCCCAGCCGCTCCGCCTCATCGCGCAGCGGTGGAGCCGCGACCTGGCCGCCGCCCAGACCGTCGGCGTGGTCGAGGCAGGAGGACGCACCGTCTCCCTCGGCGACATGCTCGGCCCCGAGTTCGCCGAGCGGCCCCGGGAGCTGTTCAGCGCCGACCGGTTCCACCCGTCGGCCGCCGGCTACGCCCGCGCGGCGTCCGCCATGCTGCCGTCGGTCTGCGACGCGCTCGGGCTCCCCTCGATCGACACCGGCCGGGCTCCCGACCGGCGCCGCGGCGAGCGCGTGGGGCCGGTCTCGAAGACTGCTGTGCGGGCCGTGCGCGACCCGGGCACCGAGGTCACCGCGACCGACGTCGAGGGATCGGGCCGGGGCCACCGCGGCCGGTGGGCGGTGTTGCTGCGCCGGCACCGGGGCGAGCTGCCCGAAGAGGACGTCGAGCGCGACGCCGCAGCCCTCGCGGACGAGGCCGACCTCGTCGAGGACGAACGGCGGGCCGCGGCCATCGGCGAGCAGGCGGTGGAGGAAGCCGGGGGATCCCGGCCGGGAGACCGCGCGGGGGCCGACGCCACGTAGGATCGACGCATGCCGGAAGCCGTCATCGTCTCCACCGCCCGCAGCCCGATCGGCCGTGCCTTCAAGGGGTCCCTCACCGAGGTCCGCCCCGACGACCTCGCCGCCACCATCGTCCAGGCGGCCCTCGACAAGGTGCCCGGCCTCGACCCCGCGCTGATCGACGACCTCTACCTCGGCTGCGCCGAGCCGTGGGGCGAGCACGGGCAGAACATGGCCCGCGTCGTCGCGACGCTGTGCGGCCTCGACCACGTGCCGGCCTCCACCGTCAACCGCTTCTGCGCCTCCTCGGTGCAGACCACCCGGATGGCGTTCCACGCGATCCGCGCCGGCGAGGGCGACGTCTTCATCAGCGGCGGCGTCGAGTGCGTGTCCCGCTACGTCGACTTCTCCGGCGCCGGCGGGTCGAAGAAGGACTGGCAGAACCCGCGGTTCGCGGACTCCCAGGCCCGCAGCGCCGACATCGCGAAGGACAACACCACCTGGACCGACCCGCGCGAGGACGGCCTGCTGCCGGACATCTACCTCGCCATGGGCCAGACGGCGGAGAACGTCGCCACCTCCCGGGGCGTCTCCCGCCAGCGCCAGGACGAGTGGGGCGTCAGCAGCCAGAACCGTGCCGAGAAGGCCATCGCCGATGGCTTCTTCGCCCGCGAGATCACGCCGGTCACCACGCCGGACGGCACCGTCGTCTCGGCCGACGACGGTCCCCGCGCGGGGGTGACCTACGAGAAGGTCTCCACCCTGCAGCCGGTCTTCCGCGAGCAGGGCACGGTCACCGCCGGCAACTGCTGCCCGCTCAACGACGGGGCCGCCGCACTGGTGGTCATGAGCGACACCAGGGCCAGCGAGCTCGGGCTCACCCCGATCGCCCGGGTGATCTCCACCGGCGTCTCCGCGCTCTCACCGGAGGTCATGGGGCTGGGTCCCGTGGCGGCCTCCCGCCAGGCGCTGGAGCGGGCCGGCATGACGATCGACGACATGGACCTCTACGAGATCAACGAGGCCTTCGCCGCGCAGGTGCTGCCCAGCGCCGACGACCTCGGCATGGACGTCGACAAGCTCAACGTCCACGGCGGCGCCATCGCCCTCGGGCACCCGTTCGGCATGACCGGCGCCCGCATCACGACCACCCTGCTCAACGGACTGCAGACCCGCGACGGCGAGCTCGGGCTGGAGACGATGTGCGTCGGTGGCGGTCAGGGCATGGCCATCATCTACGAGCGCCTGAGCTGACCCCTCCCCCTCGACCGGACACGCGTCCGGCGAGCGATCTCGCACGTCGTTGCCGAGTGCGCTCTCGCAAGCCGTGTCCGGTCGGCTCGGGGATGACCTCGGTATGCCGTCAGGGCAGCTCGCGCCGCACCCTCGCCAGCTCCTCGGTGAGCCTGGCGGCCGGCACGGCGTCGGCCAGGCACACGTCGTAGAGCACGACCCGCAGCTGGTCCATCAGCGTCGCCGGCCCCAGGTCGGGCACCACGCCTTCCCGCGCATCGGCAGGAAAGTCCCGAGGTCGGTGGTCGGGGGTGGCCGCGTCGGCGAGGTGCTGGGCCAGGGTGCGGACGCGGTCGGCACACCCCTCCGCTGTGTGGAGGGGCAGCTGGCGCCAGCGGCGCTCGATCCGGTCGAGCTCGACCGCGACGTCGTCCGGCACCGGGGAGGCGGGCACCTGCGCCGGTCAGTCCCGGCGCAGCGCGAACAACCGCAGGAACTCGATGTAGAGCCAGACCAGCGACACGATCAGCCCGTGGGCGAGCAGCCAGGAGTACTTCTCCGGGACCTCCATCGCGACCGCCCGGTCGACGGTGTCGAAGTCGATCGCCAGTGAGTAGGCGGCCAGGGCGATGCCGACCAGGCAGATGATCCAGCCGAACTGCGTCCCGACGATCCCCCAGCCGCCGCCGGTGCCGAAGCCCCAGGCGGCGACGAGGTTGACGATGCCGAACAGCAGGTAGCCCATGATCGCCATGCCGAAGATCCGGCGGGTCCGGCTGGTGACCTTGACGAACCCGACCTTCCAGCCGATGAACATGCCGACGAAGGTGACGAGCGTGGCGACCACGGCCTGGCCGACGACACCGTCCCACGCGGTCTCGAACACCTTGCTGATCGCGCCGACGAACACGCCCTCCAGGGCCGCGTAGCCGATGATGAGCGGGACGCTGATCGTCTTCTTGAAGGCGATCACGAATCCGAGTGCGAGGCCGGCGAGCATGCCGATGCCGAACAGGGGCAGTGCGAGCGCCGGCTGGAGCTCGACCGCGTACCACGAGGCGGCGGCGAGGGCGAGGACCAGGGTGAACAGCCCCAGCGTCTTCATCACGACGTCGTCGAGGGTCACCCGCCCCATCTGGGTGCGGCTGGCGGCGTCACCGCTGTAGAGGGCCTCGAGCTGGTCGGCGCTCATGTTGCGCTGCTGGGCGCCCGCCGTGCCGGCGGCCGCGGGACCGCCCGGGCCCATCGGCTGCCCACCGCGGGACTGCCCGGCCCGGGGCGCGGGGCCGAAGCCCGCGTAGCCGCCCCGGCTGAGCTGGTTGTTGATCCGGTTGAACACCGGGTTGCTGGCCATGGGCGTCGTCCTCCAGACGTCGTCAACCTGCGGGCGCGCTCCCGCCCTGTCAACAGGGTAAAGGCGAAACCCGGCGCGGAAGTTCCCGATCCGCACCGGCGTGACCCGATCGTGCCGTGCAGCACCATCCGTGCAGCCCCATGGCGGTGGGCCGTGGCCACCGCGCGACCTCGTGCCCCCGACGGGAGTCGAACCCGCACTGCAGCCATTTTAAGTGGCCCGCCTCTGCCGGTTGGGCTACGGGGACGGCGACAGGCTACCGGGCCCCGACCGTCGGGCCCTCATCGTCGGGCCGGCTCACAGCCGGGCGATGACGGCGTCGAGCATCTCCTCGGTGAGCTTGCCGGTGAAGGTGTTCTGCTGGCTGACGTGGTAGCTCCCGAGCAGCCGCACCGGCCGTCCCGCACCGGTGGCCAGCTCGGCCTCCGCGCCGTGCCCGAACCTGGGCTTCGGTCGCGGCACCTGCCAGCCGAGCCGGCGGGCCGCGGCCAGGGCGGCGTCCCAGCCGATCGACCCCAGCGCGAGCACCGACCGCAGGCTCGGTGCGGCCAGCTGCAGGTCCCGGTCCAGCCAGGAGCCACAGGTCGCCTTCTCCTCCGTGGTGGGCTTGTTGGCCGGTGGGGCACAGCGCACCGCCGCCACGATCCGTATGCCGTGCAGCTGCAGGCCGTCGCCGCTCGCCCAGCTCTCCGGCTGGCTCGCGTAGCCCGCGCGGTGCAGGGCCGCATAGATCCAGTCCCCGCTGCGGTCGCCGGTGAACATCCGGCCGGTCCGGTTGGTGCCGTTCGCGGCGGGAGCGAGGCCGACCACGAGCACCTCCGCCTCGGGGTCGCCGAAGCCGGGACCCGGCCGGCCCCAGTAGGGCTGGTCGGCGAACGAGGCCCGCCGGCCGCTGATGGCCACGTCCTCGCGCCAGCGGACCAGCCGGGGACAGGCCCGGCACACGCTGACCCGGGCATCGAGCTCGTGGACGTCATCGGTGCCCCGGGCGAGCCGGTCCACCTGCTCGGCCGTCCGGGCGACCGGCGTGTCGGCGGTCGCGGGGTCCCCCGGCCAGCCCGTTCCCGGGGGCACCGGGGAGACGAAGGGCCGGCCGGTGACGGGGTGCGGGAGCGCCGGCGCCGGTTCCCGATCGGGTACCCGAGAGGTCATGGGCCTGCTCAACCGATCGACAGCGCGATGCCGTCGAGGATGTCGTGCTCGGAGGTGACGAGGACGGCCCGCGGGTTCACCGCGGTGACCTGCTCGACGATGCGGCGCCAGACGAGGGCTCCGCCGCCGATGACGTCCACCCGTCCCGGGTGCATGAACGGCAGCGCCGCGCGCTGCTCGTGGGACATCTCGAGCAGGTCGCTGCAGGCCGCGAGCGTGTCCTCCGCCGACAGCCGGGCCCCGTGGATGCGGGCCGGGTCATAGGTGGGCAGGCGCAGGGCGTGGGCGGTGATGGTGGTCACCGAGCCGGCGAGACCGACCAGCGCGGCCAGGCCGTCCAGCCCCACGTCCTCCGCGGCGCGGGCGATCGCGGCGTCGACGTCCCGGGTGGCGGCCGCGACCTCGGCGTCGGTGGGCGGGTCGGTGTGCAGGTGCCGCTCGGTCATCCGCACCGAGCCGATGTCGACGGAGCGGGCGCGCTCGACCCGGTTCGTGCCGCGGACGAACTCGGTCGAGCCGCCGCCGAGGTCGACGACGAGGTACGGACCGGGAGTCCTCTCCTGCCGCAGCTCCTCGGTCGCGCCGCGGAAGGACAGTGCCGCCTCCTCGTCGCCGGTCACCACCTCGGGCGTGACGTCGAAGTCCCCGAAGGCGTCCCGCACCCCGGCGACGAACTCGTCGGCGTTGCTGGCGTCCCGGGAGGCGGAGGTGGCGACGAAACGGACTCGCTCGGCGCCGAGCGCACGGCACTGCTCGGCATACTCCTCGGCGCGGGCGAGGGTGCGGGCCAGGGCCTCGGGCGCGATGCTCCCGGTGCGGTCGATGCCCTGGCCCAGGCGCACGATCTCCATCCGGCGCACCACGTCGTGGATCCGGGAGGAGTCTGACCCGTCTCGGGGCTCCTGCGACGTCACCCCGACGTCCGCGACGAGCAGGCGGATGGAGTTGGTGCCGCAGTCCACGGCGGCGACCCGGCTCACCCGTCCTCCTCGACGTCGCTCACGCAGGGTCCCTGCGCCCACCAGTCGGGCAGGGCGGCGAGCGCCTCGTCGCCGAGCGGGTTGACGCCGGCACCGGCGGCGAGGGCGTGGGCCACGAGCACGTGCAGGCACTTCACCCGGGTGGGCATGCCCCCGGCCGACGTGCCCTCGATCTCCGGCACCGCGCCCAGCTCGCCCCGGCGCCGCAGGTAGTTCTCGTGCGCGTCGGCATACCGCTGCGCCAGCTCAGGATCCGCAGCGAGCCGCTCGGTCATCTCCCGCATCGTCCCCTGCGACTCGAGCGTGCTGACCGCCCCGGTGAGCCGGGGGCAGGTGGCGTAGTAGGTGGTGGGGAACGGCGTGCCGTCGGGCAGTCGTGGGCGGGTGCGGAGCACGTCCGGCAACCCGCACGGGCACCGGTGCGCGACGGCGGCGACACCACGAACCGGGCGGCCGAGCTGTTCGTGGGCAGCCGCGAGGTCGGCCGCGCTGGGCGGGCCCTCGTCGCTCACTTGCCGTCGTCGTCCCGGATCGGCGGGAGGGGCTTGCTCGGCTTCGGGTCGACCGGCTCGACCTTCTTCGGCTGGGTGGCGGCCTGCTGTGCCGCCCCCTCGTCGGCCACCTGCACGGACGTCCAGACCTGGGCGTACCAGGGCCGGTGGTGCTGGGTGGAGCGGGAGACCTCGGCCACTCCCCGCTCCCCGGTGGAGGCGGCGCGCTTCCCGCGGTCGTCGATGACGGTGTAGGCCTTCTCGCCGGGGTAGACGAACTTCAGCCGCTCGCGGGCCTGCTGCTCGACGTAGTGCGGGTCCTCCCACCGCTGCCGTTGCTGCTCGAGGTCGGCCACGTGCTGCTTCTGGTGGTCGATCTTCTCGCGGAGGGCCGAGACCTCGCCGCGCTGCTGCAGGTAGGAGTGGATCGTCGGCACGAGCGTGATCGACAGGATCACCAGGATCCCGACGAGGATCGCCAGCCGCAGCGGCGAGATGCTCGGCCGTCCGGACACCGTGCGCTGCGCTCCCGAGGCGCTGGGTCGCCGGGACGGGCCCGAGCCGCCCCGCCCGGCCCGGCTGCGCCGGCTGGACGGCCGGGTGTCGGTGCCGGGCCTCGAGGAGGACGCGCGGCGGGTCGTCGACGAGCGCGCGGGACCGCTCCTGCCGCGGGGGGCCTGCGCGCCCGAGGGACGCCGGGTGGACGGCATCGGCCGGTCAGCCCCGCGAGCTGTCCGCGCCGGCATCGGCCGCCGCGGTCGGGTCGACCGGTCCCGCGTCCTGCTGCCGCTCCTCGGCGACCTCCGCGCGGGCGGTGGCGAAGCGCGGGAAGGCGCCGGCACCGGCATACTGCGCGGCGTCGTCGAGCTCCTCCTCGATCCGCAGCAGCTGGTTGTACTTGGCCACCCGCTCCGAGCGCGCGGGTGCGCCGGTCTTGATCTGGCCGCAGTTCGTGGCGACCGCCAGGTCGGCGATGGTCGTGTCCTCGGTCTCGCCCGAGCGGTGGCTCATCATGCAGGTGAAGCCGTTGCGGTGCGCCAGCGCCACGGCGTCCAGGGTCTCGGTGAGCGAGCCGATCTGGTTGACCTTGACGAGCAGGGAGTTGGCCGCCTGCTCGGTGATCCCCCGCTGCAGCCGGGTCGGGTTGGTGACGAACAGGTCGTCGCCGACGATCTGGACCTCGTGGCCGATCGTGGCGGTCAGGTGGGCCCACCCGGCCCAGTCCTCCTCGCCGAGCGGGTCCTCGATGGACACGATCGGGTAGGCGTGCACCAGCTCGGCGAAGTAGTCGGTCATCTCCTCGGCCGTGAGCGTGCGCCCCTCGAACCGGTAGGTGCCGTCCTCGGCCTGGAACTCGGTCGCCGCCGCGTCCAGGGCGAAGGCGATGTCGCTGCCGAGGGTGTAGCCCGCGCGGTCCACCGCCTCGGCGATGAGGTCGAGGGCGGCCCGGTTGCTGTCGAGGTTGGGCGCGAAGCCGCCCTCGTCCCCGAGCCCGGTGGCCAGGCCCTTCTCCTTCAGCACCGACTTGAGGGCGTGGTAGACCTCGGCGCCCCAGCGCAGCGCCTCCTTGAAGGAGCTCGCGCCGATCGGGGCGACCATGAACTCCTGGACGTCGACGTTGGAGTCGGCGTGGGCGCCGCCGTTGAGGATGTTCATCATCGGCACCGGCAGCACGTGCGCGTTCGGGCCGCCGAGGTAGCGGAACAGCGGCAGGCCGGCGGAGTCGGCCGCGGCGCGGGCGACGGCCAGGGAGACGCCGAGGATGGCGTTGGCCCCGAGGTTGCCCTTGTTGTCGGTGCCGTCGAGGCTGTTCATCTCGGCGTCGATGAGGCGCTGCTCACTGGCCTCGAACCCCACGAGGCGGGGGGCGATCTCCTCCATCACCGCGTCGGCCGCCTGCTGGACGCCCTTGCCGCCGTAGCGCTCGGCGTCCCCGTCCCGGCGCTCCACGGCCTCGAACTGGCCGGTGGAGGCCCCCGACGGCACTGCCGCCCGCGCGATGGTGGAGTCGTCGAGCGCGATCTCGACCTCGACGGTGGGGTTGCCGCGCGAGTCGAGGATCTCGCGAGCGCCTATTGCCTCGATGGTGGCCACTGCATCTCCTGACGGGGTTCGCTCCTGCGGCTCCCGAGCCTAACGGCCCCCGCAGGAGCCTGTCCGGACCGACCCGCCCGCACCGGTATGCCGGGCACGCGCCGACCGTGTCCTCCCACCGTCGCGCCGTGGTCGCCGAGTCAGGGGGTGGCGCCGAAGGAGCGCTCCAGGGTGCGCAGCGCCTCCCGCAGGGCCGCGCCCGGGTCGGCGCCCTGTCGCCGCGCCTCGAGGACGAGGGCCAGCAGCTGCCCACCGACGGTCTCGTCGCCGGCGGCCTCCTCGAGCAGGTCCGCCCGCCCGGCCCGCTCGAGGCGGGAGGCGACCTTGACCGCCCGCGCGAGGGGCGGCATACCTGCCGGGATGCCGTCGAACGGCGAGGTGCGGCCGGGCTTCTCGGCGGCCTTGATCTGCTCCCAGTTGGCCGACACCTGCTCGGCGGTCGCGGCGTCGACGTCGGCGAAGACGTGCGGGTGGCGCCGCACCAGCTTCTCGACGATCCCGGCGGCGACGTCGTCGATCGTGAACGGCGCCCGCCGGTCCTCCTCGCCCACGCGGGACTGGAAGGCCACCTGCAGCAGCAGGTCGCCGAGCTCCTCGACCATGTGCCCGCGGTCGCCGGACTCGATCGCCTCGACCGCCTCGTGGGCCTCCTCGAGCAGGTAGGGCACGAGGCTCTCGTGCGTCTGCTCGGCGTCCCAGGGGCAGCCGCCCGGCGAACGGAGCCGGTCCATGACGGCGACGAGGTCGAGCAGGCGCCCGCCGGGCACGTCCCAGGACCCGACGAGCACCTCCACCTCCGGGGGCTCCTGCCGGCGGGTCACCTCGGTCGCCAGGGCGTCCGTGAGCCCGGGGTCGCCGTCCGGGGACCCGATCCAGACGACCTCCCCGACTTCGGTCCGCGTGGCCCGGTCGACCAGGTCGCGGGCGAGGGTCGGTGCGGCTCCGGTGGCCAGCCGGGTGACGGGGACGCCGGCCTCGGTGAGGGCGGCGGGGAGGGGGTCGCCCGGGTCGGACGCGAACCGGTGGCCGGCGCGCTCGAGCGCCTGCCAGGCGTCGCGGCTCAGCAGCCCCGCGGGGACGCGCGGCGAGGTGAGCAACAGGGTGAGGCGGCCGGCCACGCGGCGGCTACTGACCCGAGGTCGTGGACCCCGAGCTGGACTTCGAGGACGTCTTGATCCAGTTGGGCGGCTGCTGGCTGATGTTGCCGGTCTTCGGGTCGTAGTCGCCGTAGCGGGGGTTCACCGTGATGTCGGCATTCTTGAGCTGCTTCATGAACTGCTGGCCGACCTTCGGGTCCTGCTGCATCTGCTGGCGCACCACCTGCGTGGCCAGGGCCCGCCGGATCACCTCGACGGTCGCGGGCTTCGGGTCCTTGATGTGCAGCTGCCGGGTGAGGTACTGCTTCGCCTGGTCGGTCGAGACGCCCTGCCCCATCCGGGACGCCGCCTGCCGGGCGAAGTGTCCGACGACCAGCACCTCCAGCGTCGTCTCCGGCGTGGCCCCGGCAGCGGAGAGCTGGCCGGTCGCCTCCTGCAGGGTGGCCGTCGAGATCGCCTCGCCGTCCACGACGGCCGCGTTGCCCGGGTCGGCGGTGCCGCACGCGGTCAGGGCCAGGCCGGCCGCGAGCAGGGCAGCGGGCAGCGCCACGCGGGTCAGGCGAGGTGACGTCACGGTTTCCGGTTCCTTTCGTCGCACCACGTCGCGCTCCTGGCGGGTGGCCCCGGGCGCTGCGGGTCGCGGCCCATGCTAATGGGACCGGCTCAGCTGCCCGTCGCCGCCTTGCTCGCCGCCGCCACGTCGTCGAGCAGCACGGCGTGCAGCAGTCCGGCCGCCCACTGCAGCACGGCCGTGTCGCGCAGCGGCCTGCCGCCGATCCGGGCGGTGGTCGGCTTGGGAACGAGGACCGTGCGGGTGGCGTCCTTGACCAGCGACTTGGGGTAGAGCCGCTGCAGCCGCAGCTGCTGGCTCTCCCGCAGCTCCACCGGGCCGAACCGGACGAAGTTGCCCTGCACGCCGATGTCGGAGACCCCCGCCTGCCGGGCCACCGTCCGCAGCCGGGCCACCTCGAACAGGTGCTGCACCGGCTCCGGGGGCTCGCCGTAGCGGTCCCGCAGCTCGGCGATGATCTCGTCGAGCCCGGCCTCGTCCTCGACGGTGGCCAGCTTCTTGTACGCCTCCAGGCGCAGCCGCTCCCCCGGCACGTAGTCGTGCGGCAGGTGGGCGTCGACCGGCAGCTCGATCTTGACCTCCTTTGGCGGACCCTCACCACCATCACCTCGGAAGTCCGCGACCGCCTCACCGACGAGGCGCACGTAGAGGTCGAAACCGACACCCTCGATGTGTCCCGACTGCTCGCCGCCGAGCAGGTTGCCGGCGCCGCGGATCTCCAGGTCCTTCATCGCCACCTGCATGCCGGCGCCGAGGTCGGTGTTGCTGGCGATGGTCTGCAGCCGGTCCGCCGCGGTCTCGGTCAGCGGCTTCTCCGGGGGGTAGAGGAAGTAGGCGTACGCCCGCTCCCGCCCCCGGCCGACCCGCCCCCGCAGCTGGTGCAGCTGGGACAGGCCCAGCACGTCGGCGCGCTCGGCGATCAGCGTGTTGGCGTTGGAGATGTCCAGGCCGTTCTCCACGATGGTCGTGGACACGAGCACGTCGAAGCGCCGCTCCCAGAAGTCCACCACCACCTGCTCGAGCCGGTGCTCGGGCATCCGCCCGTGCGCCGTCGCGACCCGCGCCTCGGGCACGAGCTCGCGGATGCGCGCGGCGGCCTTCTCGATGCTGGTGACCTTGTTGTGCACGAGGAAGACCTGCCCCTCGCGCATCAGCTCCCGGCGGATCGCGGCAGTCACCTGCTTCTCGTCATACCCTCCGACGAAGGTGAGGACCGGGTGCCGCTCCTCCGGTGGGGTGGCGAGCGTGGACATCTCCCGTATGCCGGTCACGGCCATCTCCAGCGTGCGCGGGATCGGGGTCGCGGACATGGCCAGGACGTCGACGTTGGTGCGCAGGGCCTTGAGCTGCTCCTTGTGCTCGACGCCGAAGCGCTGCTCCTCGTCGACGACGATGAGCCCGAGGTCCTTGAACGTGACCTCCTTGGACAGCAGTCGGTGGGTGCCGATGACGACGTCGATGCTGCCGTCCTCGAGGCCCTCGATGACGCGCTTGGCCTCGGCGTCGGTCTGGAAGCGGGACAACGGCCGGACGACCACCGGGAACTGGGCGTACCGCTCGGAGAAGGTCTGGAAGTGCTGCTGCACCAGCAGCGTCGTCGGCACGAGGACCGCGGCCTGCTTGCCGTCCTGGATGGCCTTGAACACGGCACGGACGGCGATCTCGGTCTTGCCGTAGCCGACGTCGCCGCAGATGAGCCGGTCCATCGGGACGGACTTGGCCATGTCGGCCTTGACCTCGTCGATGCTGACCAGCTGGTCGGGGGTCTCGACGTAGGGAAAGGCGTCCTCAAGCTCGCGCTGCCACGGGGTGTCCGGCCCGAAGGCGTAGCCCTCGGTGGCCATCCGTGCGCTGTAGAGCCGGATCAGCTCTCCGGCGATCTGTTTGACGTGCTTGCGCGCCCGGCTCTTGGTCCGCTGCCAGTCCGAGCCGCCGAGCTTGTTCAGGGTGGGCTGCTCGCCCCCGACGTAGCGGGTGACCTGGTCGAGCTGGTCGGTCGGCACGAACAATCGGTCGGGCTGACCATGCCCTCGCTGCTTGCTCGGCGCGTACTCCAGCACGAGGTACTCCCGCGTCGCTCCCCCCACGGTTCGCTGCACCATCTCGACGAATCGGCCGACGCCGTGCTGCTCGTGCACGACGTGATCACCGGTCCGCAGCTGGAGTGGGTCCACCTGGTTGCGCCGCCGCGACGGCATCTTGCGCATGTCCTTGGTGGACGTGCCCGGTCCGCCGGTGAGGTCGGACTCGGTCACGACGACGAACCTGCTCGCGGGCAGCACGAACCCGTGCCCGAGCTCGCCGGTGGTGATGTGGACGATGCGCGGGTCGAGGCCCGCCTGTCCCCCCTCCTCGGCGGCCTCGAGGGACAGCGGCCGGGTCGGCACGTCGTGCTCCCCGAGCACCTCCCCCACCCGCCGTGCGAGCCCGGGGCCGTCGGTGACCACGAGCGTGCGCCAGCCGTCCGTCACCCACTGCCGGAAGTCGCGGATCGCGCGCTCGGTGTCCCCCCGGTAGGCGTCCACGTCGCGCGACTCGATGGTGATCCGCTCGGCATCGGACTCGTCGTCGTCCACGAACTCCGCGAGATCGGCGTCGCTCGCGAACGAGGTCAGCGACCACCAGGGCCGGTCGGTGGCGAGCGCGTGCTCGCGCAGCTCCGCCAGGGTCCAGTAGGAGGCTGTCCCGAGCACGCCCTGCAGGTCCACCGGCACGTTGTTGCCGGCCGCCGCGTTGGCCCAGCTCGCCTCGAGGAACTCCGCGCTCGTCGCGACGAGGTCGTGCGCCCGCCGGCGGATCCGCTCCGGGTCGCACAGGACGACATGGGCCTCCTTGGGCAGCACGTCGAGCAGCAGCTCCATGCCGTCGTTCTCGCCGGTGCCGCCGGTCAGCGCCGGCGCGAGCGACTCCATCCCCTCCACGGCGATGCCCTGGGCGACCTTGTGCAGCATGTCGGCCACACCGGGCAGCTGCTCGGCCAGCTCGGCGGCCCGCCGCTTCACGTCCTCGGTGAGGAGCAGCTCCCGGCAGGGCGGGGCCCACAGCCCGTGCTCGGCCACCTCGAGGCTGCGCTGGTCGGCGACCTTGAACCAGCGGACCTCGTCGACCTCGTCCCCGAAGAACTCGACGCGCACCGGGTGCTGCTCGGTCGGGGGGAAGACGTCCAGGATCCCTCCTCGGACGGCGAAGTCGCCGCGCCGCTCGACGAGGTCCGTGCGCGTGTAGGCAGCGGCCGCCAGCGCCTCGACGACGTCGTCCAGGGGTGCCTCGTCGCCGGGCTTGAGGGACACCGGCTCCAGCTCCCCCAGCCCCTTGGCGATGGGCTGCTGCAGGGCCCGCACCGAGGCGACCACCACGTCGACGGGCCCGTATGCCGGGTCCGCCGCCTCCGGGTGCGCCAGCCGCCTCAGCACGGCCAGCCGCCGGCCGACGGTGTCGCTGCGGGGGCTGAGCCGCTCGTGCGGAAGCGTCTCCCAGCTCGGGAACTCCGCGACCCTCTCGGCGGGCAGGAAGCAGCGCAGGGCTGCGGTCAGGTCGTCGGCCTCCCGCCCGGTGGCGGTGACGGCGAGCACCGGACGTGGGGCCGGCTCCCCCGCGGAGCGTTCGGCAGGTGCGCCCACGCCATCGCGGGCGCCGGCACCGCCGGTGAGGGCAGCGAGCAGCGGCCCGCGGGCGCCCGCCGCGACCGCGACGTCGACGACCCGGCGATGCTGGTCCGCCGCCTCGAGCACGCTCTGGACACCGGCGTCCCCCGTCAGGACGTCGAGCAGCGGGATCAGGCTCATGCGCAGGTGCTCCTCGTTGTCAGCGTGGTGTCGACAGCACGAAAGCCCCTGCCCGAGCACTCGGGAGGGGTGACCGGTCGATCCTACGCCGCCCGGTGCCGCGAGCCGCGCTCAGTTGAGCGTGCTGCCCTCGTCCTGGTTGTAGGGGCCACCGCGCCAGGTGTCCCACGACACGACGTTGCCGGCCTCCATCACCATGAACCGCCAGGGCCCGGTGTAGGTGTTGTCGGACCACGTGTTGTCCTGGTGGAGCGTGATGTCCTTCTCGACGACGGTCCCCTGGAACGGAGACCACGAGGGGAAGGTGCCGTAGTTGGAGAACACGCCGCTGAACCCGCACGTGTTCTGCTCGGTGCAGGCGTCCCCGACCTTCCCGGGGTCGAAGTCGAAGACGTTGTCGTGCACCTTGACGTGCTGTGTCTTCCAGCGGCAGTCGTCGATGTACGGCTCGGTCCCGATGAGGTCGGGGGTGCTGCACCGCTGCACGGTGGCCCGCGGGTTGACCATCGTCGTCGCACCGGTGCTGGTGTTGGCCGGCGACCCGGCGAAGCGGTCCGCGTTCTCCCACGCCACGACGCCGCCCCAGTTGTCGATGAAGCGGTTGTTCGCGACTTCGAGCGTGTCGTTGTACGACGTGTCGACTCGCTCGTCGCTACCCGACTCCGACAGGTAGACGGCCGGTGTGGGGAAGCCCTGGTTCTGGGGGCCCTTCACCAGTCCGTTGCGCTCGAAGGTGTTCGCCACGACGTCGAGGTTGTAGCTCGCCTCGTAGAAGAGCCCTTCGGCGTCGTTGCGGGCGATGTAGTTGCCGGCGACGAGGAACCCGGCGTTGTTCGTGTCGGCCCAGATCCCGGCGCCGTGGTTGTCGTGCACGTAGTTCCCGATGATCCGTGCGTCCCGGGTCTCCCAGAACTTGCCGCCGCCGGTGCAGCCGCAGCCGGGCCGCCGGCGCTCCCAGTCGTCGGTGTTGTTGCCGGTGACCTCGTTGTCCCGAAGTGTCACGTCCTGCACCCCTGACGGGGAATAGGCACTGAAGCCGTACTGCCCGTTGTCGCGCAGGCAACTGGACTCCAGCACGTTGCGGTCCCCGAGGAAGACTCCCGCGCCGGCACTGTCCCGCACGGTCAGGTGGGACATCACCCAGCCCGGTGCTGCGTCGTGGTTGACCACGCCCTCGTTCATGTTGTCTCCCGGTCCGCCGAAGTTCTGGACCGTGAGGTACTCGACGTGGACGCCGCTCGCGTGCCCGCCGAACGCGTAGTGGTTGACCTGCCGACCGTCGAGAACCGCCCCGGGGGCACCGACGTACCGGTTGCCGGGCTTGGGCCGAACCTGGCTGTACTCGCCGTCGCCCAGGTGGTACTCACCCGGTGCCAGCCAGAACGTGGTTCCCGGTGGGTGCCGGTGGGTCAACGCTCCGAGGTCCTGGGCGGGTCGCACCACGACGGCCCCCTGCGGCGGGGTCGACGGTCCGTCCAGGGCACTCGACCCGCAGACGAGGGCCGGCGGCTCGGTGGGCGGTTCGGCCGGGACCGGCACCTCCGTGCGTGCGGAGGCATCCGCCTCGCGATCTGCGCTCGCCCCCAGGCGCGAGGAGAACCAGTCCGAGACCGCCGTCGGCATGGTGCCACCAGCGGGGCCGACCACCACGCCCACAACCGCGGCCAGGCCCAGGACGAGCGCGGTCGTCAACAGCACCACGCGACGACGCGAACGACGGAATGGCCCCATGAGGTCACCCCCGGAGGGAGAACTCCCGAGGCTCGGGCAGGGGCACGTAGACCCGTGGCGACCAGTCCCCGCTCGAAGCCGACCTCAGCTGCCCGACGACCTCCTCCGCGATGTCCCAGGTGAGGATGACGACGTCGTCGGGGCGCTCCATCAGCAGCGTCTCCACCGGACGGATCAACACCCCGGCGCCGGGCACCCGGCAGCCGTGCTTGGCGGGTGAGAGGTCGACCGTGTAGGGCAGCAGCCGGGCATCGACGCCCGAGAGCGCCAGCAGCACCGCCGCCTTCGAGGGTGCGCCGTATCCGGCGACCCGACGGCCCTGTTCGGCGAGTTGTTGCAGGTGCTCGCGGAACCGGACCGCGACGTGCTCGCCACGGCGGCCCAACATCCGCAGCGTCTCGAGGCGATCGAGACCGGCCTCCCGCTCCTGGGTGATGAGCTGCTTGACGCTGGAGTCGACCGTGGGCAGCTCCGCACTCCGGGCAGCGGTGAGGCGGACGCTTCCGCCGTAGACGTCGACCATGGCCGCACGCGTGAGCGTCAGGCCATGTCGGGCGAACAGCGGCTCAGCTGCGAGGACGGACAGGTAGACGAAGTGACCGTGACGGAACGTGTCGATCAGGGTGTGCTCCACCAGCGGCAGCAGGTGGAAGAACTCGCACACCAGCCGGCCGCCGTCGGCGAGCCGGGCCGCATGGGCGGCGACGACCGCGTCGGAGCTCTCCTGGTGCATCAGGTGGTGGACGTCCACCACGAGGTCGGCGCGCTGGTCGTGACCCACCGGCACGAGCCCCGCTGCCACGAAGTCCGGCAGCCACGAGGCTCCGTGCGAGCTGTCCAGCTCCAGGACCGTCTGCCCCGGTCGGAGTCCTTGGTCCGCAACGACAGCACGCACGGATCGTGCGGCATGCTCCCGCGCCGTCGCCGAGTCGACCGCGCTGGCCGGCTCGGGTTGCGCGCCTCGCGCCCAACCGAGCTGCACGCACGAACAGACAGGGCACATGTGCACCGTGAGCGGCCAGCTCGGATCGATCCCCCGGACCCCGGCGTCGGGGAACTGGTCCGACGCCGGGACCTCGCCGAGGTCCAGCACCACCCCCGGCTCGAGCGCGCCACAGGACCGGCACCTCTCGTGGACCGTCGGGTCAGGAGGGGCGGCGGACATGGGTGCAATTGTGCCCTGACGTCACGCCGGAATTCCGGGCTTTCGCGATGGGACGGGCTCGTCACGGTGGTCGCGTGCGGTTGCCTCGACCAGTTCCGGCCCGAGTGGCGATGCTCCGAAGGCGGTCGTGACGGTCACCGCGATCAGCAAGCCACCCAGGACGTCACTGAGCCAGTGCAGGCCGATGAACAGCAGCGAGACCGACATGGCGGTCGTCACCGCAGCCACCGACACCCAAGCCCACCACCGCAACCCGCCACCCAGCAGGATCACGATGCCCACGAGGCAGAGCAGGGTGAAGGCCGCGTGACCCGACGGGTAGCTTCCGGCACCAGTGGCAGGAGCGCCCGAGGGATCCCCCCGGCCCACGACCAGCTTGGTCCCGACGACGACGACTCCGGTCGCGAGGACCGGGGCGAGGACGAGGACGACCGGTCGCCACGAGTGCCGCCGCCACCCGGACCAGCACGAGACCGCCAACAGGATCGGGACGAGCACGCGTGGCTGCAGTCCGTCCACGACGTTGCCGGTGATCGCCTGCGGGAGCCCCCACATCCCATCGGGGCGGAATACCTGGTAGGCCGCGGCGTCGAGGCCCTGGGTTCGCCCTGCCGAGACCAATGCCGTGAGGACGACGCAGGCGAGGGCAGCCGCGGCGGCGGTCGCGGCAAGAACGACACGGATCCGGCGCGACTCAGGCAGCCAGCCTCGGCCGTCTGACACTCTCCACCTCCAGGACAGGACGCAGGCGGGCCGAGAGCGGTACGGCTCCATCGGTGGGCACCAGTCTAGCCGCTCCGCGCCGGCCGAGGACGGGAACCGCGAAACCACCCATCCGTCAAGGGCGCTCGGTCTACGCTGACGGACGAGGGGTCGTCGCGAGCGAGTTCTGGAAGGTGGAACAGCAGATGAGGGGTCACCCGCGGCTGAGCATCGGACTGCCCGTATACAACGCCGAGCAGTACCTCGAGCAGTCACTGCGCGCCGTGCTCGGCCAGACGTTCGAGGACTTCGAGCTCATCATCTCGAGCAACGCCTCGACCGACGGGACCGACGAGATCTGCCGGGAGTACGCGCGCGAGGACTCCCGGGTCCGATTCCTCCGCCAGCCACAGAACATCGGGGCCTCGCCCAACCACAACTTCGTGTTCGACCAGTCCACGGCACCGCTGTTCAAGTGGGTGTCGGGCGACGACCTGTATGCCCGAGACCTCCTCGGACGCTGCATCGCGATGCTCGACGACGACCCGGGACTGGTTCTCGCTCACTCGTGGACCGCCGCGATCGATGGCGAGGGCAGGCTCATCCAGGCGCTTCCCTACCCCCTGCTCACCGAGTGCCAGAGACCGGAGGAGCGGCTGCACAGCCTCCTGTTCGCGGGCGACGAGATGCCCGGTGCGATCAGGGCGGACGACTTCTACGGTGTCATCCGCTCCGACGTGCTTCGCAAGGTCAAGCCGTTGGGGAGCTACTACCACTCGGACGTGACGTACATGGCCGAGCTCGCCCTGCACGGTCGATTCGGACTGGTCCCCGAGTGGTTGTACTTCCGCCGCCAGCACACCGGTCGGGCGCTCGAGGCGAACCCGACGGTCCGCTCCTGGTGCAGCAACCTCGATCCACGTCGCGCCGACCGCCTGCGGAACCCGACGGTCCGTCTCGTCGGCGAGTACGGCTGGGAGAACGTCGCACTGATCGGCCGCAGCGGACTCGGTCTTCCGGACAAGGTCCGCTGCTACCGGGTCATGGGGGAGTGGATGGCCAGCAGGGTGGTCCGTCGTGTCGTCGGACACCACGACGCGCGTGACGGCCGTCCCGAGCACGCCCTCGCCGACCCGCCGCTCTCGGTGCCCGACCTCGTGTCCGGGCAGCGGGAAGCCTCATGAAGGCTGCCCCACCTCGCGCGACGAAGCGGCCCCTGGCCACCATCCGGGTCGGCCTGTGGGGCCGGCTCGGTTCCGGAAACTATGGCAACGACGGCACGTTCGAGGCGCTCGTCGGCTTCCTGCAAGGTCACGTCCCCCAAGCGGGTCTGGACTGCCTCTGCACGGGCCCGGAGGTCGTGGCAGCCCGGTACGGCATGCCCGCCGCCGATCTCCACTGGGATCACGGGGGCCACCCCGGTGGTCGAGGGCCTGCGGGCCTCCCGAGGAGGGTGCTGCGCATCGCCCTGGGAGCGCTCGTCGACGGCTCCCGGACCGTCCGGTGGGTGTCCCACCACTCGATGGTGATCGTGCCGGGGACCGGCATCTTGGAGGGTTCGCTGCCGGTCCGACCCTGGCAGGGGCCGTGGGTCCTGTTCTGCCTGTCGCTTGCCGGGCGCCTCCACCGCGTGCCGGTCGTCCTGCTGAGCGTCGGTGCGAGCCCCATCAGGGGGCGGCTGAGCCGCTGGCTGACTGTCGCCGCCACGCGCATGGCCACCCACCGAACCTACCGCGACGAGTACTCGCGGGACGTCATGCAGCAGATGGGCGCAGGCGCCGCGGCGGCTGACCGGGTCTTTCCCGACATGGCGTTCGCCCTGCCCCTTCCCCCGGCCCTGCCCGACACGGGAGACACGACCGTCGGCGTGGGCGTGATGGCGTGGTACGGCGCGAACAGCGACCGGCGCAGTCGAGAGGCGCTGCATGAGCGCTACGTCTCGGTGATCCGGGAGTTCCTCACCTGGCTGCTCACGTCGGGTTACCAGATCCGGTTGTTCACCGGTGACGACGAGGACAACGCCGTGGCTGAGCGACTACGGGCCGACGTCCTCGGGCAGCTTCCCGATGCCGACACCCGGCGCATCGCCTTCGAACCGGTGTCCAGCCTCACTGACCTCATGGCGCAGGTCAGTGGTGTCCGGATCATGGTCGGGGCGCGCTACCACAACGTCGTCTGCGGCCTCCGCTGTGCCGTTCCCACCATCGCCACCGCCTACAGCGACAAGCACCGGGTCCTGATGGAGTCCTTCGAGCAGGGAGCCTTCTGCCTCGACATCCGCACGCTCGACGCGGCTGCGCTGAGGGACGCCTTCAGAGAGCTCGATCAGCAGCGGGCGCGCAGCCGCGCGCAGCTCCGGCGGGCGGCCACCAGTGCGAGCCAGGACGTGTTCTGCCAGTTCCAGGAACTCGCTGCCACCCTCCGCGTGGCTGACGGCGACGGTCGCCCGCCGGACGTGCCATGAGGCCGGTGGCCCGGCGCGTCGTGCAGCTCACCCACCTGCAGGCGCTCCGGCGACTCAGTTGGGGCATCGCCGACCAGGGGGTCTCCAGCGTCGAGAACTTCGTGCTCGGCATCTTCGTGGCCCACACTCTCGGTGCCGCCAGCCTGGGCGTCCTCGGGCTTGCCATGCTCACCTACGCGATCGTCGTCAATGCCTCGCGAGGAGTCTCGACCGACAGCCTCATGGTGAGGTTCAGCCACGCGCCACGCGATCGCTGGCGCGCCGCCACGGCAGAAGCGACCGGTACGGCGCTCGTCGTGGGGGCTGCCGCCGCCGTCCTGGTGTTCGCATCCGGAGTCATCCTGCACGTCACCATCGGCGGTTCCGACATGGGCACCGCCCTCATGGCGCTGGCCGTGGTCCTGCCGGGACTCACCCTCCAGGACAGCTGGCGCTATGCCTTCTTCGCGGCGGGTGAGGGCGGGAAGAGCTTCGCCAACGACGCAGTGTGGACCGTGCTGCTCTTTGCGACGCTTCCCGCGCTGCAGCACGCGAGCGTCGAGTTCGTGGTGCTCGCGTACGGCGCCACCGGGTCGTTGGCCGCCGTCTACGGCACGTGGCAGGCGCGCGTCCTTCCCAGGCCCGCGTCGACCATGCGGTGGCTGCGGCGGACTCGGGACCTCGGTCCCCGCTTCATGATGGAGAACGTCACCCTGGGAGCCGGCGGCTCCGTGCGTTCCTACACGGTCGCCGCAACGAGCGGCCTGGCAGCCGTTGGCGGTGTCCGCGGAGCCGAGATGCTCATGGGCCCCATCGTCGCGCTGCTCATGGGGATCGCCCAGGTGGCCGTCCCCGAGGCCGCACAAGGCCTCGCACGCGGACGCGCGACCTTCCGCATCGTCTGCCTTCGGCTGAGCCTCGGCCTGGCAGCAGTCTCTGCAGTGTGGGGAGCCATCATCCTCATCGTCTTTCCGTGGGGCATCGGTCCGCTGCTGCTCGGCACCGTGTGGCCGGGAGCTCAAGGACTGATGCTGGCGGTCGTCGTGGCTGCGACGTTCGGCTGCCTCACCATTGGGCCGTCCGCCGGACTCCGTGCGCTCGGGCGGGCCGACAAGACCCTCCCGTCGCAGCTGGTGGCGACGGGACTGACCGTCGCGTTCGGCACCGCGGGGGCCGTCATCGACGGCGCCTACGGGATGGTCTGGGGGACCGCGCTGGCGTCCGTCCTCGCGAGCATCTTCTGGTGGTACCAGCTCCGTCTCGCCTATCGGCACCACTTCTCGCACGAGGCGGCTGGACCGAGCATGCCCCTCCAGCCTTCCGCCGACGCGGCACGGTGACCGGCTCCGACCTTCTCCAAAACTGGCGCCGGAGACCCGCCGAGTGTCTTCGAGGTCGCACACAGCCTGCGGCAACCCCCACGGGCCCTCGTCAGGCCCGCGCTCCGCTGGAGCGGCTGACCGGCCTCCGGTTCTTCGCGGCCGTGATGGTGGTTGTCCACCACTGCACGCTGGGTCCCACGCCTTCTTCGTACTGTCCGGATTCGTGCTCGCCTGGTCGGGGACCCCTGACCTACCTGCCCGTTACTTCTACGGTCGTCGCTTCGCGCGCATCTACCCGACACACGGCGTCACGATTCTCGCCGCGCTGCTGCTCAGTGCTGCCGTCGGCCTGACGACAGGGGTCGGTCCGCTCGTGACCAGCGTCTGGCTGACGCAAGCATGGGTGCCCATCTCCCCGTACACCGAGCAGCTCAACAACGTGTCGTGGTCGTTGGCACCCGGAAACTGCTGGAAACCTGCTCTACAAGTTCCCTGCGTTCCGGGTCGGTGAGTTCCTCATCGGGGTCGCCGTCGGCCTCCTGGTCAGGAGTGGATGGCGTTCTCCGGTTGGCCTGAAACTGGCCGGTGGCTTGGTGATCACCGCCTACCTGACGCTGGCCGGCACTAGGACGCCGGCCCGCTCGATTCGATTCGGCTGGATCAGGTGTGCTGACGCCCGTCGAGGCGCCGACAGACTCGCGCGGGAGCCCCGACAGCAACACAGAACGGCGGGATGTCACGGGTGACCACGGAGTTCGCGCCGACGACGCTTCGGCGTCCGATCCTGACTCCACTCGTCACCACGACGTGAGCGCCGAGCCAGACGTTGTCCTCGATGACAGTCGGGCCCTTGCACGTCATCCCCTGGTCGGGGACAGGCGTGTCCACGTCCGAGAAGACGTGGTTGCCGTCGGTGATGTAGGTACCGGGTCCGATCAGTACGTGGTCGCCGATGGTCACGTGCCTCTCCGCGCTGGCTGACGCACCGAGGTTCATGGTCACGTCCTGACCGATCAGCATCCGGCCGTCACCCTCGCACCTGATGTGCACGTTGGCCCCCAGAAAGGTGCCGCGTCCGAGCATCAGCTGGCCCGTGCGCAGCATGTCCAGCACATTGCCGTGCAGGGGCCTTCGCGCGAAGACGCCGCGACGGAGCAGCGCCGCTCGAAGAAGGGCACGCTCCCACGGGAGCCTTCCCTTCTCGTACCTCTTGAGGCTGCGGATCCGCTCTCGCAGCTCCCGTCGGCTCGGCCAGCCCGTACCCGTTACCGTGACGAATCCGGGAATGTCCTCAGTGGGCCATCTCGGAGTCGACCCCGTGGCCCCAACAGGCATCACAGGACCTCGAGTTCGGGGAGGGCGACAACGAGCTTCCCTCCCCAGGAGCGCACATCCGCCAGTTGCGCGGCGATCTCGTCACGAAGGTTCCACGGCATGATCAGCACGTAGTCCGGCCGCGCGGGGGCCAACTCATCCACGGGACGGATGGGGATGTGGCTGCCGGGCAGGAACCTCCCATGCTTGAAGGGGTTCCGGTCCACGGCGAAGTTGATGAGGTCCGGCCGAATGCCACAGAAGTTCAGGAGTGTGTTGCCCTTGCCGGGCGCTCCGTACGCCACCACCTTCTCGCCACGCCGGCTGCAGCCGATGAGGAACTCGAGCAGGTCGTTGCGAGCCCTCGCCACTTGGTCCGCGAAGCCCTGGTGGCCCTGCACGGTGTGCAGTCCTGCGGCCGCCTCGTCAGCGAGCACCTGTTCGACCGCTTGGGACGGACGGGGGGCGGCCTCGCTCGGTGCCGACCACGTCCGCAACGAGCCTCCGTGGGTCGCGAGCTCCTCCACGTCCACGACGGTCAGGCCGGCCGCCGCCAGCACCCGCTGCGTCGTCAACAACGACAAGTACGAGTAGTGCTCATGGTAGATGGTGTCGAACTCGTTTCCATCGATGAGGCGCAGCAGGTGTGGGATCTCGATGCTGACGCGACCGGTGTCGCTGACCAGGGCCCGCAAGCCCCTGGCAAAGTCGACGATGTCCGGAACGTGTGCCAGGACATTGTTCGCCACGACCACGTCGGCCGGTCCGTGCGCGGCCGCCACCTTCGACCCGGTCTCCTCCCCCAGGAACATCACCTCGGTGGGCACGCCCTTCAGGCGAGCCGCTTCCGCGACGTTCGCCGCCGGCTCTATCCCCAGGCAGCGGATGCCCCGCGCGACGACGTGTTGCAGGAGGTAGCCGTCGTTGCTGGCCACCTCCACGACGAACGACTCGGGCCCCAGACCCAGGCGCTCGACGGCGTTGTCGACGTACTTGCGAGCATGGTTGATCCACGAGTCGCTGAACGAGGAGAAGTAGGCGTAGTGGCTGAAGATCTCCTCGCCCGACATGTAGGCGGGCAGCTGCACGAGCAGGCACGAGTCGCAGATGCGGACGTGGAGAGGGTAGAACACCTCGCCCTTGTCCAGCTCGTCCACCTGCAGGTACGTCTCACAGGGCGGGGAGACACCGAGGTCGACGAAGGTGGTGCGGAGCTCGGCCCCACAGAGGCGGCAGACCGGGTTCGTCGACATCAGCTCGCCTCCACCGTCGGTCGCCGGAGCTCGCCATCGAGGTCCCCCGACGCGATCAGCTCACGCACCCGGTTGAGGCGCACGTAGCGCGGACCACCCCAGTCACCCGCCGTGAGCTCGAACCGCTCCATGTCACCGGCCAACTCGGCCACTCCCGCCCGGAACGTCCATTGCGGGGCGAACTCGGGGAGGCGGGAGGCGATCTTGGCGAAGCTGACACGGTAGTCCCGTGAGTCGGGCCCCGCTCCGTCAGCGAACGTCACTGGCGCGTCCATGTACTGGGCGACCGCCTCTGCCACATCTCGGATCTGGACGACGTCCTCGTCGTGTCCGACGTTGAACGCCTCGTCGTGGACGAGCTTCCGATCTGCGTGGAGCACCGCGAGGAAGGCGCGCGAGATGTCGGCGATGTGGACCAGAGGCCGCCAGGGGGTGCCGTCGGAGTTCAGGCGCACCTGTCGCTGCGTGAAGGCACTTCCCGTCAGGTTGTTCACGACCACGTCGGCCCGTAGGCGCGGCGACGAGCCGTACGCCGTGGCATTACGCAGGTAGGTCGGGCTGAAGGAGTTGTCCGCGAGGGCGGAGAGGGCGCGCTCCGCCATCACCTTGCTTTCCCCGTACGGAGTCACCGGGTTGAAGGGCGAATCCTCATTCACGGCGCTGTCACCGGCAGCACCGTAGAGGGAGCAGGACGAGGAGAAGAGGAACCGGGGGACGCCGGCCGCCTTCGCAGCCTTCGCCATGGCCTCCGCTCCCCCCACGTTGACCGAGTACGTCGCGTTCGGGTTGAGGTGCCCGATCGGGTCGTTGGAGATGGCAGCGAGGTGGACGACGGCATCGAAGCCCACGAGGGAAGAGGGGGCGACGTCGCGCACGTCCCCGGTCCACTGCTCGTAACCACTCGTCGGGGGGCCGAAGTCGCAGCCGTCGTACCAGCCTGCATCCAATCCCACCACGTCGTGGCCGACCGCTTGGAACACCGGAACGAGCACCTGACCGATGTAGCCCCGGTCCCCCGTCACGAGTACGCGCATGTCTCTACCCCTCTCCGAGTCAGCTTCATGTTCGCAGTTCCGCCCCCGTCGCACAGGCGCTTTGGTGAGAATGCCGGCGAGGACCCGTCGCAGGGGACCCGTCCGGAGGTAGCGTCGTGCACGTGGGCAACCCGGAGGCCGCGCTCGCCATCGCGACCATCATGCGCGAGACCGGGGGCTCTGGGGTCCAGAGCCATGTCGCGACACTCCGTCGGCACGTCGCGGGCACCCGCCGTCCATCGGCCCTGGTCACGCCGTTCTCCTCCGGATCGCCGCTCGTGGCACCGGTCTTCGGAGTTCGACGACTGGTCGAGCGTGTCGACGGCGACAGCGGCGTCTGGTGGTATCGACGGTGGCACGGTCACTACCTGGCACAGGCTCTCCGTGAGTCGCTGTCGAGCGCACCGTCGCCGGCCGTGATCTACGCCCAGTGCCCGGTTGCGGCCGACGCAGCCCTCCGCGTCCGGTCCAACGAACCCGTCGTGATGGCCGTGCACTTCAACATCTCGCAGGCCGACGAATGGGTCGACAAGGGACAGATCCGTCGAGACGGAAGCCTGTACCACTCGATCCGACGGTTCGAGGTGGAGGTCCTGTCCCGACTCGACGGGCTCGTCCACGTATCGGAGTTCATGCGGTCCGTCCTCGAGGAGCGCATTCCCGCCGTCCGAGACGTGCCGAGTCAGGTGATCCCGAACTGTGTCGGGCTGTCGCCACGGCCGACCACCCCGCCGACTCGTGACCTGGTCACGGTCGGATCCCTCGAGCCGCGCAAGAACCACGGCTACCTGCTCGAGGTGCTGGCGCTGGCTGCGGCTCGTGGACACCGGTACACCCTGACGGTCGTGGGAGATGGTCCCGATCGCGGCTTCCTGCGGTCACGAGCCCGTGCTCTCGGCGTGGACGACCTCGTGCACTTCGCGGGTCACCAACACGATGTGCCCGCTGTCCTGGCGCGCCACCGGCTCTACTGCCACGTGTCACGTATGGAGAGTTTCGGTATTGCCGTCGCCGAGGCCATGGCTGTGGGCCTGCCGGTCCTGGCGGCGCCTGTCGGGGGCGTGCCTGAGGTCGTGCGAGCCCTCGGGGCCGACGGGACGTGGCCGTTGGACCGGGCCTCGGAGGCCGCGGAGCGTCTGGTCCGCCTGATGTCGGACCCGAGCCGCCGTGCACGAATGGGCCGGGTCGCCCGGACGACGGCGCAGGAACGCTTCTCCAGCGAGGTCCAGGTCCCTCGGCTGCTCCAGTTCCTGGACATGGTCCGCGCCGGCCACGGGAGCACGCGGCCACGTCCTCACCGCTGACGTGCCACCTCCTCCCGGTCCAGCGGGTTCGTGCTCACGAAGCGGTAGATGTCCAGCAGTCGCGCCACGTTGTCCTCCGGGCTGAAGCGGTGGTGGTAGGACGATCGAGCACGCTCCCCGATGGCGACGGCTCCCCAGGGGTCGCGGTCGATGTGCGCCAGTTCGCGTGCGAGCGCCGATCGGTCACCCGCGCGGAAGAGCACGCCGTCCACCCGGTCGTTGATGAGCTCGGGGAACGACCCGCTGGCGGGAGCGACCGGAGCCACCCCCGCGGCCATGGCCTCGACGGCCACGAGGCCGAATGTCTCCTCCCACTGGGACGGGACCACCGCCGCCAAGGACCGTGACAACAGGGTTTGCGCGTCGGTCCGCGGCAGGAGGCCCGCCACGGTGACCGTCCCGTGTCGCTCAGCCCAGCTGCGCACCTGCGACTCCAGCGGGCCACCTCCCGCAATCACGAGTTGCAGCCTGCTGTCCACGTTCTGGGACCGGAACAGGTCCCAGGAACGCATCAGGAGCGGGAGGCCCTTGGCGGCATCCAGGCGTCCCACATAGGCAACGCGGTGCTCGCGACTCAGCTCGGGTTCCGGCCCGGGCGGGACGAAGTTGTGCTTGACGAAGACGCGGTCCGCAGGAAGTTCGAGAGCGGCCATGAGCTCACGTTGCGCGGCCGAGACGAAGATGTAGGCCGACACGAGGTGCCGCCAGGCCTGACGGTTGATGGCGTTGCCGAGGACGACCGGCAGCGTCGCCGCCCGAGACCCTCGGTAGCAGCCGTGGATCAGCCCGGGCAGCCCGGAGCCGCGCGCGCAGGCGTGACACGGCGCTCCCTCACGGAAGAAGTCCCCGCTGGCACACAGCAGCTTGTAGTTGTGCAACGTGACGACCACCGGGACACCGACGTCCCGACACGCATACAGCACCGATGCGCTGAGCAACGGAAAGGTGTTGTGGATGTGGACGACGTCCGGGCGGTCTGCCTCGAGGGACCGGACCAGTTCACGGCGCACCTGTTCGTCCCAGATGCTACGGACGGGAAGTCCGGCCTTGCGCTGCAGCGACCACGTCGCGATGTCGTCGCTGCGCCGCTCGAAGTGTGCCACGTGGTGCCCGGCGGCACGGAGCTGCTCAGCCTCCTGGTCGACGACGTGGTTCTCACCGCTCGGAGCCTCGGAGCGGTAGCGACCGTGCACGAGCAGCACCTTCACGCTGAGCTCCGCCTCGGGGCGGGTGCGAGCAGTGATGCCGCCACGACCAGGTCGAGGAGGTACGGCGACGCGTCCCCGAGACCGGTCTCGGTCGAGGAGGCAACCACGCAGTAGACGATGAGGAAGAGCGCGACCGCACGACGTGGACTACGCACCGTCGTCGCCGCCATGAACAACAGCAGGATGAGCACGAACGCCTGGACGACGATCCCGAACCACCCCTGGTCCACATAGCTCGCCACCCAGTTGCTGTCGATCGGCATCCCGTCGAACGACTTGTTGGACAAGCCGGCGCCGAAGTACTGGTCGAAAGCGGGTCGTGGCGTGTTGAACACGTCCGCCCACACCTTGGTCCGGCCGGTCAGCTGGGTGGCCTGCTGGGTCGTCTGTCCGCGCGAGGCCCACTGCACGAGCGCGGGTGCGAACAGCGTCGCGGCGACGATCGCCACCACGAGGCTCGACACCGAGGTCCGTCGGACGCGCGCGTGTCCGAGGAAGAGACTCGCCGAGGCCACCGCGAGCCCGATGATGGCCGCGACGATGGCCGTACGGGTGTGCGTCCCGACCAGGATGGCGACGCCGAATGCGATGGCGAGCAGGGCATGGCGCCCGCCGATGACTCGGCACAGCCACAGCACGGCCGACGTGCCGACGAGTACCGCCGCGTAGTGGGCGACCTGTGTCGGTGGGATCGGCCACAAGGCACCGGACAGCCGGCCTTCGAAGGAGAACGCCTTGCCGGGTGAGAGCACCATACCGACGAAGACCGACGCGAGGATCGCCCAGAGGCACAGTCGATGTGCCCGGAGGAGCGGGAGCTCATGTCGTCCCCACCACGGGGTGAGCAACCACAAGCAGACCACGAAGCCGCAGAGGCGCAGCGCTCGATAGGTCGACGCCACGAGGAACTCGTTGTGCAGGCTGACCGCGAGCGACACGACCGCGAGCACGGACAGCAGCGCCAACAGCACATTGGGCCGCACCACCATGCGCGGGTTCGCGATCAGGGCGAGGAGCAACGCCACCCCCAGCGAGCCCTGCGCGAGCAGCTGGGCCACGGAGTGCGGGATCGGAACCAGGGTCTCGTTCCCCGAGGGCGCGAGAACGTTGAAGAACAAGGCGCCCCAGACGAGGACCACCAGCGTGGGCACCTGCTTCTCCCGCGTCCGGGACGCCCCGGACGCGATCGGCACCCGCCGTACCCTCGCCGCGGGCGTGGAGAGGGGACCGCTCACTCCTGCACCTGCTCCGCTGGCTGCTCCCCCGGCGGCGGCGCTTCGGTCATCCCCCAGCTCTCATCCGTCGGGTCCGTGCCGACCATCATCGCGAACGGCATGGCGACTCCGGAGGAGCGGACGAGTTCGGCAACGGTCTGGAGCAGCTCGGCGGTGGAGGTCCCCGCCGTGACGAGGGGGACGATCTGATCCGTCCAGGTCCGGAGCGTGGACACATCGAGGGCAGGGTCGACCTCGACCAGTGCGAGCGTGACGTCCGCCGACTCCCATGCGGCGCGGTGCTCGCCGCCGAGGGACGAGCCCGGCGCCCCCAGCCGGGGCCCGACGGCCAGTGCCGGAGAACCGGCGGGACGGACGACCTCCATCATCGTCGCGTACTCCTCACCGTCGGTTCGCGACTCACGACCCCGCCGCTTCGCCACCTCGGCCAGCTCTCCCCGCTCGCTGAGGTCGACAAGGAAGACCGAGCGACCCAGCTGCGCCAGCCGCAGGGCGAGCTCGCTGACCACGAGGGCCGCGACGGGGGCATTTCCGAGGGCGGCGAGGGCAAGTCCGGTGCGGTTCCGACCGCCGGAGACCCCCGTGATGCCGCGTCGCGGTCCGGGCGAGCTCGGCGATCCCGCACTGAGCGCGGTCTCCAGGCCGTGCGCGAGGATGTCGAGGTCCCGCTGGCGAGGCGTCCCTCCTCGCTGACGCCCCCTCGTCGGAAGCCAGTCTCGAGGCGCACGTCCGTGACCTCGCCAGGCAACGCTGTAACGCACCGGGACCTCCAGTGCCAGGGCGACCTCCTGGCGGCGCCGGACCCGCTCTGAGGTGAGGGCCTGGAACAGGACCAGACCCGCACCGAGGGCCAGGCCCAGGACTCCGCCGGACAGGACCCGCAGAACCGCTGCCCGCTTGGCAGAGAAGGGAACCGCCTGCACGGGGTCGATGACGTGCGTCGACACGACTGCCGCGTCCGTCTGCAGCGTCGCCTCCTCGATCGCCTGCTGCATGCTGGTGATCTGCGAGTTGAGCTGGGTCCGTTCGGCCAGGATGTCCGACGCGTGGCTCTTGCCCCCAGCACCCTCTTCGCTGAGCGTGTTGTACTGCCCCGTGAGGATGTCGACCTGGTGCTGCAGCGAGACGATGCGCTTCTGGTAGCCGGAGACGAGCCCGTGGCTGAGCGAGCGAAGCTGCTCGGACCGAAATGACAGGTACTCCTTGACCAGGGCGCGCGCTCGCGTCACCGCCTCGGACTCCGTCGGTGCCGAGACCGTGAGCCGCAGGACCTGATCCGTGATGGTCTCGGGCACCACCTCGGACTCGAACTCCTTGGCCGAGATGCCCAACGCCAGCTCGTGGATCACCCCAGTGGCCACCTCCCTCGTGTTGAGGAAGCTCACGTCGGTGGCCATCGCCTGTGCCGGGTCCGTGCCGGACGGGTGGGCGAGAAGGAGAGTGACCGTGGCCGAGCTCGTCGGAGGGACCAGCACGACGCTGGCCATGCCGAGCAGTGCCCCGAGCGCCGCGATGCCCACCCAGGTGCGCCACCTGCGCCGAAGGGTCTTGCGCAGGTAGTGCCACGTGCTCAACAGCGGCCGCGGAGAGCCGCCAGCGTCGAAGTCGAGGTCCTCCTCCTCGATGCGCCAACCGACGCTCATCATGTCAACCGCCTCCGCGACGCGGGCTGCGCCGGCCCACCGGACGTGACCGAACCGGTCATGAGGGTGGGAAGGGAGGCCTGGTGCTCTCGCTCGGTGGGAAGGAGGCGCCCGGACGTCCGGTCGAGCGGATCCGGGTCGGCCACGACGAGTCCGTCGATCGGGTGGTTCGCCTCGTCCGCAGCCACGGCGGTCCGGGCCATGTCGTCGAGTGTCGCCGACCCGGACGACACGGCGAGGAGGGTCGTGGCAGGTGACGCCTCGGGGATGTCGATGCGTGGCTTCGTCCGGTCGAGCACAACCACGTGGACGACGAGGTCCGCGTCCTCGGACACCTCGTGGTCACCGACCAGGAGTTGCGGGCGTCGGTCGGCGGACTGTGGGAAACGGGAGCAGGCCGCCCAGAGGGTCTCTGCCGACTCATGTGTCTGTGTGGGGAGGAGCTGTGTTCGCATGCCGCGGGACGCGGCGAACGACGCCAGCTGTGGACCGACGGCGAGAGCCCGCAGGTCGTCCGCGAGCGACAGCACGACGACGTGGTTCCGGCTCCCGCCCGAGCCCCCCTCCGCGGTCGACGAACGGCCCGTGACGGCGCGAAGCATCTGGTGCAGGCTCCACTGGTCGACGTGGTCGGGCTCGTAGGACAGCAGGAGGGTCGTCCACCCGGCCGCCGCCTTCGTGGCCCGACTGTGCAGCGAGGCGAGGACGGGTACGGCGATCGAGTCGGCGAGCTGGTCGCGCGAGCGCAGCCGCTTGTCACGACGGCCGGTGGACACGACGACCGTGGTCGCCAGGACGAGCGTGGCCAGTAGTCCCGCCAGGCCGTAGAGGCCGATACGGAGGGGGACCGAGGCCTTCTCGGCGGGAGACGCCTGCTGGATGACACGTGCGTCGCCCCCGGGCTGCCCCGACAGCAGGTCCTTGCCTCCCGAGAGCTCCTTCTCCAGCTGGTCGATCTGGAGCACGACGCTCGCCTGTTGGGCGGTCAGCTCCGCCAAGGCCGCGGCATCGGCCTTGCCGGCCGTCGAGTTGTGCGGCTCCGTCTCCAGGCGCGCAGACGTCTTCTTCATCTCCCGCGTCACGGCCGCGAGGCTGCCCTTGAGCGTCTGGCGGCGGTCCTCCAGTGCCAGGCGCTGGTCCTGGCTCAGGGTGACCAACGTCGAGGCCAGGTAGTTCACGTCAGCGGTTGCGACGGCCCGGGTGATGGCTTCCGCCCGCACAGCGGTCTCGGCACTGCTCGTGATCTGGAGGACGTCGTCGGTCGAAGCGGCCACCTCGACGGAGGACTGCATCTCCTCGGCGGTCATGCGTGGGGTGACGGCATGGCCGGCCGGACCCAGGACGACGTCGCTGAGGGCGATCTGGGCCTGGGTGTCGACCTGACGCGACTGGTCCTGACCGCTTGGGTCCGGCGAGCCGAGCGGTAGCAGCACCAGACTCGTGCTCTGGTAGACGTCGGGTCGCGAGTAGCCGAAGTAGGCACCGCCCAACGCTCCGAGCAGGACGATCACGGCGAGAATGCGTGCGCGCCGACGCAGAATCGCCCACGCCGACCGAAGGTCGACGATTTGCTCACTCACGGCTCCCCCTCGTTGTCGCCGATGACGTTTCTCAGCCTAACGACGGCCCGGCCGATGTCAGGCGGAATCAGAAATCTCCGGTGAGCGACGGTCCGGTGGTCCCGGCACCACTCGTCGCGCCGGCCGCCCACTCCATCGGCTGTCCTCCTGCGGCCAGGAAACCGCCCGACAGGCGCACCAACGTTCGCAACTCGAGCGTGCCGGTCCAGCTGCCCGTGCCGACCAGGGTCGTGCTCGGAACGCGTTGGCCGAAACCCGGCGAGTACCAGCCCAGGATCGGGTCGGTCTCCGCCGTGTGGCGGGACCAGGACAGCTGCTCCGGCAGCTGGAGTGCACCCGTACCCGCACCGTCCGTCCCGACCCAGCGCAGCTCCGCGGAGGTCGTCCGGAGATCCACCTGCACCTGCGGACCCAGGTGCCAATTGAGCCGGAGCGAGTGCTCGACCTCACCGACCAGCTCGTCCAGCACGGTCAGCTCCCCCTTCGCCGCGTCCAGGGAGACCGTCCTCGAGTGTCGGAGCGCCGGGTCGAGGCGTCGGTAGCCGACATGGTGCGCGGACCACACCTGCAGGTCACCGGTCCGCTCGGTCCCGTCGACCGCCGCGTCCGTCCGGGTTCGCCACAGGAACGGACCGCCCTCCACGGACTGGCTGACCCCGTCGACTTCCACGGTGTTGTGCGCCCTCGTCGAGCGGAAGTAGCTCCGCCAGACCGGTTCGCCGTGGTAGCAGTAGGTCCCGGGGTCGGCGAGGATGTCGACTCCGCCGTGCCGCACCTCGATCGACAGCGCGTCGGCGTGACCGTGCGCAGCGAGCGACAGGAAGCCGTGCGGACCACCGTCGCAACGGCACCAGATCTCCGGCGAGGAGCCGCGCGGTGTCCGAAGCAGGTGGATGCCCGCGTCCGGGAAGGCGTCGGGCCGACTCTCGGCTCGGTGCCCGACCGGCTCGATGCCGCCCAACGAGCCGAGGAGCGCGCTCGCAAGGTCCGGCGCCGGCCGAGGCCACCAGCCGGGCGCCCCGACCAGGACGGAGCCGGTCGAGAGGAGGGACGCCCACGCATCCTCCGTCGGCGGATCCAGCACCAGCGCCCGTCCCTCGTCGCCGTCACCCTGCCGGGGGGCGCGACCCGAGGCGTCCAGGAGCGCGGCGGCGGCATCGAGCGAGGAGGCCAGCAGCTCGCGCACCTTGCGCGGCAACGGTCGGCCCGCTCCGTTGCTCTCGGCGAGCGCGACCAGCCCGAGCTCCGTGACGAACCGGTGGTAGTCGCTCGCCAGCTCCCGGTTCACGCCGCTGCCGAAGGTGTTGGCGGCCAGCGAGCGCGCGAGGTCGGATGCCGCCTGCTCCCGCCACCGCTCGCTCTGCTGGAACCACGGGAAGGCGCAGGCGGCCACCAGGCGGCCGCTCGCCTCGGCCACCGCGTGGTTGTTCGCCGAAGATCCCCTGCTCCGGAAGGACGCCAGGTACTCCTGGTGCCAGCGGATCTGGCGCAGTGCGAGGTCGTTCTGCTCGAACAGGTCACGGCACCCGGGCCACGAGTCGAGCAGCCGACGGACCCACACCCAGCTGGTCAACCGGATGCCCAGCTCGATGCCGCTGGTCCAGTGGATCCCGCTGAGGAACGGGTTCGCCCGCCACCACGACTCGAGCTGCCGGGCCACGGCCTGGGCGAATCGGTCCTCCCGGGTGAGCCACCACGCGGCGGCGAGCACCGTGAGGTGGTGGTGTCGGGACAGCTCCCACACCGACTTCACGTTGCCGGTCACCTGCTCGTCCCGGTGGTCGATGCGGAAGGCCAGCTCGTCCTGGGGGGCCCGTCGGCCCGTGACCGGGTCCCGGAACCAGTCGGGGTCCACGATGTCCGGCCGTGGCACCCCGAGAACCTCCCACCGGCCGGCCAGCAGCGCTTCAGCCGCGTCCGTCACCGCGGCGGCGACCGGCGCCGGCACGGTGCCGCGAACCTCGTCCGGTAGGACGGCAGGGAACCTGCGGTCCCCCAGGAGTCCCGGAACCTGCCGGTCGTGGGCCGCCCCGGCCGGGACCCGCCGACGAGCCCAGCGCCGCTCGCGCACCTGGTCGGCGGCGCGCCACCCGACCTCGCGGGGCGACATGTGGCGCAGTCGGTGCAGGTACCAGGTCGCCGACCTGCTCACAGCTTCACCGTCGTGCCGGTGGCCAGGCTCTCCGGGACCGCGATCGTCGCTCGAGTGGTCGCCAGCAGTTGAGGCAACTCGATGGGCATCGGCCCGTCCGACTGCACCGCCCGAACGAAGGCGCCCAGTTGACGCTGCTGCCCCTTGTCCTGACCGCGGAGCGACCGCTTCACGTCCTTGCCCCTCCGACTCCACAGCGTCGCGCGAGTGAAGTTGTCGAGGCGCGCGTTGCGTCCGCCCCCGATGACCTCGAAGGTCTCCTTCGGGAAGCGTTCGTTCCCGTCGGTGGCATAGGTGATGCTCCCGATCGAGCCGTCCGCGTAGGTCAGCGACACGTGCAGGTCCAAGCCGTCAGAGGTCTGCTGTGCGGACACGGCGACCGGCGGCGAGCCGATCCACGCGCCGAGTGCGTCGATGAAGTGCCCGCCCTCACCCAGGAAGCGGCTGCCCTCCAGCTCCTGGTTGTTGTACCAGCTCCCCGCGGCGAGCGGTCCGGCGTTGACGAGGTAGCGCCCCATGACCGGCCCGGTGGCGGCACCGAAGCGGCGCCGCAGCTCGGTGAACAAGGGAGCGAAACGCCGGTTGAACCCCACCATGAGTCGGTCGTTTCCGGTGGCGGCGACGGTCTGCACGACACGCTCGACCTCCGCCTCGGACAGGGCCAGCGGCTTCTCCACGAAGACCGCCTTGCCGGCCGCCAGCGCCCGGCACACGAAGTCGGCGTGCGAGTGGTGCCGGGTCACGACGAAGACCGCATCCGTGCGCGGGTCGTCCAGCACGTCCTCGGCGTTGGTGCTCATCCGCTCGAAGCCGAACTTTCGCTGGGCATTGGCGGCGGAGAGCGACCGTGTCGTCGCCACCGTGCTCAACACGACGGCGTCATCGTTGGCCAGGTGCGGTAGCAGCATGGAGGTCGCGTAGTTCCCTGCCCCGACGAAGCCGATCCGTACCGTGGCGGATGCCGTCGTCCCCCGAGACGTGCGGGGACTCCCGACAGCTGGCGACGTCTCGGTCCGGCGAGGAGTCGGCTCCCCGATGGGGACGCTGCCACTCTCCGGGTACTCGAACAGGAAGCCGACCCCCTGGACCTCACCGGCGTGCAGCCGGCTGTAGACGTCGGGGGCGTCGGTCACCGGCCAGGTGCCGGAGATGAGCGGGCCAACGTCGAGACGGCCACTGCGAACGAGGTCGAGGAAGCACTCGAGGTTGCGACGCTCGGTCCACCGCACGTAGCCGGCCGGGTAGTCGACGCCGTCCAGCTCGTAGCGGTCGTCGTAACGGCCGGGCCCGTAGGACCGGGAGAACCGGACGTCGAGCTCCTTCTCGTAGTAGGCGTTCCAGGGCAGGTCGAGGCGTGTCTTGCCGATGTCGATCACCGTCGCCCGGTCCCGGGCGAGACGAGCGGCCAGCTCCACGGGCTCGTTGGACGTGCCTCCGGCGGCAAGGAACACGTGGTCCGCGCCCAGGCCGTCGGTCATCTCCTGCAGGGCCCGCTCGACGCGGGCAGTCCCGTCCGTGTCCGGTTCGGCACAGACCGCGGCACCGGCGTCCTCGGCGAGGCGGCACCGTGCTGCCACGGTGTCGAGGCCGACCACCCGGACCCCGGCCGCCAGCAGCTGCCGAACCACCAGCTGACCGACCAGACCGAGCCCGATGACGCACGCGGTCTCACCGAGCTGGACCTCGCCTCGGCGCACCCCCTGCATGGCGATCGCCCCCACGGTCGCGAACGCAGCATGCTGGGGGTCCACTCCGGCAGGGACGTGCACGCACAGGTTCGTCGGCACCCAGTTCACCTCGGCGTGCAGGGCGAACTCGTTCCCTGCGGCAGCGACAAGGTCACCGACGCCGAACTCCTCCGCTCCCGCCCCCACTGCCTCGACGATCCCGCACAGCGAGTACCCCAGCGGCGTATAGCTGTCGAGGGTGTTCATCGCCTTCTTGTAGGTGGTGAGCGCACCCTGCTGGGCAACGGAGTCCAGAACCTTCCTCACCTGGTCGGGACGTGCTCGTGCCTTGCCCAGCAAGGACAGACCGGCCTCGGTGACCTTCATCATCTCGGTGCCCGTCGAGATGAGCGAGTACAGCGTCCGCACCAGCACGCCGCCCGGCTTGCACGCGGGAGCCGGCACGTCGAGCACGCTCAGCTCTCCGGACCGGTAGTTCTGCGCCACCTGCTTCATGTCCTTGCCCCTGTCCCCTGCTCACGTCTCGTGGTCACGCCGCCCCCACCCCGGCGGCGCGCATGTTCTGGTACCACAGCTCCATACTCAGCAGCTGCCAGATCTGCTTCGACCAGTCGTGGCGGCCGCTGCGCTGTTCCGCGACCAGGCGGTGCAGCTCCGGCCCCTGGAGGAAGCCCGAGGACACGAGGTCGCCACGCAGCAGGACGTCGTCGACCAGCCCGCGGAGGTCCTGGGTGACCCACGCCCGCAGCGGCGCACCGAAGCTCGCCTTCGGACGGTCGACGATCTCGTCCGGCAGCCATCGCCGGGCCGCGTCCTTCAGGGCAGCCTTCTGCGTGCGGCCGCGGATCTTGTCCGCCCCCTTCAGGGAGAAGGCCGCACGCAGCACCACCGGGTCGACGAACGGGACGCGCACCTCTACCGAGGCGGCCATGCTCGCCCGGTCCGTGTAGGTCAGGTTCAGGCCCGCCATGAACATGCGGGTGTCCGCGAGACACATCCGGTTCACGTGGTCCGGTAGCCGGTTGTCCCAGTAGACCCGGCGGTGCGAGTCGACGACGTCCGCCACGAGTGGGGCCAGCCCGGGGGCGAGGAGGCTGCGCAGCCCGTCCACGTCATACATGGTGTAGCTGCGTCGGAAGGCCTCCTCCTCGGGCAGCTCCGCGAAGGTGAGGAATCGCTGTCCCCAGCGGACGGTCCGGAGGCCGTGGCCGGCGACGGCCACGGGCAGGCGGTGCACGGCCGGCGCGACCACGCCGCGTCGGAGTGCGCCGGGAAGGCGTTGGTATCGCCCGGCCAGCACGTTGGCCAGGTGCTTGCGGTAGCCGCCGAACAGCTCGTCCGCCCCCATGCCCGAGAGCATGACCTTGCACCCGGTGTCCCGGGCTGCCTGGCACATCAGGTACGTGTTGATCGCCGCCGGGTCGCCGATCGGCTCGTCCAGCACCTCGACCATCCGCCCCAGCGTGTCCACCACGTCGGGGTGCAGCTCGATCTCGTGCAGCTTCACGCCGAGCTGCGACGCCAGGAGTCGTGCGTAGTGCGCGTCGTCCGGCATCGCCTCGAGCCGTTGGTCCTCCGGGCGGAAGGCAATGGTGTACGTCTCCAGGGACGGGTCCTCACGGTGCGCCAGTGCGGTGATGATGCTCGAGTCGAGGCCGCCGCTGAGGAATGCCGCGACCGGGACGTCGGAGACCAGGTGTGCGTGGACCGACTCCTCGACGACGTCGGCGATGTCGGCGGACGGACCGGCCGCCGCGGCCGCCGCCTCCTCGGCGCTGTTCCAGTAGACGCCGGACGTCACCGAGCCGTCCCGGCGGTACTCCCGCCACGAGCCGGCGGGCAGCTTGCGCACGCCCGACACCGCGTCGTACTCCTCCGGCAGCCAGTAGTACAGCGTCGAGGCCACCATGCCCGCGGGGTCGATCGTGAGCTCCCGCCCGACAGCGGCCACGACGGCCTTGAGCTCGGAGGCGAAGACCACGCCGTCACCGCGCGGCAGGTAGAAGAGCGGCTTGATCCCGAGTGGGTCGCGGGCCAGCACCAGGCTCCCGGTACGCGCGTCGTACAACGCGAAGGCGAACATGCCGCGCAGGCGACGCAGCGACTCCGGCCCCCACGCCCGCCACGCCTCGAGCACGACCTCCGTGTCCGACCTGGTCTCGAACCGGATCCCCTGGGCCTCCAGCTCGTGCCGGAGGGCCTGGTGGTTGTAGATCTCCCCGTTGTAGCTCAGCGTCAGCCCGCCCTTGGTGAACGGCTGGTCCGCGGCAGCCGACAGGTCGATGATGGACAGCCGTCGGTGGCCGAGGACGACGGCGACGTCCGGGTCGACGAGCTCGACCGTGCCACCGGCATCGGGGCCCCGGTGCGCCAGACGCTCGACCATCGTGGTCACGAGCAGCTTTCCGTCGCCCTGCTGGTAGGCGCCGGCCACCCCGCACACGCTCAGCTCACCACCGTGGCGACCACGCGGTCACGGCCGGACCGGCGGCGCGAGCGGCCGACGAGGTCGTCGAATGCCGCGACGTAGCCGCCCTCCTGGTGCTCCCACGCCAGTTCCCGCTCGACCCGCTCGCGACCGAACGTGCCCATCGCTGCGCGACGTCCCGGGTCGTCGATGAGGTCGAGGATCGCCTGCGCGTACGCCTCGACCTGACCCGGAGCCACGTAGCACGCAGCCTGCTGGGCGGACACCCGCGTCTCGCGCAGGTCGAATGCCACGACGGGCAGGCCGAAGGCCATGTACTCCATCGTCTTGTTCATGGTGGAGACGTCGTTCAGGGGGTTGTGCGGATCCGGCGACAGACCGACATCGGCCGTCGACAGCACGTCCCTCACCGTCTCGTCCGGGACACGACCGGGCAGGTCCACGTGGGAACGCAGCCCGAGCCGGTCCCGCTGCTCCAGCAGCTGCGGGTAGCAGTCACCCTTCCCCATCACCATGAACTGGACGTCATCACGCTGCCAGCGGTGCACGATCAGCTCGGCCGCATCGAGGACGATGTCGACACCGTCCTGGGGTCCCATGACGCCGATGTAGGCCACCAGGTGCGCCCGGCCGTGACGCAGCTCCGCGTGCGCCTCAGCACGACGCAGCCTCTGCGGGTCCGGGCCCGTTCGGACCACGGTGACGTCCTGCTCGTGCTTGCCGCCCCGGTCCATCGCCACGGCCTTGTAGGAGTCGTTCGTCGAGGTCACCCGGTCGGCGGTGCGGAAAGTGGCTCGCTCGAGAAGAAGCAGCCCACGCAGGGCGAGCCCCTCGCCGTCCCCGAACCGGGAGCGGTAGAGCTCCGGGCACAGGTCGTGGTGGTCGAACAGGAAGCGCGTCCCGTCGACGGCGCGGAGCCAGCGTGCGATGGGCCAGAAGATGTCGGGGGGGTTGCAGGCCTGCATGACCGCGAATCTCCCGGCCTTCCTCGCCCGTCGCACCAACCGTGCCGTCGCGGCGAACGAGTACGCGTACTCGGTCACGAACCCGAGGGTCCGGCCGTTCGACGCGTAGGGCGGGTAGGCAAGGATCCGAACGCCCTCCACCGTCTGTTCCGCACCGGTGCCCTCCCCCTGCGGGCAGACCACGGTGACGTCATAGCCCGCCCGCCGCAGGCTCTGGCACTCCAGCCAGACCCTGCGGTCGAACGGAACCGGGAGGTTCTGCACGATCACGAGGACGCGCGGCGCGCTGCCGCCGTCGGGACGCTGACGCCTCACCACACCACGCCCTGGTATGCCGGGAGCTGCTCGACGTCCTCGCCGAGCTTCCCGTTGACGTCGATCACGAGACGCGGGGTCGCGCGCTTCAGGGCCTCGAGGGCCGCACGGCCGGAGGACGACACCAGGACCACCTCGGCATCGGCCAGCGCCTCCTCCGGTGAGGACGCCAGGATCCGGTCGATGTGGGCCAACGTGCTCTCGAAGTAGCGGCGGTTCGCTCCCACCAGCCGGTCCGGGTTCACGATCGGGTCGTAGATCCGCACGTCGAGCCCCTTGCCCACGAACCGCTCGGCCACCTCGAGATGCGGGCTCTCGCGGAGGTCGTCCGTGTTCGCCTTGAAGCTCAGCCCCAGGAGGCACACCCGGCGGTAGCCGGTCGCCAGGACCCGGTCGACGAGGGTCCGAACGGCGATCTCGTTGCTGACCGTCGTCGCTCCGACGAGCGGGAGGTCCACGCCATTGACCCGGGCCAGACGCTGGAGCGAGCGCAGGTCCTTGGGCAGGCAGGAACCGCCGAAGGCGAATCCGGGGCGAAGGTAGGTCGGAGCGATGTTCAGCTTGGTGTCCTGGCAGAAGATCTCCATCACGCGACGGGCGTCGACGCCGAACGGCGCGAAGACCCGGCCCATCTCGTTCGCGAAGGTGACCTTGACGGCGTGGAAGGCGTTGCAGGCGTACTTCAGGGCCTCCGCCTCGGCCACCTCGACGGTCTCGACGGCGTCGACGCAGAACGCGAACAGATCGGTGAGCGCCCGTGCGGTTCGCGGCTCCGCCGTGCCGACGACGACGAAGGGTGGGCCGAAGAAGTCGTCGACGCTCGAGCCCTCCCTCAGGAACTCCGGGCACATGGCGGTGCCGACCGCCCAGCCCTCCGGGAGGTCGCCGGCGAACGCCGGAGCCACCACCGCCGCGCCCGTGCCGGGGGGCACCGTCGAACGCACCACCACGGAGTGGAACCCGGACACCGGCGGAGGCACGCTGGTCATCGCGTCGCGCAGGTCGGCCACTGCTCGCGCGACGAAGGTCAAGTCCGTCGCGCCGCCCTCGCCGGACGGCGTGCCGACACAGATGAGGGACACATCGGCCTGGGCGACCGCTTCGCGGACGTCCGTGGTCGCGAGCAGGCGCCCACTGGCCACACTGTCCTGGATCAGCTGGTCCAGCCCGGGCTCGACGACCGGGCTCTCACCCCGCCGGACCGCCTCCACCTTCATCTGGTCGACGTCGACACCGACGACAAGGTGCCCCCGTGACGCCAAGCCGGCGGCCGTCACCGTACCGACGTACCCCAGACCGAGAACGACGACCTTCATCTCGAACCTCCTCTAGTCGTGCAGGCTGTCGAACCGGACGGGCCACAGCCGGAGAACATGGACATCTCCCCACTCCGCTCAGTGCGCCACCACGGGGGCGTCGATGTGGCTCAACTGCTCCTCCAGAGCGGCCAGGGGTGGCGCGTGCCGGTCCGCGGCCGACATGGCGCTCACCTCGAGCGGCCACGGGATCCCGAGCGTGGGGTCGTCGTGGGCGATGGTGAGGTCCTCGGACGGGTCGTGCTCCCGCGTGATCCGGTAGGCGGTGTCCGACGGCTCGGTGAGGGACTGGAAGCCGTGGGCGCACCCGGGTGGGATGTAGACGGAACGCTGGCTCTCACCATCCAGCCGGACCGACAGCCACCTGCGGTAGGTGGGAGACCCTCGACGGAGGTCGACGACGACGTCGAACAGTGCCCCGGTTGCACAGCGGACGAGCTTCCCCTCGCCCCGGCCCACGCGGACGTGCAGGCCCCGGAGGACTCCCCGGCGCGAGCGCGACGTGCTGTCCTGCACGAAGGAGTCAGGGTCCACTCCTGCTCGTCGCGCCACGCTCGCATCGAAGGTCCTGCAGAAGAACCCTCGCTCATCGGCATGGGGCTCCGGCTCGAAGATCGTCACACCCGCGATCGTGGTGCTCCGGAACTGCATGGGTCCCCCTCCCGATTCACTGCCCTGGAACACCTTCATTCAACAGCACCCTGTGCCAACATGAGGGCGAATCAGACAGATCCACCGCACGTTGTGGCGCGGCCGTCGGGGTGGTCCGCATCGTCCCGAACGTGTCCCGCCTCGGGAGGAGGGAGACGGATGCTGGCCCTGCAGGCTCCGTCGGGGAGGCTTCGCGTCGTCGCCGTCGGCGCTCACCCGGATGACATCGAGATCGGCTGTGGCGGAACACTGCTCCAGCTGCGTCAGCGCGCCGGCACCGAGCTGAGCGGCTGCGTCCTCACCGGATCCTCAGCCCGTCACGCGGAGACGGCCGAGGCGCTGGCTGCCTTCTTCCCGGGCGCGGAGCTGCGCCTCGAGTCCTACCCGGACGGGTTCCTCCCCGAGCACTGGGGAGCGGTCAAGCGGACCCTGCACGAGTTCGCGGACGACGGACCGGCCGACCTGGTGCTGTGCCCACGTGACGACGACGCCCACCAGGACCATGCCCTCGTCGGCCGCCTCGCCCGCACCGTGTGGAGAGACGCGCTCGTCCTCCACTACGAGATCCCGAAGTGGGACGGGGACATGGGCCGCCCCTCGCACTACGTCCGGCTGTCCGCGACCGAAGCGGCTCGCAAGGTCGAGCTGCTCCACAAGCACTTCCCGAGCCAGCACGGCCACGACTGGTGGGATGACGAGACGTTCCTGGGCCTGATGCGCCTTCGGGGCGTGGAGTCGAGGGCACCGTTCGCCGAAGCGTTTCTGGCGCCGAAGGTGCTGCTCCAGCTGTCCTGACGCAGCCGTGGCTCCCGGGCGAGGGCTCGCCCGATACGACAGTGCCGAGGAGGCGTCAGCCCACTGCTGCGCGGTAGTCCGCCGTGTCGGGGAGGTCCAGCTGCAGCCGCCGTGCTGCCGAACGGTCGGGGCGGTTGCACCAGAGCGCCCAGGGGCTGCGACCCGACTGGTGCAGCTCCTCGAGCGCCGTGCGCTCCTTGAGCGTGTCCATCGGTGCCCAGAACCCGTCGTACGGAGTGGCGACCAGCCGTCCCGCCGCTGCCGCGCGACGGCAGCCGTCCATCACGAGGTCCTCACCCTCGTGGAGGAAGTCGAAGATCTCCGACCGGAGCACGAAGTAGCCGCCGTTGATCCGCATCGCCATGTCGGCCACCGGCTCGAGTCCCTGGACCGCGTTGTGGTCGTCCATCCGGAGGACGTGGAAGGAGTCCTGCGGCTTCACGGCCAGCATCGTGCCGACCGCGTCGGTCGCCAGGAACGAGCTGATGATGTCGTTCAGGGGGGCGTCGGTCAGCACGTCACCGTAGTTGGCGAGGAAGACGTCGTCCTCGTCCAGGAAGGGCCGCACGCGACGGAGGCGTTCCCCGATCGGCGTGTCCATCCCCGTGTCGATGAAGGTGATGCGCCAGTCGCTGATGTCGCTGGAGATCAGCTCCAGGTCACGGCCACCCTTGGTGAGCACGAAGTCGTTGGAGTGTGCCTCCTGGTACTGCAGGAAGTAGTCCTTGACCGTCCGTCCGCCGTAGCCGAGGCAGAGGATGAACTCCGTGTGACCGAAGTGGGCGTAGTAGCGCATCACGTGCCAGAGCACGGGGCGGGAGCCGATCGGCATCATGGGCTTGGGGGCCGAGTCCGGCCCGGTACGCATCCGCATACCGAGTCCGCCACAGAAGAGCACGACCTTCATGAGAGAACTCCATCCTCAGTCAGCCGGAGGCGTCGCGGAACCGCGAACGCACGAAGAGCAGGTGCCACGGGTGGGCCGTTGAGCAGGCCGTCGGTCGTTCCGGCCGTGAGGGCCTTGGCGTAGAGCGCGAGCGCACCGTCCACGGCCTCGAGGGTCCGCTCGATGTCCTCATCGGTGTGGGCCGCCGAGATCACGAGGGACTGCCCCAGCACACCTCGGGCGAGCAGCTCCTGGAGGAACAACGCCCGGAAGGACTGGGACCGCCTCCCCTCATGGTCCAGGGTGACGAAGACCATGCACGAGGAGCGACCCTCGGCGCTCACGTGCTCACTCACGCCGTGGGCCTCGGCGCACTCGCGGAAGCCGCGGCGCAGCTTCTCCCCCTGTCGCTCCATCACCCCGACGACGTCGTGCTCGGCGTAGGCATCGGAAACCGCCTCGAACGCCGCCAGTCCCGTCGTCTCCGCACCGTGTGTCGTCGACAGCAGGAAGACCCGGCGCTCGTCGGTGTTCAGGCCGCCCAGCTCCATCAGGTCCCGTCGCCCCGCCAGGGCGGACACGGCAAAGCCGTTCCCCAGGGCCTTGCCCCAGGTCGACAGGTCGGGGGACACGCCGTACACCGTCTGCGCGCCCGCGCGGCTCCAGCGCATCCCGGTGATCATCTCGTCGAAGACGAGGACGAAGCCGTCCTCGTCCGCCAGCCGCCGCAGGCCCTCGAGGAAGCCCGGCGCCGGCTCGACGGTCGCGGTCGCCGGCTCCAGCACGACCGCGGCGACGCGCTTCGGGTGGTCCCGCAGCACCCGCCGGAGCGAGTCGAGGTCGTTATAGGCGAAGGTCACCGTGAGATCGCGTGCGGCGCGGGGAATCCCGGCGCTCATGTCGGTGCTGCCGATGAACCAGTCGTCCACGGAGAAGAAGGGGTGGTCGGCACACACGGCCACGAGGTCACGGCCGGTGGCAGCGCGTGCGAGGCGCACGGCTGCCGTCGTGACGTCCGAGCCGTTCTTCGCGAACTTCACCATGTCCGCGCCGGGGACCCGGTCGAGGAACGTCTCCGCAGCCCGCAGCTCCCAGACCGACGGCCGGGAGAAGCTCACCCCCTGGGAGGCGGCGTGTGCGACCGCGTCGACGACCGGCCGGTAGCCGTGGCCGAGGGTCACCGCGCGAAGACCCATGCCGTACTCGACGAAGCAGTTGCCGTCGACGTCGACCACCCTGGCGCCGTTGCCCCGCACGATCACGGGAGCCATGCCCTCGGGATACTGGTCCGAGCCGCGGGCGTAGGTGTGCGCGCCACCGGGCACGAGCTCGTGGAGTCGCCGCTGTGCTGCTGTGGACGCTACGAACTCCATGATGGGCACCCCCGTTCCGTGTGCGCCCCTGAACCTCGTCTGCACGGCAGGCTAGCCACTGCCTCCGGCCGCTCGCAGGCGAACCTCGAAATTGCCGATGCCGATCCGGAACGATGCGACGGACCGAACTGCATCTGCCGAATCGTCAAGAACAGCAGGGGATTCCACTCCGAACTAGTAGGCACCGGAGCCCTTCGCCACGGCTCGACCGGTTCGCCACAGGATCTGCAGGTCGAGCATGGGCGACCAGTTGTCCACGTACCAGAGGTCGAGGCGCAACGAGTGCTCCCAGTCGAGGTCGCTGCGCCCACTGACCTGCCACAGCCCGGTCATCCCCGGCTGGACCCGGAGGCGCCGGAAGGCGTCCTGCTCGTAGAGGGTCACCTCGTGCGGGAGCGGGGGACGTGGTCCCACGAGCGACATGTCACCCCGGATGACGTTGAACAGCTGCGGCAGCTCATCCAGGGAGTACCGCCGCAGGAAGGCGCCGAACCTGGTGACGCGCGGGTCGTCGACACGCTTGTACAGCACGGTGTTCGTGTCGTGCCCACCCGCGACCACGTCCGGGAGCCGTGCCTCGGCATCAGCCACCATGGTGCGGAACTTGATCATCTCGAACCGCCGGCCACGCGTGCCCACCCGGACCTGCTTGAACAGCACCGGTCCCGGCGACGTCAGCCGGACCCCGAGTGCCAGCGCGAGCAGCAACGGCATGGCCACGGTCGTGAGTGCGACGGCCAGGCTCCGGTCGAGTGCGTGCTTGAACGCGACCTGCGCACCGGTCGTCGTGGGACGGTTCACGTGCAGGAGCAGGGCACTCGCCTCGCTGCGGATCGACAGCCGCGGTGCCGCGACCTCGAAGATGCCCGGCGAGACGAGGAGCTCGACTCCGCGTTCCTCCAGCTCCCAGGCCAGTTGCCGGAGCGCGTAGCCGGACAGGTCCGGGTCGTTGGCCACGGCAACGACCTCGGCACGCAGCTCGTCCACGAGGTCCAGGATCTGCGTCGGGCTCCCGTGCACCGGGACGTCCCTGATCTCCGCCGGAAGGGTCTGCGGGTCCACGGCGGCAGAGGTGCACAGCGCGATGGCGTCGAGCGTGGGCCCGGACGAGGTGCGCAGCTCGTGCAGCAGGAGGGTCGCCGTCGTGGGGTGTCCGACCACGATGGTGCGCTGGCGGCACCGGCCCGCTGCCCGCTGACGGCCCAGCCAGCCGCGCATGATCCGGCGGCCGACCATGCTCAGGACGAAGATGGACGGGATCAGGACCAGCACATAGAGCCGGGCGACGTTCTGCTTGAACGCGAAGGACGCGAAGCCGACGGTGGCCAGGAGGATCAGCGCGCCGCGGAACAGGGCGCGGTACTCCTCCACACCGACCCCCAGGTAGCGCGTCTCGTACCCGTGCGCCAGGTGGACCACGGGCAGCCACGCGAGGGCGATGATCAGGCTGGTGACGACGTACTGCACGCTGATGGCCCCGCCGAAGCGGGTCATGGAGGCGATGGCGACGGAGGCCAGGGCGAAGACGAAGTCGAGGAGGACCACCCGGCGGCGGTAGCACGCCAGCCAGTTCCGGCCGTCACCCAGGGCGAGTGACCACCGTTCGCTCGCCCGCAGCGGACGGGCCGACATCGGCTCCGGCTGGGGGAAGACGGCCGACAGGAGGCTGCTGGCGTCGTCGACCGCCGGGACGACTCCGCTTGCCTCCCCCTCGACTCCCGAGTGCTTCTTCACCCCACTGCTCCCTCCACATGGACAGGGACTCGTGGTGGACGCTAGACCGGCCCTTCGACCACCCGCAGGAGATTCAAGAAATCACCATCGTCAGGTCAAGAAATGGTCAAGTAGTTGATCCGGGCCCGTGGCTCTCTGGCCCAAAATGACGCAGGGAGTAACCGATTCGGATGATGATGACATTTGTCGGTTCTCCGTCGCGCCGTGGCCGCGGCATGGTAGAAGCCGGGCCCGCGGCACGTCAGCGCGGGGAGTGGAAGCGCTGCTGGGTCGCCTCGAGGCCGAGGGAGACGAGGTCCTGCACCGCATCGACGGCGTCGCCGAGCAGGAACGGCAGCTCCGTGCGCTCACCGGCCGAGAAGTCCTTCAGCACGTATGCCGCCGGGTCCATCCGCCCGGGCGGCCGGCCGATGCCGGTGCGGACCCTCAGGTAGTCCTTCGAGCCCAGGGACGTGGTGATCGACCGCAGACCGTTGTGGCCGCCCTCACCGCCACCACGCTTGAGCCGGACCTGCCCGAACGGGATGTCCAGCTCGTCGTGGACCACGACCACCCGCTCGAGCGCCACCCGGAAGTACCGCACCAGCCCGGCCACCGGGCCACCGGACTCGTTCATGTAGGACAGCGGCGTCGCGAGCACCGCCTTCGGCCCGGGAGCACCGCCCGGACCGGTCCCCAAGCGGGTCTCGGCGACGACGGCCCGGCTGCGGTGGGACCGCAGCTTCTCCCCCACCTGCTGCGCCATCTCCGCGACGACCATCGCGCCGACGTTGTGCCGGTTGCCGGCGAATCGCGGACCAGGGTTGCCCAGGCCGACGACGAGCCACGTCTCCACGGCGGACGTCACCGCCGGGGAGCCATCGCCGACACCAGCTCGTAGAGCACGTGCGACGCGGCGATGCCGGTCAGCTGGGCGTGGTCGTAGGCCGGTGCCACCTCCACGACGTCGGCGCCGACGATGCGCAGGGCCGGCAGGGCCCGGATCATCCGCAGCAGCTCGCGACTGGTCAGGCCGCCCGCCTCGGGCGTCCCGGTCCCCGGCGCGTGCGCCGGGTCGAGCACGTCGATGTCGACCGAGACGTAGACCGGGCGGTCGCCGAGTCGGGCGAGCATCCGCTCGATCGCCGTCGCGGCGCCCTCCTCCTCGACCTCGTGGGAGCCGATGAGGGTGAACCCGAGCCGCGAGTCGTCGCGCAGGTCGGCGGGGCCGTACAGCGGTCCCCGGATGCCGACGTGCAGCGAGCCCTCGGGGTCGATGAGGCCCTCCTCGGAGGCGCGCCGGAACGGCGTGCCGTGGGTCGTGGCGGCACCGAAGTAGGTGTCCCACGTGTCGAGGTGGGCGTCGAAGTGCAGGACGGCGACCGGACCGTGCTCGCGCGCCACGTTCCGCAGGAGGGGCAGCGCGATGGTGTGGTCGCCCCCGATCGTCAGCAGGCGGGTGCCGTCGCCGGTCAGCTCCCGGGCTCCCGCCTCGACCTGCCGCACCGCCTCGTCGATGTCGAACGGGTTCGCGACCAGGTCACCGGCGTCGGCGACCTGCTGGAGCGCGAACGGCTCGACGTCCTGCGCGGGGTGGTAGGGCCGCAGCAGCCGCGAGGACTCGCGCACGTGCGAGGGGCCGAAGCGCGCGCCCGGCCGGTAGCTCACCCCGCTGTCGAACGGCACACCGACGACCGCGACGTCCGCCCGGGCGACGTCCTCGAGGCGAGGAAGGCGCGCAAAGGTGGCCAGCCCGGCATACCGCGGGCTGACCGACCCGTCGGGCGGCCCCACCGGGCCGTCGGTGTCACTCACGGAGGAGAACCGTCTCGCGGGGCGGCAGACCCCTGCGGGGCTCAGGCCTCCTCGGAGGACTCGTCGGAGCCCTCCTCGGCCTGCTCCTCGCTGGCCTCGGCGGAGGCCTCGGCGGCCGCCTCGTCGCTCTCCTCGTGCTCGATGCCGGCCTCCTCCTCGGCCTCGGCCAGCTCGGCCTCCAGCGCCTCCTCGGACATGGCCTGCGAGATCCCGACGACGAGGTACTCCGGGTCGGTCACGAGCTCGGCGCCGGCGGGGAGGGTGAGCTCACCGGCGAGGATGCGCGCGCCCACCTCGAGGCCCTCGACGTCGATGACGAGGTTCTCCGGGATGTTGGTCGCGTCCACGGCCAGCTCGATGGTCTGCAGGTCGACGTTGACCAGGGTCTCGGGAGCGGCCTCGCCCTCGATGTGGACCGGCACCTCGACGTTGACCTTCTCGCCCTTGCGGACCACCACGAGGTCGACGTGCTCGATGAAGCCCTTGAGGATGTCGCGCTGCACGTCACGGGCCAGCGCCAGCTGCTCCTTGCCGTCGACCTCGATGGTCAGCAGGGCGTTCGTGTGCTTCAGCGCCATCATCGTGGCGTGGCCCGGGAGGGTGATGTGCACGGGCGCCTCGCCGTGCCCGTACATCACGGCGGGCACCTTGTCGGCGCGCCGGATGCGGCGGGCCGCGCCCTTGCCGAACTCGGTGCGGGGCTCGGCGCCGATGCGGATGCTGTCAGAGCTGCTGGGGGCCACGGGATCTCCTGGGTCGAGGTCGGCTCACTGGACG
>DASSKF010000118.1:0-35109 GCA_035690725.1 Segeticoccus sp.
GGCCGCCCGCGGCTGCACCGACTCCTGCCAGTGCAGCTGGAAGCTCGACAGCTCGACGGCCAGCACGTCGTGCGGCTCGGGGTCGAGGACCGCCTCCAGCAGCGGCGTGCCCACGTTGCCCACCGCGACCGAGCGCAGCCCGGCGGCCTGCAGGATCGACGCCAGCATCCGGACGGTGGTGGTCTTGCCGTTGGTGCCGGTGATCGTCAGCCAGGGGGCGGCCCCCTCCCGGGCGCGCATCCGCCAGGCGAGCTCGACCTCCCCCCAGACCGGTATGCCGTCCCGCGCCGCCGCGGCCAGCAGCGGCTGGTCCGGCCGCCACCCGGGCGAGGTGACGACGAGGGCGGTCTGCGCGGGCGCCCGTTCGGTGTGCCCGGCACCGAGCCGCACGTCCACGTCGAGCAGCCGCAGCACCCGGGCGTGCTCGAGCACGGACGGGCTGTCCCCGCCGTCGACGGCGACCACGTGGGCACCGCGCTGCGCCAGCGCGTCCGCCGCCGCGAAGCCGCTGACGCCGAGGCCGCACACGACGACCCGCAGGCCGGCCCAGTCACCGTCGCGGTGGGTCAGGTCGCGCCCGGCGAGACGCGCGCTCACGTGCCGACCACCCACTCGGCATAGAAGAGGCCGAGGCCGACGGCCGCGAACAGGCCGGCGATGATCCAGAACCGGATGACGATCGTGACCTCGTCCCACCCGACGAGCTCGAAGTGGTGCTGCAGCGGTGCCATCCGGAACACCCGTTTGCCGGTGGTCTTGAACGAGGCGACCTGGATGATCACGGACAGCGTGATGAGGACGAACAGGCCGCCGAGGATGACGACGAGCAGCTCGGTGCGCGTGGCGATGGCCAGGCCCGCGAGCGCACCACCGAGGGCCAGCGACCCGGTGTCGCCCATGAAGATCTTCGCCGGGGAGGCGTTCCACCACAGGAACCCGAAGCATGCGCCGGCCACCGCCGCGGCGACCACCGCGAGGTCGTGCGGGTCGCGCACCTCGTAGCACTTCATGCTCGGGTTGGTCTGGCAGTTCTGGTTGAACTGCCAGATCCCGATGAGCACGTAGGAGCCGAACACCATGGCGCTCGCGCCGGTGGCCAGCCCGTCGAGGCCGTCGGTGAGGTTCACCCCGTTGCTCGTGCCGGCGATCATCAGGTTGGCCCACAGCACGAACAGGATCAGCCCGATGACGGGCCCGGCGAACGCGAGGTTGACACCGGTGTCCCGCACCAAGGAGACGTAGGTGCTGGCGGGGGTCCGGTAGCCGCTGTTGGGGAACTGCAGGGCGAGCACGGCGAACAGCACCGCCACGACGGTCTGCCCGATGAGCTTCTCGTGGCTGCGCAGGCCGAGGCTGCGCTGCTTGGAGATCTTGATGTAGTCGTCGAGGAAGCCGACGAGGCCCAGGCCGGTCATGAGCAGCAGCACCAGCAGCCCGCTGGCGGTCGGGAGCGTGAGGGTGAACACGTGCGCCAGCGCGTAGGCCAGCAGGGTGGACCCGATGATGACGATGCCGCCCATCGTGGGCGTCCCGCGCTTGGTGTGGTGCGACGTCGGGCCGTCGTCGCGGATGAACTGGCCGTAGCCCTGGCGCACCAGCAGCTTGATGAACGCCGGCGTCCCGAACAGGGAGACGACGAGGGCGACCGCGGCCCCGAAGAGGACCGTCTTCATCCCGGCACGTCCTCGACGAGCCGGTCCCCGAGCACTCGCAGCCCGCTGTCGCGGCTCGACTTCAGCAGCACGACGTCACCGGCGGCCAGCTCACGGCGCAGCAGCTCGTGGGCCGCGTCGATGTCGGGGACCCAGGTCGACTCCTCGCCCCAGGACCCCTCGTGCCGGGCGCCCTGGTCGATCGCCCGGGCCCCCTCCCCCACGGCGACGAGGCGGCCGATGTTCAGCCGCACGGCCAGCCGCCCGATCTCGTCGTGCTCGGCGACCGACCCCTCACCGAGCTCGCGCATCTCCCCCAGCACCGCCCAGGTGCGGCGGCCGTGCCCCATCGAGACCAGCGCCTTGAGGGCGGCCCGCATCGACTCCGGGTTGGCGTTGTAGGCGTCGTTGACGACGGTGACACCGTCAGCGCGCTCGTGCACCTCCATCCGCCATCGGCTGGCCGGCCGCGCCGTGGCGAACACCCGGACGACGTGGTCGAGGTCCACCCCGAGCTCGAGCGCCGCGGCGGTGACCGCCAGCGCGTTGCCCACCTGGTGCTCGCCGAACAGGCCCAGCTGGACGTCGCGCTCCCCGGCCGGCGTGCGCAGGCGGAAGGACGGCCGGCCGGCCCGGTCCAGTGTGATGTCGCTGGCGCGCACGTCGGCGTCGGCGGCGGTGCCGACCCGGACCACCCTGGCCCGTGCGCGGTCGGCCATCGCCGCGACGAGCGGGTCGTCCGCGTTGAGCACTGCGACCCCGTCCTCGGGCAGCGCCTCGACGAGCTCACCCTTCGTGCGGGCGATCGCCTCGCGGGAGCCGAACAGTCCCAGGTGGGCCGAGCCGACGTTGAGCACGAGGCCGATCCGCGGCGGGGCGATCCGGCACAGGTAGGCGATGTGGCCGACACCGTCGGCGCCCATCTCGGCCACGAGGTAACGGGTGTCCTCGGTCACCCGGCAGACGGTCAGCGGCACACCGACCTCGGAGTTGTAGGACCCGACCGGAGCGACCGTGGGTCCGACGTCGGCGAGCACGTCCGCGAGCAGGTCCTTCGTGCTCGTCTTGCCCGACGAGCCGGTGATGCCGACCACGCTGAGCCCGGTGGCCCGGTCGACGACGTCGCGCGCGACCCGGGCGAAGGCCTCCTGGACGTCGAGGACCTGCACGCTGGGCAGCTCCTCGACCGGCCGGGTGACCAGGGCGGCGACCGCGCCGTGCTCGCGGGCCTGGTCCACGAACCGGTGGCCGTCGGCGTGCTCACCGATGCGCGCGACGTACAGGCTGCCGGGGGTGGCCTCCCGTGCGTCGGTGACCACCGCGCTCTCGACGAGGACGTCCGTGCCGTGCCGGCTGCCGCCGGTGAGGGCGGCGAGCTCGCTGAGCTGGACGGGGATCACGGACGCTGCTCCTGCCGCTGGTGCTTGCGGTCGAGCTGCTTGCGCTCCCGGACGGTGAGCGGGTACGGCTCGGCCTTGGTGCCGGTCGGCGGGACGCGGTACTCCTGCAGGGTGTAGCGCATGACGTCGGAGAACACCGGCGCCGCGACCACGCCTCCGTAGATGGACGTCTTCGGGTCTTGGAGCACAACCGCGACGACGAACTGGGGGTCGTCCGCGGGAGCGAGCCCGATGAACGACGCGGTGTAGCCGTTGTACCCGCCGGTGTCGGGATCGTACCGGTCGGCGGTGCCGGTCTTGCCGGCCACCCGGTAGCCCTCGACCTCGGCCGCCGGGGCGGTGCCGTGCTCGCCGACGACCGACTCCATCATGTGCCGCATCTCCCGGGCCACCTCCGGCGACACCACCCGCACCGGGTGGTTCTCGGGCGTCCGGTGCAGGGTGCCGTGGGCGTCCCGGACGCCCGCGACGAGCGTGGGGGGCACCCGCAGGCCGTCGTTGGCGATCGTCTGGAAGACGCCGACGTCCTGCAGCGCGTTGACCGAGAAGCCCTGGCCGAACAGCACGGTGTAGCGGCGGGTGGAGGCCCACTTCGACGCGGGGGGCAGCAGCCCGGCGGTCTCGCCCGGGAACCCGATGCCGCTCTTGCTGCCGAGGCCGAACTTCTCGAAGTAGTGGTGCATCACGCTCGGCTTGACCTGCTCGCCGATGAGGATCGTGCCCATGTTGCTGGAGTGGGCGAGCACGCCGGCCGCGGTCAACCGCTCGGTGCCGTGCTCCTCGGCGTCCTTGAAGCTCGTGCCCGCTCGCTCCAGGCGCGGGGGGACCGTCACTTCGGTGGTGGGGGTGACCACGCCCTCCTGCAGGCTGGCGGCGATCGTCATGACCTTGGCCGTCGATCCGGGCTCGAACGTGGAGTCGAAGACCCGGCTGGTGAGCTTGCCGTCCGCCTGGTCGAGGTGGTCGGGGTCGAACGTCGGCCAGGACGCCACGGCCCGCAGCCTGGCGTTCTCGGCGTCCATGACGATGACCGTCCCGGACTCCGCCCCCGTCTTGCGCACCTGCTCGGCGAGGGCGTTCTGGGCGTAGAACTGCAGGTCGGCGTTGAGCGTGGTCCGCACGTCCTTGCCGGGCACCGCGGACCGGACCTCGTGCTCGGCGGTCGGGATGACCCGGCCGTTCTCCGAGAGCTCGTAGCGGGCCTGCCCCGGCTTCCCGGTCAGCGCCTTGTTCATCATCAGCTCGAGCCCGCCCCCGGGGCTGCCGTCGGCGCCCACCCAGCCGGTGAGGGGGCCCACGGTGCCACCCAGCGGGTAGAGCCGCTTGGTCGTCTGCTCGCTGTAGATGCCCGGTATGCCGAGCTTGGCCACCTTGCGCCAGGTCATCGGGGACACGTCCTTGACCAGGTAGGTGAACCTGCCGGTGGCCGACCGCAGCCGGGTCGCGAGCGCCTCCGGCGACGTGTCGACCAGGGGGGCGATCGCCCGGGCCGCGGCGGTGATCCCGGTCGGGCCGGTGTCGGCGCCCTCCCGGTAGGTGGGCACGGCCGTCGGGTCGGCGGTGATGTTGCGCCGCTCGACGCTGGTGGCGAGCAGGGTGCCGTTGGCGCCGGTGATGTTGCCGCGCTCGGCCGGCAGGGTCACCTGGTGCAGCCGGTTCCCCAGGGCCGCGTTGGCGACGGTCGAGGCGTCGAGGGCCTGCAGTCGCAGCAGCTGGGCGCCGAACAGGCTGAAGACGAACAGGATGGCGATCAGCAGGAACCGCACGCGCCGGTGCGGGTGGCCGACCCCGATGCGCCGCTTCCGGCGGGAGGAGGGCGTGCGCCGGGACGTCGACGCGCGGCGGGTGGAGGTGGTCCGGTTGCCCCCGTGGGACGAGGACCGGCGGGATGAGGGCGTGCGGCGGGAGGGCGTGCGGCGGGTGGAGGTGGTCCGGTTGTCCCCGCGGGTGGGACGGTCAGCGCGTCGTGAGCCGGAGCGGGGGGTGCTGCCGCGGGAACCCGAGCTGCTGCCCCTGCCTCGGGTCTGGCTCACGGAGCTACCTCTTCGTCGTCGGGTCCTGCTGGCTCGTGCGCTGGCCCTTCGCCGGGGCACCGCCCACCGTGGTCGCACGCTCCTTGGCAGCCCGGACGACTGCGGCCATGCCGGCCGCCGCCGAGGTCTGCGCGGCGTGCGCCGTGCTCGGTGCCGTCGGCTCCGTGGTCGGCGGCGACACCACCGTAAAGCGCTCGTCACCCGGCGCCGGCTTCGCCACGCCGAGCACCCTGCCGTCGGAGAGCCGGACGAAGGCGGAGGACTGGGAGGGAACCATGCCCATGGCGGCGGCACGCTGCGCCAGGTGGGCCGGTGCCTCCTGCTGGCGCAGCTGCGTCTCGAGGCCGGTGACCCGGTCGCTGAGGGCGCCGGACCTCGCCTCGAGGTCGTAGAGCGTGAACGACCCCTGGGACATCGCGGTGTTGAGCAGCAGCAGGGCGACCAGTCCGGACACGAGCAGGCCGACGCAGAGGATGGCGAAGCCGAGGCCGCTGGTGCGGTCCTGCGCGCCGCTGATGACGCGCAGGCGCGGCACGCTCGGCCGCTGGGCGATGCTGCGGACACCGGCACGGGCGGTGGCGGTCATCTGGCTCATGGCCTCGTCATCCCTTCGAGGTGGACGAACTGCTGCTGGAGGAACGGGTGGTGGACGAACCGGTCGATCGGGTGCGCTCCGCCGCCCGGAGCCGGGCCGAGGCGGCGCGGGGGTTGCCGGCGACCTCGTCGGCGCCCGGCTCCTCGGCGCCCCGGGTCAGCAGCCGCAGCCAGGGCCGGTGCTCCGGCAGCTCGACGGGCAGGCCCTCCGGGGCGCTGCTGCGGGCGCCGGCCCGCAGGGCGTGCTTGGTGAGGCGGTCCTCGAGGGAGTGGTAGGACAGCACCGCCACCCGGCCCCCGACGGCCAGCCCGTCCAGCGCGGCCGGCAGCGCCGAGCGCCAGGCGTCCAGCTCGCGGTTCACCTCGATGCGCAGGGCCTGGAAGGTCCGCTTCGCCGGGTGTCCCCCGCTGCGCTGCGACGCGGCCGGGATGGTGGCGCGCAGCAGCTCGACCAGCTGCGCCGAGGTCCGGAACGGCTCCCGCTCCCGCTGGCGGACGACCGCCCGCGCGACCCGGCGGGCGAAGCGCTCCTCGCCGTAGTCGCGCAGGATGCGCTCGAGCGCACCGGTCTCGTAGGTGTTGAGCACCTCGGCCGCCGTGCGGCCCTCCCCCTGGTCCATCCGCATGTCGAGCGGGGCGTCCTCGCGGTAGGCGAACCCGCGCTCGGCCACGTCCAGCTGCAGCGAGGAGACGCCGAGGTCGAACAGCACCGCCTGCGCTGCGCCCCCGGCGTGCTCGGCGATGACCTCGCCGACCCGGTCGTAGACGGTGTGGACCGGCGTGAACCGGTCACCGAAGCGCGCCAGCCGCTCGCCCGCCAGGCGCAGCGCCTGCGGGTCCCGGTCGATCCCCACGAGCCGGGCCTGCGGACTCGCCTCGAGGAGGGCCTCGGCGTGGCCGCCCAGGCCGAGGGTGCCGTCGACGACCACCGCGCCCGGCTCCTGCAGGGCGGGAGCCAGCAGCTCCACGATGCGTGCGCTGAGCACCGGGACGTGACGTCCTCGGTCGGTGCTGGCGCTCACGGAGGCTCCTCCGGGTCAGTGGCAGGTCAGTGGCGGGTCGGTGGCGGATCGGTGGCGGATCGGATGGCGGCTGGGGGGCGGACTCGTGTGAGTGGTTCGTGCAGGTGGGGCGTGGTGGGGGGCGCGGGCCCCGGTCCTGGCGTCAGGTCTCCATCCGCTCCCGTTTCGCCTCGTCCCGGCGCCGGGGAAGGTGCGCCGGGGCGGTGTGAAGCGGGTGGAGACCTGGCCCCAGGTGTCGGGTCAGAGCCGTCCGGGGACCACCTCCTCGGACCGCTCGGCGAAGGCCTGCTCGGTGCTCTCCAGGTAGGTGGTCCACGCCGAGGTGTCCCACACCTCCACCCGGTTCCCCGCGCCGATGACGGTGCAGTCCCGGTCGAGCCCGGCGTACTCGCGCAGCGTGGCCGGCACGGTCACCCGCCCCTGCTTGTCCGGGATCTCGTCGGAGGCGCCGGACAGGAAGACCCGCTGGTAGTCGCGCACCGCCTTGTCGGTCACCGGCTGGGCCTGCATCGACTCGGTGATCTGGAGGAAGTCGTTCATCGCGTAGACGTACAGGCAGCGCTCCTGGCCACGCGTGATGACCAGGCCGCCGGCGAGGCGCTCACGGAACTTGGCGGGGAGGAAGAGGCGGCCCTTGTCGTCGAGCCGAGGGGTGTGTGTGCCGAGGAACACCGCGCTCCACCTCCCTCTCGGTGCCGGATCTCCACCGAACCGGCCCACCTGTCACCGCCATGCCCCACAATACTCCACCCAGCCCCACCGTCAACGTGAAAGTGCGGTGTCGCGCGGCAATTCTGGGGACGAACCCGCAGGTCAGGAGCGGTGGGGAGCAAGTGGGGGACAATGCCGTGAACCAGACCGCTCCGGCCCCTCGTCGAGGGATCGGGTGCCGGTGGGTGCCCGCCGCCCGAGCACGAAGCCATAACGCCTGCGCGGCCGGTGCGGCCGACGTGGTGACGAGTGGAGGCGACTGGGGAGATGATGGGGCCCCGCCGACCCACCGGAGTGGGTAGCGCCTGCGGTGCGCCACCCACCCGTGCCGGTCGTCCACGTCCGACAGACAGGAGCTGCGCGTGAGCGCCGCGTCCAGCGCCCCCGGCGCCTCCCGTGCCCCGCACGAGGAGACGGCCGACCTCTCGCCGCCCCACGCCGACCGGGGCGGCGCCAACGGGCGCGCCGGGGTGGCGCCTCCCGACCTCGACCGGCTGGGCGAGGTCGCCAAGCGGATCCACGAGGCGATCTCGACGGTCATCGAGGGCAAGCCGGAGGTGGTCACCACCGCGGTCACCGTGCTGCTCGCCGAGGGGCACCTGCTGATCGAGGACGTCCCCGGGGTGGGCAAGACGATGCTCGCCAAGGCCCTGGCCCGGTCCATCGACTGCACGGTGCGCCGGATCCAGTTCACCCCGGACCTGCTGCCGAGCGACATCACGGGGGTGAGCGTCTACAACCAGGACCTGCACACCTTCGAGTTCCGGCCCGGCGCCATCTTCGCCAACGTGGTCGTCGGCGACGAGATCAACCGGGCCTCACCGAAGACCCAGTCCGCCCTCCTGGAGTGCATGGAGGAGGAGCAGGTCACCGTCGACGGCACCACCTACGAGCTGCAGCGGCCGTTCATCGTGATGGCCACGCAGAACCCGATCGAGATGGAGGGGACCTACCCCCTGCCGGAGGCGCAGCGGGACCGGTTCATGGCCCGGATCTCGATCGGCTACCCCGCGGCGTCCTCCGAGCTGGTGATGCTCGACACCCACGGCGGCGAGTCGCCGCTGGTGCGGCTGCAGCCGGTCACCGACGCCGCCACCGTGGCGGGCCTGGTCCAGGCCGTGCGCCGGATCTACACCAGCGACGCGGTCCGGCAGTACGTCGTCGACCTCGCCGCCGCGACCCGCACCAGCTCGGCGGTCCGCCTGGGCGCCTCACCGCGGGCCAGCCTGCACCTCCTGCGCGCCGCGCGGGCGCACGCCGCCCTCGCCGGTCGCGGCCACGTGCTGCCCGACGACGTGCAGGCCCTCGTCGCCCCGGTGCTCGCGCACCGGATCATCCTCACCGGGGAGAGCCAGCTCGCCCACCGGTCCGCGGCTGACGTGCTGCGCGACCTGGTGCACCGGGTCCCGGTGCCCGGCACCCGCGAGTCGGGGACAGGGGGAAGGGACCGGTCGTGAGCCGGGGACGGGAGCGGGTCGTCACCACCCGGGGCCAGGCCTTCCTCGCCGCCGGGGTGACCCTCGTGGCCGGAGGCATGCTGCTGGGCTTCTCCGACCTGACCCGGGTGGGCGTGCTGCTCGTCCTGCTCCCGCTCATCGCGCTGCTGCTCGCCCGCCGCCGGCCCCCGACGCTGTCGGTGCGGCGGACCACCTCGCCCACGCGGTTGCGCCTCGACGAGCGGGCCGTCGTCGAGATCGAGGTGACCAACCTCGACACCCGGCGCACGCCCCTGCTGCTCGCCGAGGAGCGCCTCGACTACGTCCTCGGGGACCGGCCGCGGTTCGTGCTGCCCCGGATGCAGCACGGCGAGCGCCGCGTGGTGCGCTACCACGTGCGCAGCCAGGTGCGGGGACGCCACCTCCTGGGGCCGATCTCGCTGCGGGTGCGGGACCCGTTCGGCCTGACTCGGCTGTCGCTGCTGCTGCGCTCCACGACGGAGGTCATCGTGCTCCCCCGGATCGAGGCGCTGGGCGCCGACCGGCCCCGGGGCGAGGGGGTCGGCAGCGAGGGCGAGATCCCGCACATGGTTGCGCTGCACGGCGAGGACGACGTGTCCATCCGCGGCTACCGCGACGGGGACGACCTGCGGCGCATCCACTGGCCGGCGACGGCCCATCGCGGCGAGCTCATGGTCCGGCAGGAGGACCGGCCCGCCCGGCGACGTGCGGTCATCCTGCTCGATTCCCGCTCCTCCGCCTACCGGCAGCCGGGCCTGCACCGCTCGGCGCGCACGCCCGGGTTCGAGTGGGCGGTCAGCGCAGTCGCCTCGGTGGCGGTGCAGCTCGCCAGCCTCGGTTATGCCGTGCACCTCGTCTGCGCCGAGACCGTCACCGAGGGGTCGGCGGCCGAGCTGGTCGACGTGGACGCCACCCTGGACGTGCTGGCCGTCGCCGAGCTCGCCCCGAGCTCCAGCCTGGAGGAGGGCATCCGGGCCGCGCACTCGCTGACCGCCGGGGGCGGGGTCGTCGTCGCGGTGGTGGCCGACCACGACGAGGACGCGCTGCGGCGCCTCGCCGCGGTGCGTCAGCCGGGCAGCGTGGGCCTCGCCTTCGTCCTCGACACGGCGAGCCTCCGGGGCGGGCCGGGCGGCCAGCCGGCCGCGTCGGCCTCGGCCGCCTCGGAGCTGCTCGGTGGCGCCGGCTGGTCCACGGAGGTCGTCCGCAGCAGCAGCACCGTCCGGGAGGCCTGGTCCTCGCTCACCGCGCGCTCGGCGCCGACGGCCGGAGCGCTGCGATGAGGGGGCGCCCGGTCGAGGGCCTGCTCGCCGCCGCCGCCACCGTCGTCTCGGCCTGGCCGGTGACCACGCTGTTGCAGGGCCACGCCTGGTTCGGGCGCGGGCTGCTGCTCGTGCTCGTCGTCGCGGGGACCGGCATGCTCGCCCGTGCCGCTCGAGTGCCCGGCTGGCTGGTCGTCGTCGGGCAGGTGGTCCTCGTCGTCCTCGTCACCGCCTGGCTGTTCACCACCGGCCAGCTCTGGCACGGGCTGCCCGGACCGGAGTCGTTCGACCGGGCGGTCGCCCTCGTGACCGAGGCGATCCGCTCGATGAACCGCTACGCCGCGCCGGCGCCGGCCACACCCGGGCTGGTGTTCATCACGGTGGGGCTGTTCGGCCTCGTGGCGGTCGCCGTGGACTACCTGGCGGTCACCCGGCGCACCCCGGCCGTCGCCGGGCTGCCGCTGCTCGTCGCGTTCCTCGTCTCGGCGTCCAACAGCGGCGCGGCCCTGAACCCGGTCTACTTCCTCGCGATCGCCGCCGTCTGGCTGCTGCTGCTCGCGCGCCAGGGCAGCGCGTACCTGCGGCGCTGGGGCACCGGTGCCGCCAGCCCGAGCACCCCGGTCCCGACCGTGGGAGACACCACCGGTGTGTCGGCATACGCCTCCCTGGCGCGCTCGCTGGGAGTGGTGGTGCTCGTCGCGGCCGTCGTGCTGCCCGCCGTGCTCCCCCACCTGCCGCCCACGTACCTCGCGCAGGGGCTCGGGCGGAACCCGAACGCGCAGGGGCACGGCAACGGCACCGTCGGGTTCAACGAGACGCTCGACCTGAAGGCCAGCCTGACGAGCCGCGACCACACGCCGGTCCTGCGCTACCGGACGAAGGACCCGGCTCCCCCGCCGCTGCGGGTGTCGGTGACCGCCGACTACGACGCGTCCTCGGGGCGCTGGCTGCCACGGGGCTCCGACGGCGGTGGCTCGGAGGAGGCCGAGGAGGGGCGGCACCCGACGCCGTCGGCCATCGGGCTGAGCAGCGACGTCCCGCGCGACCGCTGGAGCATGACGGTGGTCGCCAACGGGTTGCGGGCGCCGCAGGTCGCCACCCCCTTCCCGCTCCTGCGCGGCGACTTCGACGGGGTCGGCTGGTGGGTGACCTCCGACTCGCAGGTCACCCGGGCCGTCGAGCAACCCGAGCGGTATGCCGTGACGTACCTCGAGCTGTCCCCGCAAGGCACCCTGCCCAAGGAGATCCGGGAGGCGACGAACACCGGACCGCTCCCCCGCGGCGCCAGCGAGCAGGACCTGCAGCTGCCGGAGCGGTCGGCGCAGAAGATCCGCGAGGTGGCCGCGCGGGTGACGCGGGACCAGCAGACGGTGCTGCAGAAGGCGGTCGCGATCCAGGACTGGCTGCGCGACCCGTTGCGGTTCACCTACTCCCTCAAGCTCGCCCCGCCGGTGCGCGGGCAGGACGGCGAGACGCTCGACCCGATCCGGCACTTCCTGCGCACCAAGCGCGGCTACTGCGTGCAGTTCGCCACGGCGATGATCATGATGTCGCGGGCCGAGGGCATCCCCGCCCGGATGGCGGTCGGGTTCCTGCCGGGCGACTACAGCACGGGCACCGACCTCTGGAACATCACCCAGGCCGACGCGCACGCCTGGCCGGAGCTCTACCTGCCGGGCCTGGGCTGGACCCGGTTCGAGCCGACCCCCTCGGTACGCAGCGGCCTGCCCCCGATGTACGCCATCGACCTCGGCACCGGCAGCACCGGCTCCGTCGGGGGTGCGGCCCAGGGAGGCCGGCAGGACGGCGCGCCGGCCCCGTTGCCGCCGCAGCGGCGGCCCGACCTCCCGGGCGCCCTGTCGCCGGGCACGACTGCCGCGCCGGCACAGAGCCCGTGGCCGTGGTTCGTCGCCGCGGGGCTGCTCGCGGCGCTGGCCCTCGGGTCGGCCGTGGTGCCGCTGGCCGCGCGTCGCCGCCGCCGCGCCGCCCGGGCGCAGGCCGGCGGGCCGCGCGAGCGGGTGGAGGCGCAGTGGGAGGGGTTCCTCAGCCGGCTGGACGACCTCGGCGTGGACCGACCGGTGGGCCGCACGCCGCGACAGCTGCACGCCCACTACGTGCGCCAGCTCGGCCTGGTCCCGCCCGCGGCCGACGCCCTCGGTCGGGTGCTCGCCGTGGTCGAGCGGTCCCGCTACGCGCCGCCGGGTGACGACGTCGACGCCGACATCCGGCCCGACCTGCGCGTGGTCCTGCGCGACGCCGAGTCCCGGCTCGGCTGGCGCACCCGGCTCATCGCGGCACTCTGGCCGGTCACCGGTCGACGCGCCGTCCGGGAGGCGGTCGGCGGCTGGCGCCGGGCCGTCCCGGACGCAGCCAGCGGTCTCGGCGACCGGCTCCGGGGACGGTCCCGCCGGGCGTCCGGCTCGACGGCTCCCTGAGATCAGTCCAGGTAGTCGCGCAGCACCTGTGAGCGGGACGGGTGGCGCAGCTTGCTCATCGTCTTGGACTCGATCTGCCGGATCCGCTCGCGGGTCACGCCGTAGACCTTGCCGATCTCGTCCAGCGTCTTCGGCTGGCCGTCGGTGAGGCCGAACCGCATCGAGACGACGCCGGCCTCCCGCTCGGACAGCGTGTCGAGCACCGAGTGCAGCTGCTCCTGCAGCAGGGTGAAGCTCACCGCGTCGGCCGGGACGACCGCCTCGGAGTCCTCGATGAGGTCACCGAACTCACTGTCGCCGTCCTCACCCAGCGGCGTGTGCAGCGAGATGGGCTCGCGGCCGTACTTCTGGACCTCGACGACCTTCTCCGGGGTCATGTCGAGCTCCTTGGCGAGCTCCTCCGGCATCGGTTCGCGACCGAGGTCCTGCAGCATCTGCCGCTGCACGCGAGCGAGCTTGTTGATGACCTCGACCATGTGGACCGGGATCCGGATGGTGCGGGCCTGGTCGGCCATGGCGCGGGTGATCGCCTGGCGGATCCACCAGGTGGCGTAGGTGGAGAACTTGTAGCCCTTGGTGTAGTCGAACTTCTCGACGGCGCGGATCAGCCCGAGGTTGCCCTCCTGGATCAGGTCCAGGAAGAGCATGCCGCGGCCGGTGTAGCGCTTGGCCAGCGAGACGACCAGACGGAGGTTGGCCTCGAGCAGGTGGTTCTTGGCCTTCTTCCCGTCCTGCGCGATCCACCACATCTCGCGCTTGATCTTCATGTCCATGGTGCCGTCGTCGGCGCCGAGCTTCTCCTCGGCGAACAGTCCGGCCTCGATCCGCTTGGCCAGCTCCACCTCCTGCTCGGCGTTGAGCAGCGCGACCTTGCCGATCTGCTTGAGGTAGTCCTTGACCGGGTCCGCGGTGGCACCAGCGGTGACGACCTGCTGGGCCGGAGCGTCGTCCTCGTCGTCCTGGCGGAGCACGAACCCGCCGGCCTCGGCGACCGCCTCGACCTCGGCCTGCTTGTTCTCCTCCTCCTCGATGACCGACTGGTCCTCGTCGGTGGGCGCCTCCGGGGACACCCCGGTCGGCCCCTCGACCTTCTTGGCGGCCTTCCCCCCGGACTTGCCGCTCTTGGCGGAACCCTTGCCACCGTCGGCCTTGCCGGCATCCTTCGCAGCGGTCGCAGCCGCCTTGGTGGTGCCGGCCTTGGTGGTTCCGGCCTTGGTGGTGCCGGCCTTGGTGGTGCCGGCCTTGGTGGTGCCGGCCTTGGCGGTGCCGGCCTTGGCGGAGGTGGTGGAGCTCGCGGCCTTCTTGGCCGTCGACGTGCCGCCGCTCGACTTCGTCGCCGACGACTTCGTGCCCGACGACTTCGCGGCCGACTTGGTGCCGGACGACTTCCCGGCCGACTTGGTGCCCGAGGACTTGCTGGGGCTGGACGTGCTGGAGCTGGACTTGGCGGTCTTCTTCGTCGTGCGCGCGGTGGTGGTGCGGCGAGTGGTGGTCGCCGCCGCCGCGCGACCGGCGGTCTCCTCGTCGAGGACGACGTGGATCCCCTGCTGCTCGAGGGAGCGCACCACGGCCTTCATCCGACGCGGGGAGAGCTCGGCAGCGACGAGTGCGTCACCGAGCTGGTGGGCGTCGACCGACCCGTGCACCGTGCCCTGCCGCACGAGCTCCTGCAGGGCCGGGTGGGAGAACTCCTGCGGAAGCTGGGCCGCGGGGCCCTGGCTCGGGGATGCCGGGGTCGGGGCGGAGGGACTGGTCGAGGACTTCGACACGGGCGACACCAAGTACCTTTCGTCGCGGACGGAGAGCGTCTGCGCACGCGACAGCACCACCTCGACGGCTGAGGTGATTGGCTGCTGAGGCGGGACGGGGGCGGTCTTCACCCGGACCGGCCCAGCCGATCGGGGTTACGTGCACACCATTATAAAACGCAGCACCCCGTCCGCGTATGCCCGACCACGCGCAGGCGTGCCCCGGCGGCCGGTCTGACGTGCGCCGACGTCAGCTGTCCGCCTTGACGGCGAGCACCGCGCAGGGCGAGTCCAGCAGGATCCGTTGCGCGTTCGAGCCGAGGATCAGCTTGCCCACCGGCGTGCGCCGGCGCAGGCCGATGACGATGAGGTCCGCGGAGACCTCCTCGGCGACGGCGACCAGGTCCTCGGACGGCTCGTTGCCCCGGACCAGCTGGCGCACCTCGTGGTCGATCCCCTGCGTGTCCAGGCCGGACTGGACGTCCTGCAGCTCCCGCTCGAAGCGCCGCGCCTCGTCGGCGTCGAAGTCGCGTCCGCCGCGGTTGGAGTTGATGACGATCAGCCGGGTCTGCCGCAGCCGGGCCTCCTCGGCCGCCCGGCGCAGCGCGGCGCGCCCTTCCTTGGTCGGGACGTAACCGACGACGACAGCCACGCATGCCTCCTCGCACAGGGACCGATGTGCGGCAGACGCTACCGGATCGGCAGCCTCCTGACCGCCTGCCGTCGCCCCTGGCGTTCGCACGGCGCTCCATCCCCTCGGGCACCTCGGGCCGCGTCGATGCGTCAGGTCAGCAGGCCCCGGAGCAGCTCACCCACCTGTGCGGTCTCGAGCAGGAACGCGTCGTGCCCGTAGTCGGAGTGGATGACGCGGGCATCCAGCCCCGCTGCCGCGGCCAGCTCCTCCGACTGGCTCAGCGGATAGAGCCGGTCGCTGTCGACTCCCGCGACGACGAGCCGGCCCCGGTAGCCGCGCAACGCCGCGGCCACGCCGCCCCGGCCGCGGCCCAGGTCGTGCGAACTCATCGCCTCGGTCAGCACGAGGTAGGAGTTGGCGTCGAAGCGGCCGACCAGCTTGTGCGCGTGGTGGTCCAGGTAGCTCTCGACCGCGTAGCGGCCCCCGCCGCCGAGGGGCTGCTCGGTGCCCTGGGGGTCACGGCCGAACCGGGCGGCCAGCTCCTGCTCGCTGCGATAGGTGACGTGGGCGATGCGGCGGGCCAGCCCCAGGCCGGCGTCCGGGCCGACCGGCCGGTCGTAGTAGTCGCCCCCGTGGAAGTGCGGGTCCTGCCGGATGGCGAGCAGCTGCGGCTGGCACCACGCGATCTGCTCCGCCGAGGCTGCGCCCGTGCTCGCGAGCACCAGGGCGGCGTCGACCCGGTCCGGATGGGTCGCCACCCACTCCCCGACGCGCATGCCACCGAGGGACCCGCCGACGACCCCGGCCCATCGCGAGATCCCGAGGCGGTCCGCGAGGGCGGCCTCGGCGGCCACCTGGTCGCGAACGGTGAGGAACGGGAAGCGGCTGCCCCACGGACGGCCGTCCGGGGCGACGGAGGCCGGACCGGTCGTGCCACGGCACCCGCCGAGGACGTTCGTCGCGACGACGAAGAACCGGTCGGTGTCCAGCGCCCGGCCGGGGCCGACCAGGCCGTCCCACCAGCCGGCGGTCGGCTGGCACGGGCCGGCCGCGCCGGCGACGTGGCTGTCCCCGGTCAGCGCGTGCTCGACCAGGATCGCGTTGTCGGCCCGGGCGTTGAGACGTCCCCACGTCTCGTAGGCGACCGTGACGTCGGGCAGCCGCGCCCCGGTCTCCAGCTCCAGCGGGCCGACGGACAGCCGCTGCAGCCGCTCATGGGTCGCGCCCGAGCCGCTCCGCCGACCGATCGGCGTCGTCGTGGCGCAGGTGCGCTGCGTGCTGGTGGTCACGTCGCCTCCTGGGTCGCTCCCGGACCCCTGGAGGGCCCGCGCTTGCCCACCCGCTCCGGGTCGGCCCGGTCATCACCCGGGGCACCCCACCGCGGAGGAGGGTTGCCGTCCAGCAAGCCGGGGCTTGTCGCTGAAACTCATGACCTGCCGCCACTGTAGCCGCGCGGCCTCCCGCGCCGCACGCGGACGTCCAGCACCCGGACACGACCGTGCGAACCACCCCGAGCAGCTCCCGCTCGCGGCCGCCGACCCGGACGGCGGGCGGGCGCCCCCCCCGGGGCGTTCACGCGGCCGAGTCGCTGGGCGGCCGGTCCCGCCGATCCGGGTCGGGACGCACCCCGTGGTCCACCAGCTGCAGCAGCAGGCCGGCGAGGCGGTACCCGGGGTCGGTGTCCAGGGCCCGCTCCAGCGCGATCCGGGCCAGGGCGCCGTCACCCCGCCACCAGGCGTGGGCGGCCAGCACGGTCAGGGGGCCGACGGCCCACTCGGGGGGCAGTACCCGGCAGAAGTCGGCGAGCCGGGACTCCCGCCCCCGGATGTGCGCCTCCTCCCGCTCGACCAGCGGGTCGTCCGGCCCGTCGGGACCGTCCGACCGGCCGCTGTCGTCGCGCACCGGCCACAGTCGTCGGCGCACCTGGGCCATCAGCTCGGGGTCGACCAGGTCGAGCGGCAGGTTGTCCGGCGTGAGCCAGGCGATGAGCGCGTCCCGCAGCTGCACGTCCACGAGGGCCACGGCGGCGCGGGCGAGGTCGACCGGCCGCAGCGCGTCGACCGGCTCCGTGCCGCACGGGTCGACCCCGCCGAGGACCCGGGCCCAGGCGAACAGGCCGTCCTCACGCCAGCAGGCCGCCTCCCGCGCGTCGTCGGAGCCGGGCAGCCCGTCGAGCAGCAGCTCGGCCTCCGCCCGCACCGCTCGCTCCAGCAGGGGCCGGCCTCCGGCGAGTCGCTCCTCCAGCTCCTCGCGCGACGGCGCGGGATCGACGCCGCAGGTGATCATGGCGAGGACGGCCGGGACCCGTTCCGGCGGCGGGACCGGCCTCCCGTCGCCGGCGGCCGATCCCGGTCCCGCCAGCAGGGAGCACCACCGGCTGGAACGGACCACGAGGTGGTCCTGCAGCTCGATGCCCGCGGCCGCACACTCCTCGGCCACCAGCTCGAGCACCGGTCCGGAGGCGCCGGGGTCCGCGCCCTCCTCGAAGCCGATGAGGGTGATCGCCGAGGGCCGCTCCCGCAGCAGCACCGGCACGAGCAGTGCGGCGGCCTCCCCCTCCTGCCCCGGCTCCGGCAGGTCGGCGCGCTGGACCAGCCCGAGGCGGCCCGTGCGCCAGCACACGACCACGGCACTGCAACGCGGGTGGTAGCCCAGCTGGTAGGGCAGGTAGGCGATCAGCTGGCCGGGGCCGGCCAGCCGTTGTGGGTGCGGCTCGGATGGTGTCGTGGGTGTCATGTCCCGACCCTGTGGGCGCCCGCGGGAGCCGCGGCACCCCCGCCGTCGACGCTGTGGAGCGGCACCGATCGTGGCACCGGGCATGGGGACAGCCCGCCGAGGGGAACGGCCGCCCGTCACCCGCCCGAACTGCACCGCGTCGAGGGGTGTCGGACGCCCCCGACGCTGACTAGAGTCGAACATACGAGGCACACCCACGGCATACCGCCGGGGCGTGCCACCACGGCAAGGAGGGATCCGATGGGCTTCCTGGACAAGGCCAAGCAGGCGTTCGGCCAGGCGCGCAACCGCGCCGGCCAGCTCGCAGGCGAGCACGGGGACACGATCGACAAGGCGATCGACAAGGGAGGCACCTTCCTCGACGAGCGCACGAGCGGGAAGTACTCCGACAAGATCGGCAAGGTCAGCGACAGCGCCAGGGGCGCCGCCGGCCGGCTCGCCGAGGAGCACGGCTCGCCGGAACCGAACGCCGGGCACCCGCCGGAGCCGGCCTCCACGGTCGAGCCCCCCGAGCCGGTCGACCCGGCTGAGCCGATCGACCCGGCAGACCCGCTGCGCGCCGAGGACCCGCAGTACCACGAGGACCCGCTGCGCCCCGAGGACCCGCACCAGCCCTGACGGCGCGCCGGCGGGCGGGCACGGTCCCCGAGATCGGGGCGTGTCAGCCGATGACCTCGCCGGGGATCGTCTGCGCCCGCCGCTGCTCCCAGGCGAGGAAGTCGTCGGTGTGGTGGATGAGCGCCGCCGCGATCCAGGCCACGACCACGGCGTCGTCGCCGAGCCCGAACACGCTGAACAGCGCCTCCGGCACCAGGTCGACCGGCGACAGCACGTAGAGCAGGGCACCACCGAGCAGCAGCATCTCGCGTGGTGACACACCCCGGTACTCCCCCCGCAGCCGCGCGCGGGCGAGCCGTGGGACGGCCGCGAGTCGCTCGACCAGTCCGGGGGCACCGGGACGGGCGGACCGGCGGACGGCCCGGGCGATGGACCGGAACATGCCCCAGCGGAGCGTGGCGGTGGCGGCCATGTGGTCTCCTTCGTGCGGTGTCGTGCCGCGCCGTGGCGCAACAGGCCTCGTGGGGTGAACGTCCGGGAACGGGCCGGGATTCCGGTGGGCGACCGCCCGAGCGGACCCGGCGGCTCCGGTCGGCAGGCGACCGTCAGCGGCCGAGTGCGTGCCCGCGCGGCGGGAACTCGTGCCGCGCATGGTCGGTGATGCGGTGCAGCAGGTAGCCGTCCAGACCCGCCCCCACGACTCCTCCGAGCACCGGCACGGCCTTGCCGAACCGGCTCAGGGTCTTCTTGCCCACCTGGGCGAGCAGCCGGAACCCGACGCCCTTGTTGACGGCCATGAGCACCGGTCCGGGCAGCCGCTGGGCGGCCAGCGACGCGAGCCGGCTGCCCCCGGACAGGCCGACCTTCTTCAGCAGGTCGTCCGCGTCCGCGCCGACCAGCGCGAGCAGGACCGCCGAGCGGACCTCCGGGCGGCGGATGTCGTAGCCGCGCAGCGAGGCGATCGCCGCCACCGCGCGGGTGGCGAGCAGGTAGAACTCGATCACGTTCGCCGGCAGCGACACCGTCATGGTCACCAGCCCGCCCAGGCCCGTGACGAAACCGCCGGCGGCGGCCAGCCGCAGGTGGCTGCTGACCACCTTGTCGATCGCGGCCTCCGGGTCGGGGTGCTCGGCGAGCGCGGTGTCCGCAACGTGCTGGGCCGAGTCGAACGGCCCCTTGCCGTCGATCCCGAGGTCGAGCAGCCGTTCGATCAGCCCGGTCGCCGCCCCGGCGTCGACCACCGGGTCCTGCGCGTCCGGCTCCTCATGGTGGTGGTCGTCGTCCCGGTTGAACAGCCCCATCCGTGCTCCCTTCCTCGATCCGGCCGCACCCGACGACGGCCGGCGGCGCTCCCGAGCCGACCCCCGCGGCCGCGCTCCACGTGCCGCCATCCTGCCAGCGAGCCGGTGCCTTCGCAGGAGTGCACGCCGCCGTGTCGGGGGCCGGTGCCAGCATGGGGCCGTGCTCTTCGCCGACCTGGCCACGCTCTCCGGCGAGCTGGCCACGACCGGGTCCCGCCGCGCCAAGGTCGCGGCCCTCGCGCAGGTGCTCACCCGAGCCGCCGGCGAGCCCGTCCCGGCTGCGCCCCCACCGACCGAGCCGTATGCCGTGAGCCCACCTCCCGCTCCCTCCTCCGCAGGGCAGCGCGGACCCGATGCGCCGGACGCGCGGCCGGACCCGCTCTGGCTCGTGGTCCGCCACCTGTCCGGCGGGCTGCGGCAGCGCCGCACCGGCATCGCGCTGGCCTGGTTCCGGGGCCTGCCACCGGCGCCGGCGGTGCCCGACGTGGCCGTCACCGAGGTCGACGAGGTGCTGCAGGCCTGTGCCGTCGAGGCCGGCACCGGCTCGGCCGGGCGCCGCCGCGCGGTGTTCGACGCGTTGGCGGCCCGGCTGACCGGGCCGGAGCGGCGGCTGCTCGCCGGCCTGCTCCGCGGAGAGGTCCGGCAGGGCGCCCAGGAGTCGCTCGTCATGGCGGCCGCCGCCGAGGCGGCCGGCGTCCCGCTCGAGGAGGTCCGCCGTGCCGTCACCGTCGGCGGCAGCCTCCCCGACGTGGCCACCGCCGCGCTGCGCGACGGGCCGGCGTCACTGGACCGGTTCCGGCTCACCGTGGGCCAGCCGGTCTCCCCCATGCTCGCCAGCTCGGCGAAGACGCTGGCCGAGGCGCTGGAACGCACCGGCTCGGCCGCCGTGGAGTGGAAGCTCGACGGCATCCGCGCCCAGCTGCACAAGGACGGCGAGCGGGTCCGCGTGCTCACCCGGTCCCTGGACGACATCACCGACCGGGTGCCCGAGGTGGTCGAGCTGGTCCGCTCGCTGCCCGCCGGCGCGGCGATCCTCGACGGCGAGCTCGTCGCCCTCGAGCCGGACGGCCGGCCCCGGCCGTTCCAGGAGACGGCCGCCCGCACGGCCAGCCGCACCGACCCGGCCAGGGGGCGGGAGCGGGCACCCCTGACGACGTTCGTGTTCGACGCGCTGCACCTGGACGGCGACGACCTGCTCGACCGGCCCGGGCACGAGCGGCGGGCCGCGCTCGAGGCGGCCGTCCCGGCCGAGCACCTCACGCCGGCGGTGACCGTCCCCGACCCGGACGACCCGGAGGCGGTGGCGGCCGCGGAACAGTTCCTTGCCAACGCACTCGCCCGCGGCCACGAGGGGGTCGTCGTCAAGGCGACGGGCACGACATACGCGATGGGGCGGCGCGGGGCCGGCTGGGTGAAGGTCAAGCCGGTCCACACCCTCGACCTCGTCGTGCTGGCGGTCGAGCAGGGCAACGGCCGGCGCCGGGGCTGGCTGAGCAACCTGCACCTCGGAGCACGCGACCCGCACGGACGGTTCGGGCCGGCCGGTGGCTTCGTGATGCTCGGCAAGACGTTCAAGGGGCTCACCGACGAGATGCTGCGCTGGCAGACCGAGGAGCTGCCGCGGCACGCGGCGGGGCCGACCGACGGCTACCGGATCGACCTGCGGCCGGAGGTGGTCTACGAGGTCGCCTTCGACGGGGTGCAGCGCTCGCCGCGCTACCCGGCCGGGCTCGCGCTGCGGTTCGCACGCGTCGTGCGGCACCGGCCGGACAAGACCGCCGACCAGGCAGACACCGTCGAGGCGGTCGAGGCGCTCGGTCCGGCCCGGGCCGCGGAGCAGCCGGAGCGGCGCTGACCGACCCTCGGCGCGACGGCCGGTGGCGGGAGGTGCATCGTGGGGGCATACGGCGCGGAGCCCCCGCGTTGTCCTGAAGAGCAGGCCGAACGACCCGCACCCGACTGACCACCACCCGACCCGACCGGAGGCGCCCAGGCATGTCCGTCCCGAACGACCCGAACGAGAAGCTGCAGGCCTACGCCCACCCGGAGCGGCTGGTGACGACCGACTGGCTCGCCGAGCACCTCGGGGACCCCGGCGTCGTGGTCGCCGAGTCCGACGAGGACGTGCTGCTCTACGACACCGGGCACATCCCCGGTGCCGTCAAGATCGACTGGCACACCGACCTCAACGACCCGCTGACCCGCGACTACGTCGACGGCGAGCGCTTCGCGCAGATCCTCGGCGAGCGCGGCATCGGCCGGGACACCACCGTCGTGATCTACGGCGACAAGAGCAACTGGTGGGCCGCCTACGCGCTGTGGGTGTTCGCCCTGTTCGGCCACCCGGACGTTCGGCTGCTCGACGGCGGGCGCGACAAGTGGATCGCCGAGGGCCGGGAGATGACCCGCGAGGTCAGCAAGCCGGACCCGGTCGACTACCCGGTCGTCGAACGCGACGACGCGCCGGTCCGCGCGTTCAAGGACGACGTGCTGGCCCACCTGGGCAAGCCGCTGGTCGACGTGCGCTCCCCCGGCGAGTACAGCGGCGAGCTGCTGCACATGCCCGACTACCCGCAGGAGGGCGCGGTGCGCGGCGGTCACATCCCCGGCGCGAAGTCCGTGCCCTGGAGCCGCGCGGCCGCCGAGGACGGCACCTTCCGGTCCCGGGAGGAGCTCGAGCAGATCTACCAGCGGGAGCAGGGCCTGTCCCCCGAGGACGAGGTCGTCGCCTACTGCCGGATCGGTGAGCGGTCCTCGCACACCTGGTTCGTCCTCACCCACCTGCTCGGCTACCCGAACGTCCGCAACTACGACGGGTCCTGGACCGAGTGGGGCAACGCCGTGCGGGTGCCGGTCGAGCGCTGACCGGCCCGAGCGGCACACCCGACCCGACCCCGCCACGATGGAGACCATGACCACCACCACGACTGCCGACCTGCCCGAGGCACTGGCCGAGATCTCCGAGGACTTCACCTCGGTCTCGGAGTCGGACCGGCTGCAGCTGCTGCTCGAGTTCAGCGACGGCCTGCCCGACCTCCCCGAGCGGTATGCCGGCCACGAGGAGCAGCTCGAACGCGTCGACGAGTGCCAGTCGCCCCTGTTCCTCGTGGTCGAGGTGGACCCGTCCGAGGACGGCGGCGCCGCGAGCACCCGGCAGGTGCACCTGTTCTTCCACGCCCCCGCCGAGGCGCCCACCACGCGGGGCTTCGCCGGCATCCTGCACGAGGGTCTCGACGGGCTGCCCGTCGAGGAGGTCCTCGCGGTGCCCGACGACACGCCGTTCCGGTTCGGCCTCAGCGACGCGGTCTCGCCGCTGCGGATGCGCGGCTTCGTCGCGATGCTCGCCCGCATCAAGCGGCAGGTGCGGCTGAAGTCGGCCGTCTGAGCGGCCTCTCCCTCCGACCGGGGTTTGTTGGTGACGGGGAGTTGGATGGGGCCGTGACCGGCATCGACGAGGCGTCCCTGCACGCCCTCGTCGTCCACGGTGACCGGGCCACCGTCGTCGGGCCGGGGCTGCGCCGAGAGGTGGAGCTCGCGGCCCTGCCCGCACTCGCCGGTGAGGTGCAGGCACGGGGCCGGCCGCGGTGGGTCTGGTGGGATGCCGCCTCCGCCGCCGGGCCGCTCGTCGGCGCCGGCGTGCACCTGGCCCGGTGCTGGGACGTCGCCGAGGCCCACCGGCTGCTGGCCGGCGGCTGGCGGGCCGATCCCGGGGCCGCTCTGGCATTCGCCCGCGGCGAGCCGCTGCCGCCCGAGCCCGTCGACCGACCTTCGGCAGCGACGCTGTTCGACGACGAGGAACCGTCGGAGGCCCCCGACCCGCGGAACTCCCCCGAGCTGCTGCTGGAGACCGCGCGACGCCAGCTCGCGCTGCTGGGCCCCGTCTCGCCGCGGGCGGTCGCGACCGCGACCTCGGAGTCCGCGGCCGCTCTGCTCGCCGTGGAGCTGGGCACCGACGGCCTCCCGGTGGACCGGTCGGCGCTGGAGGACCTGATCACCGAGGCGGCCGGCCCGCGCCCGGTCAGCAGCGCCGACGATGTGGCGCTGCGGCGGCGCCGGGACGCCGACGTCCTGCGGCACGTGCCCGGCCGGGAGTCGACCGACCTGCGCAACCCCGCCCAGGTCCGTGCCCTGCTGGCCGCCGTCGGCGTGGTCGTCCCCGACACCCGCAAGCACCGGCTGCAGGCCTACCGGCACGTCCACCCGGTCGTCGACGCCCTGCTCGGCTGGCGCAAGGCGGAGCGAATCGCCACCACCTACGGCTGGCACTGGATGGACACCCACGTCGGTGCCGACGACCGGCTCCGTGGTGCGTGGACCGCGTGTGACGGTGCGGCGGGCCGGATGACCGCGCAGGGTGGCCTGCACAACCTCCCGGCGGCGCTGCGGCCGGCGATCGCGGCCCACCCGGGGCACGTCCTGGTCCGGGCCGACCTCGGACAGGTCGAGCCACGGGTCCTCGCCGCGGTCTCCGGGGACGAGCGGTTCGCCGCGGCGGCGGCCGCGGACGACCTCTACGCACCGGTGGCGGCCGCCCTCGGGGTCGAGCGACACGTGGCCAAGGTGGCCGTCCTCGCCGCCATGTACGGGCAGACCAGCGGCGCCGCCGGGCAGGCCCTCGAGCGGATGGAACGCTCCTACCCCACCGCGATGGCCCACCTCCGGCACGCCTACGAGGCGGGCCTGCGCGGGCAGCCGGTGCACACGTTCGGCGGACGGCTGGTCCGCACCGGCTGGGGCGAGGCGGGCGCGGGAGGAGGCTCCGGCATACCGGACGGGGCGGACGGTGCGGGAGCCGAGGGCGCCGCGCTGCGGGCGGCCCGCGGGCGGTTCGCGCGCAACGCGGTGATCCAGGGGGCCGCGGCCGAGCTGTTCAAGTCCTGGGCGGCGACGGTGCGGGCCGGGTTGCGCGACCTCGACGCCGAGATCGTGCTGTGCCTGCACGACGAGCTGCTGGTGCACGTGCGTCGGGAGCAGGCCGCCCGGGCCCGCGAGGTGGTCGAGCGGTCGCTCGGGGCGAGCGCCCGCTGGTGGGCGGGATCCGACCGGGTGCGGTTCGTGGCGGACACCGCGGTCGTGCACCGCTGGTCCGAGGCGGGGCACTGAGGGGCACTGAAGGGGCACTGAGGGACACTGAGCCCGGCCTTCCCGCTGCCGCGGAGACCCGCCCCCGATAGCGTCTGCTCGTGGGCAGCGAGGGTGCGCCGACGCCGCAGCGCGGCTCGGGGGCGGACGGCAGCGACGACGTCGATCAGGAGATCGAGCAGGAAGTCGAGCGCGCCGCCGACGAGACCAGCGAGCACCCGGCAGTGCGGTGGCCGGCACGTGCCGGAATGGTGGTCAGCGCGCTGCTGCACCTGCTCATCGCGTGGGTCGGCTTCCGGGTCGCCGTCGGCTCGACCGGACACCAGGCGAGCCAGTCCGGCGCACTGCAGACGATCGCGTCCACGCCCGGCGGGGAGGTGGTGCTGTGGCTCGGGGCGGTCGGGTTCCTCGCGTTCGCGGTCTGGGAGGTCGCGGACGCGATTCGCGACCGGAAGCGGCGACGACGCGACAACGGCTGGCTCGACGTCGCCAAGTCCGCGGCCACCGCGGTGGTCCACCTCGTGATCGGTGTCGCGTGCCTGCGGTTCGCGCTGGGACAGCCGTCCGACAGCAGGCACAGCAGTCGTGAGCTCACCGCCGTCCTGCTGCAGCACCCGGGCGGCCGGGCGCTCGTCGGCGTGATCGGCCTGACCGTCGTGGGGGTGGGCGTCTACCACGGTTACAAGGGCGTCACCCGAGGATTCCTGAGCGACCTGAGCGGGGAACCGAACCCGGCGAGCACGACGGCCGGGGTGGTCGGGTACCTCGCCAAGGGGCTCGCGGTCGCGCTGGTCGGCGGGTTGTTCGTGGCCGCCGCGGTGCACCACCGCGCACGCCAGGCCAGCGGCCTCGACGGAGCTCTGCGCGACCTGCAGCAGGAGCCGTACGGCGTCGTGCTGCTGGGCGCCGTCGCCGCCGGTCTGGCGGCCTACGGGCTCTACACGCTCACCACGGTGCACCGGCGGGTGTGACCGCAGGCCGCCGACCGCCACGGTCGCCAGCGCCCCGTCGGGACAGGGCGGGTCAGTCGTCCTCGCCGCGGCCGGGCGCCTCGTCGCCGTCGCGGCCCTCGTCGACGGCACCGTCCGGGCGGTCCGCTTCGTCCTCCTCGTGGGCCTGCAGGAACGCCTCGAACTGGGCGCCGATCTCGTCGGCGGTCGGCAGGTCGCTGACCCCGGTCGCGAGCAGGCTGCGGCGCCGCTTGCCCTCGATGAAGGTGTCGTACTGCCGCTCCAGACCCTCGACGACCTCGGCCGCCTCCTCGGAGTCGGCCACCTCGGCGGCGATCTCGGCGCGGTTCAGCCCGGCCGTCGCGGCGAGCTCGTCGATGGGCAGGTGCAGGCCGGTCGCGCCGGAGACGGACTCCAGCGCCACGACGGCCGCGTCGGCGAAGTCCGACTGCGCCAGGTAGTGCGGCACGTGCACCGCGTAGCCCAAGGCGTCGCGGCCTGCCTCACCGAGGCGCAGCTCGAGCAGGGCGGCGGCGCTGCCGGGGACCTGGACGCTGCCGAAGACGGCGTCGTGCTCGCCGAGCAGGCTGGTGTCGGTGGCGTGGGCGGTCACGCCGAGCGGTCGGGTGTGCGGGACGGCCATCGGGATGCCGTGCACGGTGACGGTGAGCTCGACGTCGAGCAGCCGCATCAGCTGCTGGACGGCCTCGACGAACCGCTCCCACTGGTAGTCGGGCTCGGGCCCGGTGAGCAGCAGGAAGGGCGTGCCGTCGGCGTCCAGGACCCGGTGCAGCAGCAGGGCGGGGTCGTCGTAGCTGGTCCAGCGGTCGCGCTCGAAGGTCATCATCGGCCGGCGGCCGCGGTAGTCGAGCAGCTCGTCGACGTCGAACGAGGCCACCACCCGGTGCTCCCGGGTCTGCAGCACGTGCTGGGTGGCCAGCCCACCGGCGTTGCCGGCGTCGAGGAAGCCGCCGAGGGCGACGAGCAGCACCGACGCGTGCAGGTCGCCGGGGTCGCAGTCCGTCTCCAGGCGGAACAGGTCGGCGGGGTCGCGCACAAGGTCCTCCTTGGTCGTGGGACCGGTCGTTGTCAGTGCCAACGCCAACGGTGGCACAGCGATTCCGCCCGGGCGCGCCGGCGTGGCCGCCACCCCCGGGACCGGGTCCGCCGGCGGCGACCACCGAGCGGTTCACCTCGGCGGGTTACCCGGCGCGCCCACGGGGTAGGGGGCGGGGCGAGCACGTGAACACGAGCACCAGCACCCGCACGCGACCTCGAGGAGAGGAGTGCAGATGACGGACCAGACACCACGGGAGCCCGCCCCGGAGCCGCACCCCACCGTCCGGGACGTGATGCAGGTCGACGAGGACAGCCGTCCCGAGCACAGCCGCCGCGACCCGGACCGCGGCATGCCGGAGCGCCCGGACGAGGACGCCCTGGAGCAGGCCACCGAGCGTGAGCGCGTCGAGGCCGGGGTGGCCGACTACGCACCGGGCGAGGTCCCGCCGGCCACCGACCCGGACCCGGAGGGCACGAGCGAGGAGGCCCGGCGAGCCGAGCGCGGACTCGGGGACGAGTCCTAACCGGCCTGCTGCTCCCCCTCGAACGGTGTCCGCCCGCCGTGGACCGTCGCGAACAGCGGCCCCACCCGCGAGGCGATCGACATCACGTGGTGGCACGCCGCGTCGAGCGTCTCCGCGTCGACCCGGTCCGGCTCGACGGTGGTCTCCACCGTCACCCAGCCCCCGTCGAGCCCCACCTTCGCGCGCCCGGCCGCCATGTTGATCTCGTTGACCTCGCGCAGCACGGCCTTCAGCGGCCGCACGTCGTGCGCCGCCACCGCCACCACCGTGACGTCCGCGCGCGGGTCCTCGGCGAGCCGCACCCAGCCCATCGCGGTGTCACTGCGGAACCCGTAGTCCCCGTCGCAGTCCGGGCGCACGTGCTCCGGCCCCCACACCTCGGCGAGGGCGTGCTCGACCTGCGTGCGCAACCAGCTCGCGTCACCCATCGGGACCACCCCTTTCACCTCGGCAGGCCACCGAGTGTGTCAGTCGGGTCCGACATCACCGAGCACCGTGGCGACCGCGGTCTCGGCGTGTCGCTGGCCGCCTCCCCACGGCGACCCCCGTGACCAACATTGTGGGCGTCCCGGGCCGATCTCGTGGGCGAACGGCACAACAACCGGGCACGGCCGCCCTCACGCCAGGGCGTCCATCGCCTTGTAGATCCGCTTCTCCGAGACCGGGTACGCCGTGCCGAGACGCTGCGCGAACAGGCTCACCCGCAGCTCCTCCACCATCCAGCGCAGCTCCCGCACCTCCGGGACCAGCCGCTCGTGCGGGGTGAGCTCGGCCAGCAGCAGCCGGCACTCCTCCTCGACCCGGTGCACGGTGGCGGCCCGGTCGCGATCGCGAGCCACGTCCTCGGGGGCCTTGGCCACCCGCTCCTGCATGCCGCGCAGGTAACGGTCCAGCTCCCGGAGCCTCGGCCAGCCGACCTCCGCGACGAAGCCCGGGTGCACGAGGCCCCCGAGCTGGCTGCGCAGGTCGTCCCGCAGCCCGGCCAGGGCCGGGTTCGTCATGCCCCGCAGGGCCAGGTCGACCTCCCGCGCCCGGTCGAGCACGGGAGCGACGACCTCGACCAGCTCGATGACGCGGGGCACCACCTCCCGGCGCACGGTGGCGAGTGCCTGCTCGAACTCCTCGGGCGTGCGGACCGTGGCACCAGGGCGTTCCGCGACGACCGAGTCGACCGCCGCCGCCAGGCAGTCCTCCAGCAGGGCGGGCACGCTGCCGTGCGGGTTGTTCCCGAGGGCGAGCTTCTGGCTGTTCGTCAGCAGCCCGAGGATGCGCTTCCACGGGACGGTGGTGCCGAGCAGCAGCAGCCGGCGGATGCCGAGCCGGGTCGCGTCGTCCCGCTCCTGCCGGCTGGCCAGCACCTCGACGGCCACGCTGTCCCCGTGGTCCACCAGGGCCGGGAACCCCTGGACGGTGCGCTTGCCGGCGCGCTGCTCGAACGTGTCCGGCAGCGTCCCGAGGTCCCAGCCGCGCAGTCCGGTGCGCTCCACCGACGAGGCCGCCCGGGCCATGGTCCGGCGCACCTGCGGCGCCAGCTCCTCCTTCAGCGCGGTCAGGTCCTTGCCCTCCCCCACCCGTCGCCGGCGGCCGTCCTCCACCCGGAAGGTCATCCGCAGGTGATCAGGGACCTTGGCCCAGTCGAAGTCCTCCGGTCCGACCGGCACGCCGGCCTGCCGGTGCAGCGCCCTCGCCAGCTCCTCGGTGACGCTCCCCCGCTCCGGGTCGGTCTCGGCCAGCGCCGCCCGGGCCCGGTCCGGCGCGGGCACCAGCTGCTTGCGGATCGGCTTGGGCAGGGCCCGGACCAGGGCGGTGGCCAGCTCCTCCCGCATCCCGGGCACGAGCCAGTCGAAGCCCTCCTCGCGGACCTGGTTGAGCACCTCCACGGGCAGGTGGACGGTGACGCCGTCGGCCTCCGTGCCCGGCTCGAACTGGTAGCTCAGGGGGAACCCCACGCCGTCCTGCTCCCAGCGCTGGGGGTAGGCGTCGGCGTCGACGTCCTCCGCCTCGTCCCGCACCAGCACGTCCTCGGTGAAGGTCAGCCGGTCCGGAGTCTCCTTCCGGGCCTTCTTCCACCAGGCGTCGAAGTGCCGCTCCGACACGACCTCCGCCGGGATCCGCTCGTCGTAGAAGTCGACGAGCGTCTCCTCATCGACGATGATGTCGCGCCGTCGGGCGCGCGCCTCCAGGTCGCTGAGCTTCGCGAGCAGCTTTCGGTTGTCGTGGAAGAACCGGTGGTGGGTGTCCCAGTCCCCCTCCACGAGCGCGCTGCGGATGAAGATGTCCCGCGCCTCCTCGGGGTTGATGCGCCCGTAGGCGACCTTGCGGCCGGAGACCAGCGGGACGCCATACAGGGTGACCTTCTCGAGGGCGACGGCGCTGCCGCGCTTCTTCTCCCAGTGGGGCTCGCTGTAGCTGCGCTTGACGAGGTGCTGGGCCGCCCGCTCGACCCACGCCGGGTCGGTGCGCGCGTTCACCCGTGCCCACAGCCGGGTGGTCTCGACCAGCTCGGCGGCCATCACCCACTGCGGCTGCTTGCGGAACAGCGCCGACCCCGGGGAGATGCCGAAGTGCGCGTTCCGGGCGCCCAGGTAGTCGCGTCGCTCGGCGTCCCGCAGCCCGACGTGCGACAGCAGCCCCGCCAGGAGCGACTGGTGGACCGCGTCCGGGGAGGCGTCGTTGTCGCCCTGCCGCAGCTCGAGCTGCTGGCACGCCCGCTTCAGCTGGGTGTGCAGGTCCTGCCACTCGCGGATCCGCAGGTAGTGCAGGAACTCCCGCTGGCACATGCGGCGAAACGCACTGCGGGACAACGCCTTCTGCTGCTCCTTGAGGTAGCGCCACAGGTTGAGCAGGGTGATGAAGTCGCTGTCTTCGTCCGTGAACCGTGCGTGCTGCTGGTCGGCTTGCGCCCGCTTCTCGGTCGGCCGCTCCCGCACGTCCTGGATGGACAGCGCCGCGACGATGACGAGCACCTCCCGCAGCGCGCCGTTGCGCTCGGCCTCGATGAGCATCCGCGCCAGCCGCGGGTCCACCGGCAGCCGCGCGACGCTCTTCCCGTATGCCGTGAGCCTCCTTCGCGGGTCCGTCGCCCTCGCGTCGATGCACTGCAGCTCCTCGAGCAGGCGCACCCCGTCGGCGACCTGGCGGGAGTCGGGCGGCTCGACGAACGGGAAGTCGCGGATCTCCCCGAGCCCCAACGAGATCATCTGCAGGATGACCGAGGCCAGGTTGGTGCGCAGGATCTCCGGGTCGGTGAACTCCGGTCGGCTCTCGAAGTCCTCCTCGGAGTAGAGGCGGATCGCGATGCCGTCGGCCACGCGGCCGCAGCGGCCTGAGCGCTGCTGGGCGCTGGCCTGCGAGATCGGCTCGATCGGCAGGCGCTGGACCTTGAGCCGCTGGCTGTAGCGGGAGATGCGCGCGGTGCCCGAGTCGACGACGTAGCGGATACCCGGCACCGTGAGTGACGTCTCGGCGACGTTGGTCGCGAGGACGATCCGCCGTCCGCCGTGCCGGGTGAAGACGCGGTGCTGCTCGGCCGCCGAGAGCCGTCCGTAGAGCGGGAGCACCTCGGTGCCGGGCAGCTGCAGCCCGGTGAGCGCCTCGGCGGCGTCGCGGATCTCGCGCTCACCGGACAGGAAGACGAGTATGTCCTGGCCGCCACCGTCGCCGCGGTTCTCGGTCCAGAGCTCCTCGACCGCCTCGACGATGCCGGTGACCTGGTCGACCTCCGCGGGCTCGTCCTCCCGGCCTCGTGCCTCCCGCACGAGCGGGCGGTAGCGGACCTCGACCGGGTAGGTGCGCCCGGACACCTCGATGACCGGCGCCAACTTCCCGTGGGCCGCGAAGTGGTTCGCGAACCGCTCGGGGTCGATGGTCGCGCTCGTGATGATGACCTTGAGGTCGGGACGCCGCGGCAGCAGCTGCTTGAGGTAGCCGAGGATGAAGTCGATGTTGAGGCTGCGCTCGTGCGCCTCGTCGATGATGAGGGTGTCATAGCGGCGCAGGTCCCGGTCCCGCTGCATCTCCGACAGCAGGATGCCGTCGGTCATCACCTTGACGAGGGTGTCGCGTGTGGCCTCGTCGGTGAACCGGACCTGGTAGCCGACCGCCCCGCCCAGCTCGACCCCGAGCTCCTCGCAGAGCCGCTCGGCGACCGACCGCGCGGCGATGCGGCGGGGCTGGGTGTGCCCGATCGTCCCCTCGATGCCCCGGCCGAGCTCGAGGCAGATCTTCGGGATCTGGGTCGTCTTGCCCGAGCCGGTCTCGCCCGCGATGACGACGACCTGGTGGTCGCGGATGGCGGCGGCGATGTCCTCCCTCCGGTCGACGACCGGGAGGTGCTGCGGGTAGGTGACCGTCGGCACCGCGGCGCGGCGCCGCGCCATACGGGCTGCCCGCGCCTCCGCACCCTCCCGGGGGCGACGCGGGCGCGGTCTGCGGTCCCGGTTGCCACGGCGCCCACGGGCACGGCGCGACGGTGGGGAGGGCTCGGGCACACCGACGAGGATAGGCGGCGACACGCCGCGGGGCCGCACGGCGGGCGGCGCACGGTTCCCCGTCCCGGCCCGCATCCACTACGGTCGCTGGGGTCGACGGGCACGATTACGAAACCGTGACGATTGTTGACAATCGACAAGAGTCTCTTTAAGTTCGCTTGCCATTACGCGGGGCGACGCTGTGCGCGCGGCCGTCCTCAGACGCCGACCGAGATGGAGCGAACGAGATGACCAGCGAGATCAGCCGCAGGACCATGATCAGGGGCTTGGGAGCCGCCGCCATCGTGGCGCCGGCGGCAGCCTGGCTGTCCGGGTGCAGCTCGGCGGAGAAGCCGCCGGCCGCCAATGCTGGGGGTACCGGCGGGTCCACGGGGAGTGCGGCCGACCTGCTCGCCAAGGGCAAGAAGCAGGGCTACCTGCGGGTGGGGATCGCGAACGAGCCGCCGTACACGAAGGTGACGGCGGACGGCACGGTGACCGGCTGTGAGCCGGACGTCTTCCGGGCGGTCGTGAAGCGGCTGGGGATCCCGGACATCCAGGGCATCATCACTCCCTACAACGGGATGATCCCCGGCCTGAAGGCGAACCGCTGGGACGCCATCACGGCCGGCCTGTTCATGAAGCAGTCCCGCTGCGCCGAGGTCCTCTACTCCGAGCCGGTGATCGTCTCGACCGAGTCCTTCGGCGTGGAGAAGGGCAACCCAGCCGGCATCACCAGCGTGCAGGACGTCAAGGACAACCCGGACCTGAAGATCATCGTCCTCCCGGGCGGGTTCGAGGAGGGCATCCTGCAGGAGGCGAAGGTCCCGGACAGCCAGCTGGTCCGCATCAACGACAACCGCAGCGGCGTCGAGGCGGTCCTGGCCGGGCGTGCCGACGCGTTCTTCCTTCCGACGCTGTCCCTGCGGGCGCTGGCCGAGGACGAGAAGGGCCTCGAGGTCACCCCGCCGGTCGAGGACGCACCGAAGACCGGCTCGGGTGCGGCCTTCCGGCAGAGCGACAAGTCGTTCCTCGACACCTACAACGGGGAGCTCGCGAAGTTCAAGGAGACCGACGAGTTCGCCAAGATCCTCACCAAGTGGGGCTTCGACCCCAAGGCGGTCAAGGGTGTGACCGCCAAGGAGCTGTGCCAGAACGAGGGCTGACGGTCGGCTGCTGCCGACACGTCTGATCCGTCATGTCTTCAGAGTTCATCAACTACTCCGCCACGGTCCTGTGGCACGGGCTGCAGTTCACCCTGCTGGTGACGGTCCTCGGGATCGCCCTGGCCCTGGTCACCGCCTTCGTGGCCGGCCTGGGGCGGCTCTCCCAGCACGCCCTCGTGCGTGGGGTGTCCGTGTTCTTCATCGAGCTCTTCCGCGGGACATCGCTCGTGGTCCAGCTGTTCTTCTTCTACTACGCGCTGCCCGCCTTCGGCGTCCAGCTGGCGCCTGTGTTCGCCGGTGTCCTCGCGATCGGGCTCAACGAGGGCGCCTACGCGGCCGAGATCGTCCGCGGTGCCATCGTCGGCCGCACCGCCGGCCAGAACGAGGCCGGCATCGCGCTGAGCATGGGCAAGACGCTGCGCATGCGCCGCGTCCTCCTCCCGCAGTCGATCCCGGCGATGCTGCCGCCCTTCGGCAATGTCATGGTCGACCTGCTGAAGAACAGCTCGCTGCTGTCCTTCATCGGCGTGCGGGAGCTCACCTTCTCCGGCGGCTTCATCCGCTCCTCCTTCGGTGAGACGCTGACCGTCTTCCTGACGCTGCTCGTGCTGTACTTCATCCTGTCCCAGCTGATCGCGCTGCTGAGCCGGTGGCTGGAGCGGCGCTTCGACATAAACCGCCCGTCCCGATCGATCTTCCGGGCGGCCGGTATGCGGCCGGCCACCGAGGGGGCCGTATGATGCCCACGGACTCCCTCATCAGCTGGGACAACGAGTTCGCCCTGTCCCTCTTGCCGGATCTCTTCCAGGGGCTCTGGCTCACGATCCAGATCACCCTGATCGGCACGGCCATCGCCCTCGTGCTGGGCCTGTTCGTCGCCATCGTGCGCTTCTCGCGCATCCCGGTCGTGTCGCAGCTGTTCGGCTTCTACGTCCAGTTCGTCCGCGGCACACCGCTGCTCGTGCAGGCCTACCTCGCGTTCTTCGCCCTGCCGAGCTTCGGCATCAAGTTCCCGGCGCTGGTCACGGGCATCGCGGTCATCGGCATCAACTACAGCGCCTACACCGCGGAGGTCTACCGGGCCGGCGTCAACGACGTACCGGCCGGCCAGTGGGAGGCGGCCACGGCCCTGTCCATGCCGAGGGCCCGCACCTGGTTCCGGGTCGTCCTCCCCCAGGCCATCCGGTCGGTCGTGCCGATGCTCGGCAACTACCTGGTCCAGATGTTCAAGGACTCCGCGATCCTGTTCGCCATCACGATCTACGAGCTGATGGGGCACGTGGACGCGATCACGTCCAGCACCTACCGCTACCTCGAGCCCCTCACCATCGCCGCCCTGATGTACCTCACGGTCAGCATGGCGGCCTCCCTGCTCATCCGACTCCTGGAGCGTCGCCTTGTCATCTCCCGCTGAGAACGTGCAGAACCGCCCGGACACGGACCTGGCCACCGCTTCGCGCTCGGGACGGGCGGCCTCGCGCGACACGATGATCACCTTCCAGGACGTCAGCAAGTCCTGGGGTGACAACCACGTGCTCCGCTCCCTCAACTTCGAGGTGGGCGCGGGCGAGAAGGTGTGCATCATCGGGCCCTCCGGATCCGGCAAGACCACCATCCTGCGCATCCTGATGACCCTCGAGACCCCGGACGAGGGCGTCGTCACCGTCGACGGCGGCACGCTGTGGGACGTGCGCCGAGGTGGTCGGGCCAAGGAGACCAAGGAGATGCGGGCTGCCCGGCGCAACGTCGGCATGGTCTTCCAGTCGTTCAACCTGTTCCCCCACATGACCGCCATGGAGAACGTCGTCGAGGCGCCGCTGAAGGTCCTGAAGCTGTCGAAGGACGAGGCCGAGGGCCGCGCCGAGGAGCTGCTCGGTCTGGTGGGCCTGTCCAAGCACCTGAACCACAAGCCGGTCCAGCTGTCCGGCGGGCAGCAGCAGCGGGTCGCGATCGCCCGGGCGATGGCCATGCGGCCGAAGGTCATGCTCTTCGACGAGCCCACGTCGGCGCTGGACCCCGAGCTCATCGGCGAGGTCCTCGAGGTGATCCGGGAGCTGGCCACCACCAGCGACATGACGATGCTCATGGTCACCCACGAGATGCGCTTCGCCGCCGAGATCTCCGACCGGGTCGTGATGTTCGACCAGGGCGTCGCCGTCGAGAGCGGGCCGCCGGACCAGATCTTCAAGAACCCGCACGAGGAGCGCACGCAGAAGTTCCTCCGGGCCGTGCTCGACCACTGACGCGAGCACCAGGGTCCGTCGGGTCGCTCGGTGACGAGAACGGCGCTGGCCCACGCGAACGGCGCTCGGTCACGGG
>DASSKF010000119.1:0-3405 GCA_035690725.1 Segeticoccus sp.
TTCGAGGTGCTCACCGAGGCCGGCTACCAGCCGGAGATCGCCTACTTCGAGTGCCTGCACGAGCTCAAGCTGATCGTGGACCTCATGTACGAGGGCGGCATCAGCAAGCAGCGCTGGTCGATCTCCGACACGGCCGAGTACGGCGACTACGTCTCCGGTCCGCGCGTCATCGACGAGCACGTGAAGGAGAACATGAAGGCCGTCCTGGCCGACATCCGCAACGGCTCCTTCGCCCAGCGCTTCATCGACGACCAGGATGCCGGCGCGCCGGAGTTCAAGGCGTTGCGGGAGAAGGCGGCCGGGCACCCGATCGAGACAACCGGGCGCGAGCTGCGCGGGCTGATGAGCTGGATCAAGCCGACCGACGCCGACTACACCGAGGGCAGCGCCGCCCGCTGACCCCTCCGTGGTGTGGCCCGGATCACGGACGAGATCCGTCTCAGGATCTGGGATTTCTGTTCCGGACCCCGGACCGGTGGCCGTAGTCTGGGTGTCGTGACGCGGCAGTTCCTCATCCTTCGGAGCCGCGACGGGATCTCCTAGGTCAGCACCCCGTCGCGGAGATCCCGCGTACCCCGCTGACCGGACCGTTCCACCACCTCCAACGGTCCCGGGATTCCACCCACCCAGCGTGATCGCCGGGACCTGTCTCCAGGGCCGGCACAGACGAAGGACTGAGCACCATGAGCGAAGAGCAGCAAGAGGCGCGTCGGGCGTTGCAGGAGTCGATGGACCTGCGCGACTGAGTCAGCGACACCGTCGAGCGGCCCGTCCCCGGAAGCGGGGGCGGGCCGCTCGCGTGTGGCCCGGCGCTCGCGGCGTCCCCCGTCGGCTCGTTGCTGAGCGGCTCGTGCTCCAGGCAACCGCGAGAGCTCAGCAACCGACGGAGCCCCGGGTCCGTGATGTGAGAAGCGCGTCCCGGGATTCGGGCACCGGACCTAGGCTCGCCAGCATGAGCACCGCACCGGGCACTCGCACCGCCCCGACCACGAGCGACACGGTCGACCTCGCCGTCATCGGCGGCGACGGGATCGGCCCCGAGGTGGTCGCCGAGGGGCTGAAGGTGCTCTCTGCCGTCACGAGCGGCGGCCCCAAGGTGACGACCACGGAGTACGACCTGGGTGCCCGCCGGTGGCACGCGACGGGGGAGACGCTGCCCGACTCCGTGCTCGAGGAGCTGCGCGGCCACGACGCCATCCTGCTCGGGGCCGTCGGCGACCCCGGCGTGCCGAGCGGCGTGCTCGAGCGCGGCCTCCTGCTGCGCCTGCGCTTCGCCCTGGACCACTACGTCAACCTCCGCCCGGGCCGGCTCTACCCCGGCGTCGCGAGCCCGCTCGACGTGGCGCGAGTCGCCCCCGACGGCATCGACTTCGTCGTCGTGCGCGAGGGCACGGAGGGCCCGTATGCCGGGAACGGCGGTGTGCTGCGCCAGGGCACCCCCGCGGAGATCGCCACCGAGGTCAGCGTCAACACGCGCTACGGCGTGGAGCGGGTCGTCCGGGACGCGTTCGCCCGCGCCCAGGCGCGACCGCGCCGGCACCTCACCCTCGTGCACAAGCACAACGTGCTCAGCCACGCCGGCCACCTGTGGCGGCGCACGGTCGAGGACGTCGGGGCCGAGTTCCCCGAGGTCACCACCGCCTACCAGCACGTGGACGCCGCGACAATCTTCCTCACCACCGACCCGGGCCGCTTCGACGTCATCGTCACCGACAACCTGTTCGGCGACATCATCACCGACCTCGCGGCGGCGGTGACCGGCGGAATCGGCCTCGCCGCCTCCGGCAACGTCAACCCGGACCGCACCGCGCCCAGCATGTTCGAGCCGGTGCACGGCTCCGCTCCCGACATCGCCGGGACGGGGATGGCCGACCCCGCCGCCACGATCCTGTCGGTCGCGCTCCTGCTCGACCACCTCGGGCGCCCCGCGGAGGCCCAGCGGGTCGAGCAGGCCGTCGCCGCCGACCTCGCCGAGCGCGCAGGCGTCGACGGGACGCAGGCGGCTGCGGCTGGCGGACCCGCTGCCGGCTGGCGGAGCACCAGCGAGATCGGTGACGCGATCGCCGCCCGCGTCTCCTGAGCGGCCCCTCGGCTGCGTTTCTTTGGGACGTTTGCGCTGCTCCCGCAGCGCAAACGTCCCAAAGAAACGCTGATCGACCTCGGCGGCTCCCCTCCTCCCAGACCCGGGGCGGCCCCATCCACGCCCAGGCGCTCCCCGTGGAGCCACCGGCGCTAGCCTGCAGGTCAGACCACGACGCGCTTTCTGGAGGAGCCCATGTCCCTGTCGTTCCCGCTGCAGCGGCGCAGCGACCCCGTGCCCGCCGAACGGCGCGAGGCCATCCTCGACGACCCGGGCTTCGGCAAGCACTTCACCGACCACATGGTCCGGGCGACGTGGACCAGGGGTGAGGGCTGGCACGACGGGCGCGTGACGGCATACGGGCCGATGTCGCTCGATCCCTCGGCGGCCGTCCTGCACTACGCGCAGGAGATCTTCGAGGGCATGAAGGCCTACCGGCACGCCGACGGGTCGATCTGGACGTTCCGCCCCGAGGCGAACGCCGCCCGGTTCCAGCGCAGTGCCCGCCGGCTCGCGCTGCCCGAGCTGCCGGCCGACGACTTCGTGGACTCGCTCAAGGCGCTCGTCGACGCCGACCGTGACTGGGTGCCGAGCGGCGACGCGGGCGAGGCGAGCCTCTACCTGCGGCCCTTCATGTTCGCCTCCGAGGCCTTCCTCGGCGTGCGTCCAGCGGCGGAGGTGACCTACTCGGTCATCGCCTCACCCGCGGGCCCGTACTTCAAGGGCGGCGTCAACCCGGTCTCGATCTGGCTGTCCACCAACTACACCCGGGCGGCCGAGGGCGGCACCGGCGCCGCCAAGTGCGGGGGCAACTACGCCGCGAGCCTGGCCGCGCAGATCGAGGCCGCTGAGCACGGCTGTGAGCAGGTGGCCTTCCTCGACGGCTCCCAGCACACGTGGGTCGAGGAGCTCGGTGGCATGAACCTCTACTTCGTCCACCGTGACGGCCGCCTCGTCACCCCCGAGCTGACCGGCAGCATCCTCGAGGGCGTCACCCGGTCCTCGATCCTCGAGCTGGCCAAGGACCTGGGGCTGTCGGTGGAGGAGCAGCGCATCTCGATCGAGGAGTGGCGCGAGGGCGCCCGCACCGGCGAGATCAGCGAGGTCTTCGCGTGCGGCACCGCGGCGGTGGTCACGCCCGTCGGCCGGCTCGCGTGGGACGGCGGCGAGGTCACCATGGGCGCCGACGGCAACCCCACCGCCCTGAAGATCCGGCAGGCGCTGCTCGACATCCAGTACGGCCGCGCTGAGGACGCCCACGGCTGGCTCACCCGCCTCGCCTGACCCCCCACCGGACACGCGTTGCGCGAGGGACCTCGGGCGTT
>DASSKF010000120.1:0-7175 GCA_035690725.1 Segeticoccus sp.
TCGGCGTCGACGACGAGCTCGTTGCTGCCCTGCAGGCCGGGCAGGCGCACCCGCGCCCCGTCGAAGTGGGTCGACGGGTCCAGGGCGGTGCCGTTGAGGGTGATGGAGCGGACCGACTCCGCGATGAGGTCGATGAACGTCTCTGCCCCCTCCTCGGCGGCCTCGAAGCGCACGGTGGAGGTGGTCCGGAACGCGGTGGGACCGGTCGTGAGGTCGAGGGTGACGTCGTAGGACGAGACGGTGAGCAGGTCACCGCGCTCGCGCGCCTCGGCGCGGGTGAGGTTCTTGCCGGGCAAGGCCGATCTCCTGGGGCAGGGGGAAGAGGGTCGCCCGCCATCTTCGCACGGGCGTGCTGCAGGATGGAGGGGTGAGCGAAACAGCACCCAGCACGTCCCCGCAGCCCGTCGACGACACCGGAGCCGCCCCCGGCGGCGGCTCCCGCGTCGAGATGTGGTTCGACCCCGCGTGCCCGTGGGCGTGGATGACCTCCCGCTGGCTGATGGAGGTCGAGCAGGTTCGCGACGTGCACGTTACCTGGTCGGTGATGAGCCTGTCCGTCCTCAACGAGGGGCGCGACCTGCCGGAGGACTACCGCGACCTGATGGACCGCTCCTGGGGCCCGGTTCGCGTGATCATCGCCGCCGCCCGCGAGCACGGGAACGACGTGGTCAAGCAGCTGTACGACGCGATGGGGACCCGGATCCACCTGCAGGGCATGGACGACCGGCAGCAGGTGGTCAAGGAGTCGCTCGAGGAGGTCGGGCTGCCGGACGAGCTCGCCCGCTACGCCGACTCCGACGAGGTGGACGACCGGCTGCGTGCCAGCCACCAGCGGGCCATCGACCTCGTCGGCGACGACGTCGGCACCCCGGTCGTCTCGGTCGGCGACGTGGCGTTCTTCGGCCCTGTCGTCACCCCGGCACCGAAGGGGGAGCAGGCAGGCCGCCTCTGGGACGGCTGTGTCCTCGTCGCCGGCACCCCCGGGTTCTACGAGCTCAAGCGCAGCCGCGAGAAGGGCCCCGACTTCAGCTGACGCCCGGCTCGGGCACCGGACCGTCCGACCGACTCTCCACCGAAGGAACCCAGATGCGCGTACACATCGGCGGCGACCACGCGTCATACGAGCTCCAGGTCGAGCTCGTGCGGCACCTGCGCGACGCCGGGCACGAGGTCGTGGACCACGGCCCCGACCACTTCGACCCGGAGGACGACTACCCGGTCGCGGTGCTGCGCGCGGCCGAGGCGGTGGCCGGGGACGACGCGTCGTTCGGCGTGGTCCTCGGTGGCTCGGGCAACGGCGAGCAGATCGCCGCCAACAAGGTCCGGGGCCTGCGCGCGGCGCTGTGCTACAGCACCGAGCTGGCCCGTCTCGCGCGGGAGCACAACGACGCCCGGGTGATCTCGATCGGCGCCCGGATGAACTCGGCGGACGAGGCGAAGGCGATGGTCGAGACCTTCCTGTCGACCGCGTTCAGCGAGGAGGAGCGGCACGCCCGCCGGCTGGCGATGATCGCCCGCTACGAGAAGGACGGCACGCTCCCCGCCGAGCACCGGTGACCGCAGTGGCCCGGTCGCGGTTAAGAACTCGGTAAAGACAGGGCTCACGTGGCGCGAACCTCAGTACCCTCGGCGCCATGGCGAGTCCGGCTGCAGTGCTCGCGCGTCGTCGGCAGGGCCCGCCGATGACGCGTGCCCAGCGGTCGCGCCCCCGACCGCGGCTGCCGGTCGCGCCGATCCTCATCGTCCTCGCGGGCGTCGTCTCGTGGGGGATCGTCCTCAAGCCGGACTGGTTCCCGTGGGCGAGCTTCGTCCCCCTGGCGGTGGCGGCCGGCCTGTTCCTCTCGGCCGCCGAGATGCGGCTGGTCCTCGCCGTCCTCTGCGTCTGCTTCCCGGTGACGGCGGTGCTCGCCGTCATCCGCGGCGCCGAGCGGACGAGCGTCATCGGGGCGGCCGTCGCCTTCGTGCTCGTGGTCGCCATGGTGGTCTGGATCGCGCGCAGCCGCGCCCGTTTCGGCGTGCAGGGGACACTGGGCGAGACGATGCTGGTGGACCTGCGGGACCGGCTGCGGGTGCACGGCGAGCTGCCGCCGCTGCCCTCCTCCTGGCACGCGGAGACCGCCCTGCACCCGGCGCACGGCGACGCGTTCTCCGGCGACTTCGTCGTCGCTGACCGCACCCGCACCGATGGGGTGGACCGCCTCGAGGTGGCGCTCTTCGACGTCTCCGGCAAGGGTGTGGGCGCCGGCACCCGGTCACTGCTGCTGTCCGGTGCGTTCGGGGGGCTGTTGGGGGCGATGGACCCGCAGGAGTTCCTCCCGGCGGCGAACGCCTACCTGCTCCGCCAGGACTGGCCGGAGGGCTTCGCCACCGCGATCCACGTCACCATCGACCTCACGACGGGCGAGTTCGCGGTCGCGAGTGCAGGTCACCCCCCGGCCGTGCAGTACCAGGTCGGGTCCGGACGATGGGCGGTGCTCGGCCAGCAGCACGGCCCGCTGCTGGGGGTGATCTCCCAGGCGGAGTTCCCGATGCAGCGAGGGACGCTGGAGCCCGGTGACGCGCTGGTCGTCTACACCGACGGGGTGATCGAGCGCCGGGACCGCGACCTCGAGGTCGGCATCGACGGGATGCTCGGGGAGGCGGAGCGCCACGTGGGCTACGGGTTCAGCGGATCCGCCGAGCGCATCTGCGGAGCTGCCGTCGCCGGCGAGACCGACGACCGCGCCGTGGTCGTCGTCTGGCGCACCTGACCCGGTCCTCCCCAGACCCTGTCCTGCCTCGGCCCTCCCGCAGACGCAGCACAGGCCCGGGATCGCTCCCGGGCCCGTGCCACTCCTGTGCTCAGCTCTCGGCGTTCTGGCCCCCGCCCTCGCCGCCGCCCCCGATGTCGTCGTTCTGGCCGTCGAGCCCGTCCAGGCCGTCCTTCAGCTTCTCGCCGCCGGAGTCGATCTGGTCGCCGTGCTGGCCACCGGTCTTCTCGTCGACGAAGTCGCCGCCCTTGTCGATGCCCTGTCCGATCCGCTCACCGTGCTCGTCGGTGGCGTCCTGGGCCTTGTCCTTCATGTCATCCATGAAACCCATCGCGGGAGTCTCCTCTTCTCGAGGTGCCGGCCGGAGCCGGCGGGACTCCTCCACCTTGGCACACGGTGATGAGGCGTGCCGGAGGGCAACGGTGGCCGGCGTCCCGGAAGACGGGCCGATCGGGCAGGCGGCCGAGTCGGCAGGGAGGGCGAACCCGGTGGAGCGGGTGACGAGAATCGAACTCGCGTAGCCAGTTTGGAAGACTGGGGCTCTACCATTGAGCTACACCCGCAGGCACGCCGTCGGTGACAGCGGTGCGAGCAGATAGCGTAGTGCCCGCTTCCACCGGAACTGAAATCACCTCCGCGCGACACCTGCCCCCGGCAGGGGACGCCGTGCTCGGGTGGCGGTCCCCGGCGGGGGACGGGGTATGGCGCAGCTTGGTAGCGCGTCCGCTTTGGGAGCGGAAGGCCGCCGGTTCGAATCCGGCTACCCCGACCGAGGCCAGCGTGCTCGGTTCGGAGGATCCGCCCTCGGCCGATAGCATGGGTCGGAGCGTTGCGTGCCCGCGGGATCGCCAGGTCGTGACCGGGCGCGCCGACCCGCCGCATCTTTCCCCTCAAGGCTTGGAGTGACCCCGCAGTGAAGAGTGCCGTCGAGACCCTCAACCCGACCCGGGTCAAGCTGACCGTGGAGGTCCCGTTCGACGAGCTCAAGCCGAGCCTGGACGAGGCGTACAAGGAGATCAGCAACCAGATCAACGTGCCGGGGTTCCGCAAGGGCAAGGTGCCCGCCCGCATCATCGACCAGCGCGTCGGCAAGGGCGCGGTGCTGCAGGAGGCCATCAACAACGCCCTCCCGCAGTTCTACGGCCAGGCCGTCGAGGAGCAGCAGGTGCGCCCGATGGGCCAGCCCGAGGTCGACGTCACCGACGTGCCGGCCGAGGACGGCCAGCAGCTGAAGTTCAGCGTCGAGGTCGACGTGCGGCCGGAGGTGACGCTGCCCGACTACGGCGAGCTCAAGGTCGAGGTCGACCCGGTCGAGACCACCGATGAGGACGTCGAGGAGCGGATGACCGAGCTGCGCCAGCGGTTCGGCACCCTGACCGGCGTCGAGCGCGCCGCGCAGGACGGCGACTTCGTGTCGATCGACCTGTCCGCGACGCTGGGGGACGAGGAGATCGACTCGGTCACCGGGGTCTCCTACGAGATCGGCTCCGGCACGATGCTCGACGGCCTCGACGAGGCGCTCGCGGGCATGGAGGCCGGCGAGACGAAGAACTTCAGCGCCCCGCTGGCCGGCGGTGACCACGAGGGCGAGAACGCCGACGTGACCGTCACCGTGGAGTCGGTCAAGGAGCGGATCCTGCCGGAGGTCGACGACGAGTTCGCGCAGCTCGCCTCCGAGTTCGACACCGTGGACGAGCTGCGGGAGGATTTGCGGGCGCAGGCCGAGCAGGCCAAGAAGTTCGAGCAGGGCGTCCAGGCCCGCGACAAGGTCCTCGACCAGATGCTCGAGGCGACGGACATCCCCGTGCCGGACTCCGTCGTGAAGGCCGAGGTCGACAGCCACCTCGAGAACGAGGACCGGGTCGACGACGACGAGCACCGCGCCGAGGTCGACACCAACACCCGCAAGGCGCTGCAGGCCCAGTTCCTCCTCGACGCGATCGTCGAGAAGGAGGACGTCAACGTCAGCCAGCAGGAGCTCGTCGAGTACCTCGTGATGACGGCCCAGCAGTACGGCATGGACCCGAACCAGTTCGCCCAGGTCGTCGACCAACAGGGTCAGGTGCCCGCCATGGTCGCCGAGGTGGGCCGGCGCAAGGCCCTCGCCACCGTGCTCGAGCAGGCCGAGGTCGTCGACACCGACGGCAACGTCGTCGACCTCAACGCCCTCAACGAGGACGGGGAGGACACGGGGGACACGGACGACACGGACGAGGCCGACGAGCCCGGCACCGACCAGGCGGACGAGCCCGACACCACCGACGCCGCGGCCGAGGAGGCCTCCGGGGACGCCGAGGAGGCGAAGGCCTGACCGGCCCCCTTCCCGACACCCCCGACACCAGTGCCCCGTTCCGCCCGCGGAACGGGGCACTGGTGTCCGTGCGGCACCTGCCTGCACCCGGCACGCCCCGCCGCGACCCCGCCAGGACTCGCGAGTGCGCTCAGGGCGAACACCGGCCCGGCACGGGACGTCTGCCGGGACACCGGGCGTTAGGGTCGACGACAGGGTCCGGGAGCACCCCGGACGGGACCACAGGTTGGGCGGTCGGGCCCGGCGCGAGCATGCGACCGCGCAGCCGATCGCCGCAGAAAGGGAGACTCAGGTGAGCAACCCCAGCGAGATCACCGCCGCGACCGGCATGGCCGATCTGCCGGTCGGCGGGCTGGACGACCAGATCTACAACCGCCTGCTCCGGGAGCGGATCATCTTCCTGGGCTCGGAGGTGCGTGACGAGAACGCGAACACGATCTGCGCCCAGCTGCTCCTGCTCGCGGCCGAGGACCCGGAGAAGGACATCTGGCTCTACATCAACTCCCCGGGCGGCTCGGGGACGGCCGGCATGGCCATCTTCGACACGATGCAGTGGGTGCCCAACGACGTGTGCACCGTCGCGATGGGGCTGGCCGCCTCGATGGGGCAGTTCCTCCTCGCCGCCGGCGCGAAGGGCAAGCGCTACGCCACCCCGCACGCGCGGATCATGATGCACCAGCCCTCCGGCGGCCTCGGTGGCACCGCCTCGGACATCAAGATCCAGGCCGAGCAGCTGCTGCACATCAAGCAGCAGCTCGCCGAGATCACGGCCGAGCGGACCGGGCAGACCGTCGAGCAGATCAACAAGGACTCCGACCGCGACCGCTGGTTCACCGCGCAGGAAGCGCACGAGTACGGCTTCATCGACCACGTCTACGAGCACGCACAGCGCGCCGAGGGCGGCGGCGGCACGGGCACGTGACCACCCGCCATACCGACGGACCGACGAACTTGGAGAGAGTGCCGATGACCAGCAAGACCAACAGCCCGTATGGCGGCCCGCAGCTTCCCGGCGCCGGTCGCCTCCACAGCGCCCAGCCGCCCGCGCCGTCCAGCCGCTACATCCTGCCGCAGTTCGAGGAGCGCACCTCCTACGGGATGAAGCGGACCGATCCCTACACCAAGCTGTTCGAGGACCGGATCATCTTCGCGGGCGTCCAGATCGACGACGCCTCCGCGGACGACATCATCGCCCAGCTCATCGTGCTGGAGTCGCAGGACCCGGACCGCGACATCCTCATGTACATCAACACCCCCGGCGGCTCGTTCACGGCGCTGACCGCGATCTACGACACGATGCAGTACGTCCGGCCCGACGTGCAGACCTTCGTGATCGGCCAGGCCGCCTCGGCGGGAGCGGTGCTGCTGGGCGCGGGTGCCCCGGGCAAGCGCTTCGCCCTGCCGAACGCGCGCATCCTCATCCACCAGCCGGCGATGGAGGCCGGCGGCGGCATGGCCAGCGACCTGGAGATCCAGGCCAACGAGGTCATGCGGATGCGTGAGTGGCTGGAGGAGACGATCTCCAAGCACACCGGCCGCTCGGTGGAGCAGGTCCGCCAGGACATCGAGCGGGACAAGATCCTGACCGCCGAGGACGCCAAGGAGTACGGCCTGATCGACGACGTGCTCGGCAGCCGCAAGGCGTCCCTGGAGGAGTGAGGCCGGCGTGTCGCTCCCGGGTGTCGGGGTCCGGCGTGTTGTCCGCTGTCGGCGTACACGCGTGACCTCGGCGCCCGGAGCGACTTCAATGAACTCGTGCAGTCCTCGTCCGCGGCGATCCCGTTGCCGGCCCGGCACACGCGGTAGCGTCGCCCGACGACCCCGACCAGCAACCGACCAGCTATCAACAGGCGAAGGGACCACCCGGTGGCACGCATGACAGACGGCGGCGACCTGCTGAAGTGCTCCTTCTGCGGCAAGAGCCAGAAGCAGGTCAAGAAGCTCATCGCCGGCCCGGGGGTCTACATCTGCGACGAGTGCATCGACCTGTGCAACGAGATCATCGAGGAGGAGCTCGCCGAGGGCTCGGAGCTCGGGCTGGAGACGCTGCCCAAGCCCCGCGAGATCTACGACTTCCTCGAGCAGTACGTCGTGGGGCAGGACGTCGCCAAGCG
>DASSKF010000121.1:0-12163 GCA_035690725.1 Segeticoccus sp.
TACCGCTCGGCGCTGCTGGAGCGGTTCGGCAACCCGGCGATCCGGCACGCGCTGGCGCAGATCGCCACCGACGGCAGCCAGAAGATCCCGGCGCGCGTCCTCCCGGTGCTCCGGGCCGAGCTCGAGCAGGGGCGGGTGCCGGACGGCGCGACGCGCATCCTGGCGGCATGGGTCCGGCACCTGCGGGGAGCCGGGGCGCCCGTGAAGGACGCCCGGGCGGGCGAGGTCCGGCCGCTGGCCGAGGGGGAGCCGGAGCGGGCGGTCCGTGCCGTGCTTGGCCGGCTGGACCGGGGTCTGGGCGCCGATGACCGCGTCGTCGCGGCGGTGCTCGCCCACGTCACCGAGCTCGAGCAGTGACCCGTCCCGGCGCGGCCCGCGGCGGCCGTGCCAGGGAGGGCGTGGTCCTCGGGGTCGACGTGGGCACCACGGCGGTCAAGGTGGTCGCCTTCGGCGTGGGCACGGGGGAACGGCGCCGCGCAGTCCGCGAGTACCCGCTGCTCCAGCCGGCCCCGGGCTGGCAGGTGCAGGACCCCGACGTCGTCGTCGCGGCGCTGCGGGCGGCGCTCGCGGAGTGCGTCTCGGGCCTGGCCGGACGGCGGGTGCTGGCCCTGTCCGTGGGCACCGCGATGCACGGCCTCCTCGCGCTCGACGGTGCGCACCGCCCGCTGACCCCGCTCGTGACGTGGGCGGACAGCCGCTCCGCCGAGCAGGTCCGCACCCTGCGCGAGGGCGGCCAGGCCGAGGTGCTGCGCCGGCAGACCGGCACCCCCGTGCACCCGATGTCGCCGTTGACCAAGCTGATGTGGTTCGCCCGCCACGAACCGGGCCTGTGCGCCGCGGCCCGGCACTGGGTCGGCCTGAAGGCCTGGGTGCTGTGGTCGCTCACCGGTCGGCTGGTCACCGAGCTGTCCTCGGCATCCGGCAGCGGGCTGCTGCAGCTGGGGACGGACCGGTGGAGCGCCGTCGCCGCGGACCTCGCCGGCGTCGACCCGGCGCAACTGCCGCCGGTGCTGGACCCGACGACCGCGCTCTCGCTGCGCGGCGAGGTCGGCTCCGCGGCCGGGTGCCGATGCTGCTGGACGCCTACGGCGAGGTGGCCCGGCTGCTGGAGCAGGCCTCCCGCGACTGACGCGGCCGCGTCGTGCGTGGCGGCGCGGCCCGGGTGGCACCGGGCACCTGAGCACCTAGACTCGGGCGAGATGCCAGCGGCGACGTCCCAGGAGCCGCGTGACAGCTCCGTCTGGGGAAGGACGAACAGGATCGTGGGTGTGCTGGAGACCATCAACAGCCCGGAGGACCTCAAGTCGCTGTCGGCGTCCCAGCTGGCACCGCTGGCGCAGGAGATCCGGACCTTCCTGGTCGACGCGGTCTGCAAGACCGGCGGACACCTGGGCCCCAACCTGGGCGTGGTCGAGCTGTCCATCGCGCTGCACCGGGTGTTCGACTCCCCCCGGGACACGATCGTCTTCGACACCGGCCACCAGGGCTACGTCCACAAGCTGCTGACCGGTCGGCACGACTTCACCAAGCTCAAGAAGCAGGGCGGGCTGTCCGGCTACCCCAGCCGGACCGAGTCCGACCACGACGTCGTCGAGAACTCCCACGCCTCCACCTCGCTGTCGTGGGCCGACGGCATCGCCAAGGCGCGGCGGCTCGGGGGTGAGCCTGACCGGCACACCGTCGCGGTGATCGGGGACGGGGCGCTCACCGGCGGCATGGCCTGGGAGGCGATCAACAACATCGCCGCCGACAAGACGCTCCCGCTGGTCATCGTCGTCAACGACAACGAGCGGTCCTACTCGCCGACCATCGGGGGGCTGGCCGAGCACCTGTCGACGCTGCGCACGACGAACGGCTACGAGAAGTTCCTCGCGTGGGGCAAGAAGCGGCTCCGGCGCACCCCCTTGGTGGGCCGGCACGTCTACGACACGCTGCACGGGGTCAAGAAGGGGCTCAAGGACATCGTCGCCCCGCAGGGAATGTTCGAGGACCTGGGGCTGAAGTACCTCGGGCCGGTCGACGGGCACGACGAGCAGGCGGTCGAGACGGCCCTGCGCCGCGCGAAGGCGTTCGGGGGACCGGTGCTCGTGCACGTCATCACGCAGAAGGGGCGCGGCTACGAGCCGGCGCTGCGCGACCAGGACGACCACTTCCACGGCGTCGGCAAGATCAACCCGGAGACCGGGCTGCCGCTGGAGATCGCCGGCCGCAGCTGGACCGACGAGTTCAGCGACGAGCTGGTCGAGCTCGGTGCGCGGCGGCGCGACATCGTGGCGATCACGGCGGCGATGATGATCCCGGTCGGGCTCAAGCCGTTCCAGCAGCGTTTCCCCAAGCGCGTGTTCGACGTCGGCATCGCCGAGCAGCACGCGGTGACGATGGCCTCGGGCCTCGCCTTCGCCGGGCTGCACCCGGTCGTCGCCGTCTACGCGACGTTCCTCAACCGGGCGTTCGACCAGGTCCTCATGGACTGCGCGCTGCACCGGGCCGGCGTGACCTTCGTGCTCGACCGCGCCGGCGTGACCGGCAGCGACGGGCCCTCGCACAACGGCATGTGGGACATGAGCGTCCTCGGAGTCGTCCCGGGCCTGCGGCTCGCGGCACCGCGGGACGGCCGGCAGGTGCGCGCCCAGCTGCGTGAGGCGGTCGAGGTGGCCGACGGGCCGACCGTGCTGCGCATCCCGAAGGGATCGGCGTCCGACCAGCTCGACGCCGTGCGGCAGCTGGGGTCGCTCGACGTGCTGCACGACCCCGCGCCCACCACCGGGGAGGAGAGCCGGGAGGGCCCGGTCGACCTGCTCGTCGTCGCCGTCGGCGCGATGGCCGGCACCGGCGTCGGCGTCGCGGAGAAGCTGGAGTCGCAGGGGATCTCGGTGCGCGTCGTCGACCCGCGCTGGGTGCTCCCGGTCAATGGCGACCTGCTGGCCGCCGCCGAGCAGGCCGGATCCGTGTGCGTCATCGAGGACAACGTCGTGAGCGGGGGAGTCGGCTCGGCCGTCCGGGCGGCCCTGGCCGAGCGCGGCGCGGCAGCCCCGTGCCACTCCTACGGCATCCCGCAGCGCTTCCTCGAGCACGCCTCCCGCGACCAGGTGCTCGACGGGATCGGCCTGACGCCGGACGCCATCGCGACGTCGCTGACCGAGCGGCTGCACCCCGCCCGCTGAGGCGGCGCGCTCGACCGAACTCGGCGGCGTGCCGACTTCTGCCCGTGCGGTCCCGCCCGGTGCGGGACGGGCTCGGCCCCGTGCCGACTTCTGCCCGTGCGGTTCCCGGGCCCGATGAAATCGGTTGGTGCGCGTCCGATCACCGCCTAGTCTCACCGGGTGCACGTGATGCGCCTGTCCACGGAGCCGCCGATCAGCCCGGTCTGGTCGAGCACGGCCTGGCGCGGGGACGCCCTGGCCTGGGTGGACCGGTCGCTGGCAGCGCGCGGTGCCCGCCGGACCGGGGACGCCGAGCAGGTCCGGGTGCGGCCGTGGTCGACCCAGCTGCGCGTGCCGACGGACCACGGGACCGCCTGGATGAAGGCGTGCGGCCCGGTCGGGACCGACGAGGCCGCCCTCTACGACGTGCTGGTCGCCCACGCCGCCGACGTCGTGGTCCCGCCGTGGGCCACCGACGCCGAGCAGGGGCGGCTGCTGCTGCCCGACGCCGGGACCGAGCTGCGCCGGGTCGCCACCCGCGAGTCCCTGGTCGACCAGTGGGCGGAGGTGCTGCGCCGCTACGGGCACCTGCAGCGGCAGAGCGCCGGGTGGGCGGCCGAGCTCGAGGCGGCGGGACTGCTGCGGCTCACGCCCGGTGAGCTGGTCGAGGAGTGGCGCAAGCGCACCGGTGCCCGGGACCCGGTCGACGCCGCGCAGCCGGCGCTGCAGCAGGCGGCCGACCGGCTGGCCTCCGGTCCGGTGCCGCTCGCGCTGCAGCACGACGACCTGCACGCGGGCAACGTCTTCTGCGCCGACTCCTCCCGGGTGGCCGCGCGCCGGGCCCGCTTCTTCGACTGGGGCGACGCCTACGTCGGGCACCCGTTCATGACCCTGCTCATCTCCCTGCGCGGGCCGTCCTACCACTTCGACATCGACCTCACCGACGACGAGCGGTGGCACATGGTCGACGCCTATCTCGAGGCGTGGACCGACCTGGCCGGCCTCACCGAGCTGCGGCCGCTCGTCGAGCAGGCGGTCCTGCTCGCCCGCATCGGCCGGGCGCTGGGGTGGGAGCGTGCCCTCGCCCGCGCGACGGACGCGGAGTGGGCGGAGTGGGGCGAGGGGCCCCAGCACTGGCTGGACGACGTCACCCGGCTGGCGACCAGCGCCGGTCCGGTCTGGTGAGCCGCACCGGCCGCAGGCCCGGGTAGGCCGACCGGGCGGGGCCGGGTGAGTGCTTCGACGTGAAAGCCCGAGACGACATCGTGACCAACGGGGGCCGGGCGGTCCGCGTCGGACGGGAGTGAACGGACCACGGACGTCACAGCGAGAGGGGCACACGATGATCAGGGACGGCCGGAACAGGGAGCTCCTGGCCGGGGCACTGGCGACGCCGCTGGCGGTGGCGCTCGTGGCCTCGGGAGCGCCGGCCGCCTCCGGAGCGCTCGTGTGGCGGGCGCCGACCGGCCAGGCCGCGCCCACCCGGTCCGCCTCCCCGCGGCAGCAGCTGCACTCGATGAGCCTGGCCCAGCGGGTCGGCCAGCTGCTCATGGTCGGCACGCCGGCGACCCACGTGAGCGCGGGCGCCCGCCGGGCCATCACCGGCCACCACGTCGGGTCCGTGGTCCTGACCGGCCGCAGCACGAAGGGGGTGGCCGGGACCCGGCAGGTGGTGAACGAGCTGCAGTCGCTGGTCGACCGTCGCAGCACCGCGGGCGTGCCGCTCTACGTCGCGACCGACCAGGAAGGCGGCTATGTCCAGGTGCTGCGCGGCCCCGGGTTCTCCCGGATCCCGACGGCGCTGACGCAGGGCACCTGGTCGGCCCGGACCGTCAAGGCGCGGGCCAGGACGTGGGGCAACCAGCTGCGCCGCGCCGGGGTGAGCCTCAACCTTGCGCCGGTGATGGACACCGTGAGCAGGTCGTTCGCGCCGAGCAACCGCCCGATCGGCTACTACGAGCGCGAGTTCGGGCACACGCCCCACCGGGTGCTGATGAAGGGCACCGCCTTCGCCAACGGCATGCGGGCAGCCGGCCTGCAGGTCGCGATCAAGCACTTCCCGGGGCTGGGCCGGGTCCGGGGCAACACCGACGTGTCGTCCGGCGTGACCGACCGGGTCACCCGCCGCCACTCCGGGTCGATCCGCCCGTTCCGGGTCGGGGTCCGGGCCGGCGCCCACTTCGTCATGGTCGGCACGGCGGAGTACGCCAAGATCGACAAGGGAACGCCGGCAGCGTTCTCGCACACAATCGTCACCGGCATGCTGCGCCACGACCTCGGCTTCGACGGGGTCGTGATCAGCGACGACCTCGGCCAGGCCAAGCAGGTGCAGCAGTGGTCACCGGGTCGCCGGGCGGTGAAGTTCATCCGGGCCGGCGGCGACATGGTGCTCACCGTCCGCCCCTCGACCGTGGCGCCGATGGCGCACGCGCTGATCCGGCGCGCCGAGCACGTGCCCGCCTTCCGCAGCAAGGTCGACCACGCGGCGCTGCGCGTACTGCGCGCCAAGAACCAGGCGGACCTCGAGGCGACCGCCTCCTCGGCCTGGCCCCGCCTCGTCGTGGACGGCGTCCTCGGTCCGCACACCACCCGGGCCACCCAGCACTGGCTGGGCGTCATCGTGGACGGCATCTGGGGCCCGGTCACGACCAGGGCGTTCCAGCGGCGCGTCGGCTCCTCCCCGGATGGCGTGATCGGACCACACACGGTCGCTGCGGCACAGCGGTTCCTGGGCATCCGGCGCGACGGCGCGTCACGGCTGGACCACCGCACGGTGCGCGCCCTGCAGCGCTACCTCAACGCCCACCGCTGAGGCCTACTCCTTCGTCCCCCACGGTCACCAGTGAGGCTCAGCCGGACTGCTCCGAGCGGCGCGACCCCCGTGACAGGGCCGTGGACAGCGGCTTCTCCTTGAGGAACAGCGCGAGCACGAACCCGATGACGAGCAGCGGCGCGACCCAGGCGTAGAGCGGCGTGAGCGCGTCGGCATACGAGACGACGAAGTCGTGGGCGATGTTCGGCGGCAGCTGTGCGAGCTGGCCGGGGGTGATCCCTCCTGCCGCGTGCTTGCCGACCTGGTCGGCCGCGGCGGGCGGCAGCTTGCGCGCGAGGTCCTCGGTCAGCCGCCCCACGAACAGCGAGCCGATCAGCGCCGTGCCGAAGGACGCGCCGATCTGCCGGAAGAAGTTCACGCCCGCGGTCGCGGTGCTCATGTCGGCCCGGTCGACCGAGTTCTGCACGGTGAGCACGAGTGTCGGCATGATGAAGCCGATCCCGACGCCGAGCACGACCATGTAGATGCTCGACTCCTCGCGGCTGCTGCCGGCGTTCATCAGCGACAGCAGGTAGAGCCCGACTCCGGCGACCAGGGTGCCGATGATCGGGAAGACCTTGTAGCGACCGGTGCGGCTGATGACCTGCCCGGTCACGACGGCGGCGGCCATGAGCCCGCCCATCAGCGGCAGCATCAGGACGCCGGAGTAGGTGGCGCTCGCGCCCAGCGAGAGCTGCAGGTAGGTGGGCAGGTAGCTGACGGCGCCGAACATGGCGATGCCGATGAGGAACGCGAGCGGCACGTTGATCCGGAAGACGTCGTCCCGGAACAGGCGCAGGGGGAGGATCGGCTCGGCAGCCCGCGTCTCGGCATACATCCACAGGGGGAACAGGACGGCCACGCCGGCGCAGAGCGCGAGGATCGTGGGCGAGGTCCAGTCGTAGCGGCGGCCGCCCCAGGTGAGCACGAGCATCAGGCAGGCCACGGCAGCGGCCATCAGCGCGGCGCCCGCGTAGTCGACCTGGCGCTGGTGCTCCGGCTTGGGCAGCTTGAGGGTGCGGCCGGTGACGATGAGGGCGGCGATGCCGATCGGCACGTTGATGTAGAAGATCCACCGCCAGGTGACGTGCTGGGTGAGGTAGCCGCCGAGCAGCGGGCCGAGGACCGTGGCGACGCCGATCATCGGGCCCATCACGGACATGTACTTGCCGCGCTCACGCGGGCTGACGATCTCGGCCATGATCGTCTGCGCGCCGATCATCAGGCCACCGGCGCCGATGCCCTGGACGGCCCGCAGTGCGATGAGCATCCCCATGGACTGGGCGAGCCCGGCGATGACGGAGCCGACGAGGAAGATGACGATCGCCAGGTGGAAGGCGTTGCGCCGGCCGATGAAGTCGCCCACCTTGCCGTAGACCGGCATCGCGATGGTCTGGCCGAGCAGGTAGGCCGTGATGATCCAGGACAGCTCGCGCAGCCCGTTGAGCTGCCCGGCGATGGTCGGCATGGCGGTGGCGACGATGGTCTGGTCCAGGGCGGCCATGAGGATGCCGAGGATGAGGCCGATGAAGATGACGATCAGCCGCTTGCGGGGGAGGCTGTCGACGCCGTCGGGGACCCACGGGTCCCGGTCGCGGGTGGCCGTTCCTGCTGGTGCTGCCGGTGGCACGTCGTCCTCTCGTCGGGGCGGCCCCGCCCACGGGTGCGCGCGCGTCCAGGGCCCTTCGCGGCGAGCGGCGGGGAGACTCCCCAGTTTAATTGCCGGCGGCTAAGCAATCAGGTCGGTGGCTCGACCTCGGGTTCAGGCCCACTGCCCGCGGCGCTGCAGCACGGCCTTGAGCAGGTCGGCCCGGTCGGTGATGATCCCGTCCACACCGAGGTCGAGCAGGCGCTCCATCGCGTCGGTGTCGTTGATGGTCCACGCGTGGACCTGCGTGCCGGCCCGGTGCGCCGCCGCGACCGTGGCCCGGGTGAGGAGGGGCAGCCGCCGGTGGGTGGGCGGGACCTGGACGCAGTCGACGCCGCGCAGCGCCGCCGCGGCCAGGGGCCCGCACCGGGTGGCGACCGCCGCGCGGAACCGGGCGGTGCGCCAGTAGCCGGTCGAGGTCGCGACCGGTGCGGACAGCCGGCGGAGCACCTCACGCCGGCGCCGGTCGGAGAACGAGGCGATGCAGACCCGGTCGTGGGCCCGGGTGCGCTCGATGACCTCGGCCAGGGGCGCCGGGGCCCGGTCCGCCTTGATGTCGATGTTCACCCGCAGCCGGGGCCAGGCGCCGAGCAGCTCCTCCAGCGTGGGGACCGGCTCGGTGCCGCCGATCCGCGCCTGCTGCAGCTGGGTCCAGGTGAGCCGCTCGATCGCGTCCGGGGCGCCCGCGACGCGGTGCAGCGTCGGGTCGTGGAAGGCCACCACGACGCCGTCGGCCGTGGTGTGGACGTCGGTCTCGACGTAGCCGTAGCCGAGGTCCACGGCCGCCCCGAAGGCGGCCATCGAGTTCTCCAGTCCGTCCAGGGAGAACCCCCGGTGCGCCATCGCCAGCGGCGTGGGGTGGTCGAAGAAGGGGTGGGTCGGGCGCACTCCGGCTCAGATGTCGCGGAAGGTCTGGATGTTGGCGCCGAGGGCGTTGAGCCGGGCGCCGAGGTCCTCGTAGCCGCGGTTGATGACGTAGACGTTGCGCAGCACCGACGTGCCGGGTGCGGCGAGCATCGCCAGCAGGATGACCACGCCCGGACGCAGCGCCGGCGGGCACATCACCTCGGCGGCCCGCCACCGGGTCGGGCCCTCGATCATCACCCGGTGCGGGTCCATCAGCTGCACCTTGCAGCCGACCTTGGTCAGCTCGGTGAGGTAGATGGCCCGGTTCTCGTAGACCCAGTCGTGGATCATCGTGCTGCCCTGGGCGCAGGCGCCGATGATCGCGAAGAACGGCAGGTTGTCGATGTTGAGCCCGGGGAAGGGCATCGGGTGGATCTTGTCGGTCGGGGCGACGAGCGGCCCGGGGTGCGTGGTGAGGTCGACGAGCCGGGTGTGGCCGTTCGCCGACGCGTACTCCTCGCTGAGGGTGTAGCGCATGCCCATGCCCTCGAGCACCGCGAGCTCGATCTCGAGGAACTCGATCGGCACCCGCCGGATGGTGATCTCCGAGCCGGTGACGACCCCGGCCGCGAGCAGGCTCATCGCCTCGATCGGGTCCTCGGAGGGTGAGTACTCCAGGTCGACGTCGATCTCGCGCAGGCCGTGCACGGTGAGCGTGGTGGACCCGATGCCGTCGATCTTGACGCCGAGCTCCTCGAGGAAGAAGCACAGGTCCTGGACCATGTAGTTCGGGCTGGCGTTGCGGATGACGGTGATGCCGTCGTGGCGGGCCGCGGCGAGCAGGACGTTCTCGGTGACGGTGTCGCCGCGCTCGGTGAGGATGATCGGCCGTTCCGGGATGACCCGGTCGTCCACGGTGGCCTCGTAGAAGCCCCCGGTCACGGTGACGCCGAGGCCGAACTGGCGCAGCGCCGACCAGTGCGGCTCGACCGTGCGCGAGCCGAGGTCGCAGCCGCCGGCGTAGGGCAGCCGGAACTTCTCGACGGTGTGCAGCAGCGGCCCGAGGAACATGATCACGGTGCGGGTCCGGCGCGCCGCGGCAATGTCCATCGCCTCGAGGTCGAGCCGGGCCGGGGGGATGATCTCGAGGTCGTTGCTGCCTGGCAGCCAGCGGGTGCGCACGCCGATGCTGGCCAGGACCTCGAGGATCCGGTTGACCTCCTCGATGCGGGCCAGGTTGCGCAGCGTCGTGCGGCCCCGGTTCAGCAGCGACGCGCACAGCAGGGCCACCGCGGCGTTCTTGCTCGTGCGCACGTCGATCGCGCCGGACAGCCGGACTCCGCCCTTGATGCGCAGGTTCTGGGGGACGGACGTCCCGACGGAGACGAACTCGGAGTCGAGGCTCTCGCCGATCCGTGCCAGCATCTCAAGGCTGAGATTCTGCTTGCCCTGCTCGATCCGGGCGATCGCGCTCTGGCTGGTGCCGAGTGAGTCGGCCAACTCGTTCTGGGTCAAGCGCTTGTGTCGTCTGGCGTCGCGGATGAGCGTGCCGATCCGGCCGAGGTAGTCCTCCGTCATGTCGGCCAATGTAGATCACATGTGAGATATCGCCGCGCACGTCTCGCGGCGCGTCCTCATGTGCCTCCTCCCGTGAGACGCCGGAGGACCCGGCGGGGTTGGCCCGGGCAGGCGCTCAGTCCGCGGGGTGCTCCGCGACGGCCCGGGCGAGCAGCGGGGCGACGATCTCGACCTGCCAGGCCCGTGCGCCCTGCGCGGTGAGCGTGTCGGCGAACCCGGCCACCGACGTGTCATCCGGGGGCTCCCACAGCACCCGGCGCAGCAGGTCCGGGGTGAGCAGGTTCTCGACGGGCACGCCGTTCTCGGCGGAGATCAGCTTCAGCGACTCGCGGGTCTGCTCCAGCCGGGCGGCCGCGACCGGTTCGCGCTCGCTCCAGACGCGGACCGGGGGTGGCCCGTCCCCTCGCGCGGTGAGCGCGGGCAGCTCGTCCTCGGGCAGCGAGCGGGCACGCCGGAGCGCCGCCAGCCACTGGCGCTGGTAGCGCCGCGCGCCCCGTGCCCGGATGTCGCCGAACTCGGAGCCGCCCCGCGGCGAGCGCTGGGCGAGCTCGACGAGCGCGGAGTCGGGCAGCACCCGGCCCGGGGAGGTGTCCCGGTTGCGGGCGATCTCGTCGCGGGCCTCCCACAGCTCGCGCACGAACGCCGCCTGCCGGCGCCCCCGGACCTTGTGCATCCCGGACGTGCGCCGCCACGGGTCCTTGCGCGGCGGGGGGCCGGTGAACGAGGTGAGGGCCGCGAACTCCTGCTCGGCCCAGCCGAGCTTGCCCTGTTGGCGCAGGTCCTCACGCAACAGGTCGCGGGCCTGCACGAGCAGCTCGACGTCGAGGGCGGCATACCGCAGCCACGGCTCGGGCAGCGGCCGGCTGGACCAGTCCACGGCGGAGTGCTCCTTGGCGAGGGTGACGCCGAGGTAGTGCTCGACCACGGCCGCGAGCCCGACCTTCGGCAGGCCCGCCAGCCGGGCCCCGAGCTCGGTGTCGAACAGGTTCGCCGGGTGCAGGCCCAGCTCGGACAGGCAGGGCAGGTCCTGGGTGGCGGCGTGCAGCACCCACTCCGTCTCGCCGATCGCCTCGGCGAGGGGGGTCAGGTCGGGGCAGGCGATGGGGTCGACGAGCCAGGTGCCCGAGCCCTCGCGCCGCAGCTGGACCAGGTAGGCGCGCTGCCCGTAGCGGTAGCCGGACGCCCGCTCGGCGTCGAGGGCGACCGGTCCGCTGCCCTGGCCGATCGCGTGTGCCGCCGTGTCGAGCTGGTGCTCGTCGGCGACGACGTCGGGGACCCCGTCCGCGGGGACGTCCAGGACCGGGTAGTCCGTCTCGTCAGCCGTCATCGGCGGGGCCCCGGCAGGGCCACGACGCCGTCCGGCAGGGGCGGGAGCCCGGCGATGGTGCACAGCAGCTCCGACCATGCCTCGAGGTGGGCGGCCGGCTGCCCGTCGGTCGGGGTCCAGGACGCCCGGACCTCCATCTCGACGGTGGGGGCGCGGTCACCGAGCGAGGCGAATCCTTCGGAGAGCACACGGGTCACCGTGCCACCTTCGGCCGCATATCCCAACCCGTGCGCGTCGAGGGCGTCGACGAGCCAGGACCAGCCGACCGCCCCGAGCATCGGGTCGGTGCCCATCTCCGGCTCCAGCTCGGCGCGGGCGAAGGTCACCGCGCGCCAGGCGCCACCCCACGGCTCGGGCTCGGACGGATCGTGCAGCAGGACGAAGCGGCCGGTGCCGAGGTCGTCCTCGTCGTCACCCGCGCCCGGCGCTGCCCGCACGTCGGCCGACAGCGCCACGGCGTGCGGCGCGATGCGGGTCGGGGCGGGCATCTCGGTGAGGCGCACCTCGGGACGCACCCGGGCCGCACGCAGCTCGTGCAGGGCGCGGGTGAAGTCTGCAGAGTCCTCCCCCGGGAGGCTTCGGCTGCCCACACCCCGAGGGTATGTCCGGACGGTCGCCTCGCGCGGCAGGCCACGCCGGACTGCCGCTCCCGATCGTGCGAGGATCGGCCCCGTGAGCGACCCCGAACCGGTGACCCCCGCGGACGACCCCGCCGCCAGCCTGCTCGTCCGCGCCGCCCGGGGGGAGCCGGTGGAGCGCACCCCGGTGTGGTTCATGCGGCAGGCCGGGCGCTCGCTGCCGGAGTACCG
>DASSKF010000122.1:0-5383 GCA_035690725.1 Segeticoccus sp.
GTCGAGGGCCTGACCTTCGAGCGGTCCTACGCCTTCCTCGACGACTGGGTCCTCGGGGCGCTGGCCGATGTCGGCGTCCGCGCACGCTACGTGCCGCTGAACGACATCGCCTCCGACGCGGGCAAGATCGCCGGCGCTGCACAGCGGCGGTTCGCCTCGGGAGTGGTGCTCCACCACGGGACCATGGCCTACGACATCGACGCCGACAAGATGACCGACGTCCTGCGCATCGGCAAGGAGAAGCTGTCGGACAAGGGCACCACGAGCGCGTCGAAGCGAGTCGACCCGATGCGGTCGCAGACCGGCATGGCCCGTGACGACGTCATCGCGGCCTTTCTGCGGTACTTCACCCGGCAGCAGGCAAACCGGGCCTCGCACTACACCGACGCCGAGCTCGAGGCGGCCCGCGGCCTGGTCGAGTCGAAGTTCCGCACCCCGGAGTGGACCTACCGGGTCCCCTGAGCCGCGGCCCTACAGTGGCGTCATGAGCGGCGCCCCGGACGACTCCACCCCGTTCCTGGCCGACGACCTGCTCGAGGCGATCCGCGGCCGCGCTTCCGGCCACGACGCCGAGAACCGGTTCCCCCACGAGGACCTCGCCGATCTGCGCGACGCCGGCTACCTGCGCGCCCTGGTGCCCACACCGCTCGGCGGGGCCGGCCTGACCCTCGAGCAGCTGACCCGCGAGCAGATGCGCCTGGCGGCGGCGGCACCGGCCACCGCCCTCGCCGTGAACATGCACCACGTCTGGGTCGGGGTGGCGCGGGCCCTGCACGCCTCCGGTGAGCACACCACCGACTTCGTGCTGGAGGAGGCGAGCGCGGGCGAGGTCTACGCGTTCGGCATCTCCGAGCCGGGCAACGACCTCGTGCTGTTCGGCTCGCGCAGCGCGGCCCGCCCCGACGGGCAGGGCGGGTTCTCCTTCCACGGCACGAAGATCTTCACCTCGATGTCACCGGTCTGGACCCGTCTGGGCACCTTCGGCACCGACGAGACCGGCGACGACGGGCCGCACTCGGTGTTCGGCTTCGTCCGCCGGGACGGAGGGGGTGTCGACGTGAAGGACGACTGGGACACGCTCGGCATGCGGGCGTCCCAGTCCTGCACCACCGTCCTCGACGGCGCGCACGCCCCGGCCGACCGCGTGGTGCGCCGGATCCCGCCCGGCCCGACGACGGACCCGTTCGTCCTCGGCATCTTCGCCAACTTCGAGATCCTGCTCGCGTCCGTCTACACCGGCATCGCCCAGCGCGCCCTCGAGCTCGCCCGGGAGGCGGTCCGCCGTCGCCGGTCCGCGCGGGCCGGCGACAGCCCGCTCGCCCACGACCCGGACATCCGGTGGCAGGTCGCCGACGCGGCGATCGCCCTGGACGGCATCGGACCGCAGATCACCATGGCGGCGCGGGACGTGGACCACGGCGTCGACCGTGGCGAGCGCTGGATGCCGCAGCTGTCCGCGCTCAAGTCACGGGCCACCGAGACCGCCCTGCACGTGGTCGAACAGGCGGTGCGGGTCGCCGGAGGATCCGCCTACTTCTCCTCGGCCGAGCTGTCCCGGCTCTACCGGGACGTCCTGGCCGGGCTGTTCCACCCCACCAGCGACCGGTCGCTGCACGCCTCGTGGGCCAACCTGCTGCTCGGCCCGCTGCCCTGAGCGGCTGCCGCACGGTCGGGGCCACGTGGCAGCATCGGGGCCATGACGACCCTGCAGGTCCGCGTGCCCGTCGCCACCCTGTGGAGCGACCCTGCCCGCGCCCGGACGGTGGACGCGGCCGCCACCCGCGACCAGCCCGACATCGGGCACTGGCTCGCGGCCCTCGACGCGGACCCGGAGGGTCGGGCGGGACTGCACGGGCGGGTGGTGACCCAGCTGCTCGCCGGTGAGCCGGTCCTGCCGACCGGTGCGGAGCGGGACGGCTGGGTGGAGGTCCGCTGCCCGTGGCAGCCGAGCTCCCAGCACGCGGACGGCTACCCCGGCTGGGTCCGGCAGGCCCACCTCGGCGACGCCGGGCACCCCGGTCCCGCGTCGCCGCCGGCGGCCACCACGAAGGGCGACCTGCTGGCCGTGGCCGGACGCCGCACGGGGCTGGCCTACCTGTGGGGTGGCACCTGCCCCCAGGGCCTGGACTGCTCCGGCCTGGTGCACCTGTCGATGCGGGAGCTCGGTCGGGTGGTGCCCCGGGACGCCCACGACCAGCAGGCGTTCTGCCGGGAGGTCGACGTGGCCGACGTGCGGCCCGGCGACCTGTACTTCTTCGCCCGGGACAGTCGCCCCGCCCACCACGTCGGCATCGTCAGCGGCCCCGGCCGGATGCTGCACGCACCGGAGACCGGCGCACGCATCGTCGAGGAGTTGTTGTCGCCGGACCGGCAGGCCACCCTCTCCGGGGCCGGAAGGCTCCCGTGATGCGCCACCGCGGAACTAGGATCGAGCCCATGGACCCCAGTGACCTCGGCCGACCGGCGCCCGACGCCGAGCCCGGCGGGGTCGACGACCTCGGCGTCGGCACCCCTCGGGACGACGCCCCGGAGCGGTCGCACGACTCCCCCGTCGGCCGGCCCGACGTGCGCGTCGCCGCCGGGGTCGTGGCCGCCCTGCTCGTCCTCGTCGTCGCCATCGTCATCGTGCTGCTGGTCGTCTGACCCGTGGCCTCCCGGAGCCTCCGGGGGCGACACGTGCCGGCGCCGCTGCTCGTCATCGGCTCGGTCGTCTCCGTCCAGTTCGGCGGTGCGCTGGCCGCCACCTTGGTGCACCGGATCGGTGCCAGCGGATCGGTCGCGCTGCGCCTCGTGCTCGCCGCCATCGTGCTGCTGCTGCTCGCCCGGCCCCGCCTCACCGGCCACTCCGCCCAGGACTGGCGCGTCGTCCTGGGGTTCGCGGTCAGCCTGGCCCTGATGAACCTGTGCTTCTACGCGTCGCTGGCCCGGCTCCCGATCGGCGTGGCCGTCACCATCGAGTTCACCGGGCCGTTGATGCTCGCCACCGTCCTGTCCCGACGGGGCCGCGACCTGGTCGCCGTCGGCGCGGCTGCCCTCGGGGTGCTGCTCATCTCGGGAGCCATCGGCGTCCCGTGGGACGAGCTCGACCTCGTCGGGCTGGGACTCGCGCTCGGGGCTGGAGCCTGCTGGGCGTCATACATCCTCTTCAGCGGGCGGACCGGGCAGCACTTCGCCCAGCTGGACGGACTGGCCCTCGCCATGGGCGTCGCCGCCGTCGCGATGGTGCCGGTCGGCCTCGCCGAGGCCGGCTCCGGGCTGTGGCAGTGGGACTCGCTGTGGCGGGGTGCCGGCATCGCGCTGCTGTCGTCGGTGCTGCCGTACTCGCTCGAGCTCGTGGCACTGCGGCGGCTGGCCGCGCACGTGTTCGGCATCCTGCTGAGCCTGGAGCCGGCTGTCGCGGCCCTGGCGGGCCTGCTCGTGCTGGACCAGCGCCTCGTGGGGCGCCAGCTCGTCGGCATGGCCCTCGTCGTCTGCGCCAGTGCCCTCGTCATGGGCTCCCGGGTGGGGGCGAGCCGCAGCGAGCAGGTGGCCGAGACCACCAACCAGTGAGGCCCGCGGCAGCCGCCCGGCTCAGCTGCGGACGCCCTCCTGCTGCTCCAGCCGGGCGTCGTGCCGGCTCTTCAGCAGGCTGGCCACGGTCGTCACCCCGAGGATGACGACGATCGCGACCAGGGAGAACGTCGTCGAGAGGTCCGGCGCCCACTCGATGTGCTCGCCGCCGTTGATGAAGGGCAGCTCGTTCTCGTGCATCGCGTGCAGCACCAGCTTGACCCCGATGAAGGCGAGCAGCACCGACAGCCCGACGCTGAGGTAGACGAGCTTCTTCAGCAGGCCGCCGATGAGGAAGTAGAGCTGGCGCAGTCCCATCAGCGCGAAGATGTTCGCGGTCAGGACGAGGAACGGCTCCTTGGTGAGCCCGTAGATCGCCGGGATCGAGTCGAGCGCGAACAGCAGGTCGGTCGTGCCGAGCGCGAGGATGACGATGAACATCGGCGTGACGAGCTTCTTGCCGCCCTCGCTGATCCGCAGCTTGGTGCCGTGCCACTCCTTGGTGGCCGGGAAGCGGCGCTCAATCAGACGCAGCAGCGCATTCTCTTGGTATTCCTCCTCGTCGTCGTCCTTGTCCGTCGCGAGCTTGACCGCGGTGTAGACGAGGAAGGCACCGAAGACGTAGAAGACCCACGAGAAGTTGTTGATGGCCGCGGCGCCGATAGCGATGAAGATCGCCCTGAGCACGAGCGCGATGACGATGCCCACCATGAGGGCCCACTGCTGCAGCTTCTCCGGCACCCCGAACTTCGCCATGATGATGAGGAAGACGAAGAGGTTGTCGATCGACAGGGAGTACTCGGTCAGCCAGCCCGCGAAGTACTGGCCGGCGAAGTCACCACCGGCGAAGATCCACACCCCGACGCCGAACAGGAGCGCCAGGCCGACGTAGAACACCAGCGCACCGCCGGTCTCCTTCGCGGAGGGGACGTGGGGACGACGGCCGATGACGAGGACGTCGACGAGCAGCAGGGCGAGCGTCGCGCCGAGGGTCAGGACCCAGACCCAGATCGGAACAGTCATGAAGAGGGCAACACCTTCCGGTCACGTGCACGTGGCCGGAGGTCTCTCCCGCCCCGTGGTGGTGCGGACCGGCTCCCCGGGCTGCTGACCGCCGAGATCGTGGCTGGTCGCTTCCGTGATGACGAGGAGACCGCGTGTCGGGGATACTCCCCTCCGAGGTAACCCTCCCATGATCGCAGACGGACCCGCGTCACTCCAAACCCACGGACTACGAGGTCGCCGCCCGCATCTGGCGCAGCTCCTTCTTGAGGTCGCTCAGCTCGTCCCGCAACCGGGCCGCCAGCTCGAAGTGCAGGTCCGACGCGGCCTGGTGCATCTGCTGGGTGAGCTCCTGGATGAGCTCGGCGAGGTCCGTGGCGGGCAGGTCCGCGCGCCGGGCGGCCGCCGGTGCCGGCTCACCGCCCCGACCGCGTGCCTTGCCCTTGCCCCGGGACTGGCTGCGGCCGCTGCCCATGAGCGCCTCGGTGTCGGCGTCCTCGCGCTGCAGCATGTCGGTGATGTCGGCGATGCGCTTGCGCAGCGGCTGCGGGTCGACGCCCCGCTCCCGGTTGTAGGCCACCTGCTTCTCCCGGCGGCGGTGGGTCTCGTCGATCGCCTCGCGCATCGACGGGGTCACCGTGTCGGCATACATGTGGACCTGGCCGGACACGTTGCGGGCGGCCCGTCCGATCGTCTGGATCAGGCTGCGGGCGGAGCGCAGGAAGCCCTCCTTGTCGGCATCGAGGATGGACACCAGCGACACCTCGGGCAGGTCGAGTCCCTCGCGCAGCAGGTTGATGCCGACGAGCACGTCGTACTCGCCCATCCGCAG
>DASSKF010000123.1:0-4239 GCA_035690725.1 Segeticoccus sp.
GGAGCCATCGTGAGCTGGCGCAGCACGATCTTGCGGGCGACGTCGTAGGGATCCGGCTCGCCGTCCTCCTGGGCGGGGTCGGCTGGTCGTGGGGCCATCAGAAGTCGACGGGCACGTCCGCGGCGTCGCCGGGCCGGGCACCGGCCTCGTCGGCCGGCTGGTCGAGCCTCGGACCGATGCCGAGCTTCTCCTTGATCTTCTTCTCGATCTCGTTGGCGAGGTCGGGGTTGTCCCGCAGGAAGCCGCGGGCGTTCTCCTTGCCCTGCCCGAGCTGGTCGCCCTCGTAGGTGTACCAGGCACCGGACTTGCGCACGAAGCCCTGCTCCACGCCCATGTCGATCAGGCCGCCCTCCCGGGAGATGCCCTGCCCGTAGAGGATGTCGAACTCGGCCTGCTTGAACGGCGGGGACACCTTGTTCTTCACGACCTTGACCCGGGTGCGGTTGCCGACCGGCTCCGGTCCGTCCTTGAGCGTCTCGATCCGTCGCACGTCCAGCCGGACCGAGGCGTAGAACTTCAGCGCCTTGCCACCGGTGGTCGTCTCGGGCGAGTTGTGCACCATCACCCCGTCGACAAAGTAGTTGTGCGTGCCGTCGACCTCGATGTCGAAGCGGTGCATCGAGCGCGCCTTCGGCTTCACGTGGACGTCCAGCACCTTCGCGGGCACGAGCGCCCGAGTCGGTTCGACGAACTCCTGCTCCACCGCGAACTTGCCCTGGTGGCGCGGCAGGAGCTTGTAGGCCATCGAGGGATGCACGTAGGGCGCGACGACCTGCTGGAACCGGTCGGTGCCGGCCGTCGTCATCGTGAGCACGGCCTTGCCGCGGGCACCCTGCGGGGCCACCGTGCAGTCCACGCCGTGCACGTCCCGCAGGTACTCCGCGAGCCGGGTCCGGCTGCCCGGGCTCATCGCCTCGACGCAGATCTCGATGCGACCACTGCCGCCCTGGGTCCGCTGCTGCACGCCCTTCGAGCGCAACGAGAAGGACCCGTCGTCCATGTACCAGACCGCCAGGGCCAGCGGCGTGAGGGCCTTGAGGTAGTCCTCGGTGATGTGCTTCTTGCCGTCGCCCCAGTAGACGACCTCGCGCAGCTCGCCGAGCTCGGGCAGCGGGGTGACGTCGACGAAGGCCGCGCCCTTGGCGTTGGTCGAGCGGATCTGCGGGATGTTGCCGAGCAACCCGGCCTTCCAGTCCAGGTAGTCCACCTGCTTGGCGCCGTGCCCCATCCGGAACCGGGTGCCGCGACGGCCGCGGGTGTTGGCCGACAGTGCCGCGTCGCCCAGCAGTCCGCCGAGGACGACCTGCCACTGCTGGTCACTCAGCCGGACCGTCTCGGAGCTGACCACCCGGTCACCGGCGATGATCTCGCCCGCCTCGCGCCACCCGCCCGGTGTCCGGACGAGGTGGTTCTCGGTGGCGGCGAACTGCGAGCGTCCGTTGCCGCCGGACTTCTCGACAGTGAACTGCAGGAACCGCTCGGTGACGCCGTTGTCGAACCAGTTGGTGACCGGCCGCGGGACGACGGCGTCCTGCTCAGCGTCGTAGGTGAGGACCTCGACGTCCATCTTCTGGTTGACGATCTTGCCGATCTTCTCCTGGGTGCCGTCCGCGAGGGTGACGCGCGTGCCGTAGGAGAAGCAGCCGAACATCACACCGATCTTCTCGCGCAGCTGGTTGATGAAGATGGCCGTCGTGCCGGTGCTGCTCATGGCGCCGGTGATCTTGCGGAGGGCCTGGGACATCAGCCGGGCCTGCAGGCCGACGTGGCTGTCTCCCATCTCGCCCTCGATCTCGGCGCGCGGCACCAGGGCCGCGACCGAGTCGATGACGATGATGTCGAGGGCGCCGGAGCGGATCAGCATGTCGGCGATCTCGAGCGCCTGCTCACCGGTGTCCGGCTGGCTGACGAGCAGGGCGTCGGTGTCGACACCGAGCTTCTTGGCGTACTCCGGGTCGAGTGCGTGCTCGGCGTCGATGAACGCGGCGATCCCGCCGTTCTTCTGCGCATTCGCGACCGCGTGCAGCGCGACGGTGGTCTTGCCGCTGCTCTCCGGTCCGTACACCTCGACCACCCGGCCGCGGGGCAGGCCCCCGATGCCGAGGGCGACGTCGAGGCTGATCGACCCGGTCGGGATCACCTCGATCGGCGGCCGGACGTCGTCGCCGAGACGCATCACGGCACCCTTGCCGTGCTGCTTCTCGATCTGGGCCATCACCGTGTCGAGGGACTTGTGCCTGTCCCCCAGGTCCGCCCGTCCTGGTCGGTTCGCCCCTGCGGGTGCCGGTCGAGCCATGTCCTGCCACCTTGCCTTTCGCGTCGAAGTCGGCCGTCTACCTTCGACCTGCGTCGGACGGCCCGGCCCGGATCTGCTCACGATCCACCGGGGACGCCACCTGTCAAGTCAGACGTTAGGCACGGCCACCGACAACCCCGAGTCCCCACGGGCGTGCTGTGGAGCGCGGTGTCGCCGACGCCGTCCCATGGGGACGAGATTATCCGAACAGAGGTTCGAGGTCGGGACCCGCCACCCGACACGCCGGGGTCAGTGGGACTGCTCGTGGTGCTGAGCGAGCAGGTCCTCGCCCCAGTCGTGGCGCACGTCCCGCCACACCGTGTGCACGTGGTTCGCGCGGTCCTGCACGTTGTCGTACTCGATCAGGAACGTCACGCCGGCGACCGCGTAGTAGTGCGGGTGCCCCGGCCCGGTGTCCCACTCCCCCGCCCAGGCGAACGACGTGTCGGCCAGGCCGCCGTCGGCGACCGACCGCCACGCGTCGTCGGCCAGCTCCGGGGACAGTCGCCGCAGGTAGTGCCGGACCAGCGCCTCCAGCCGTCGCCGGGCGCCCTCGTCCATGTCGCCGTGGGCCAGGCCGCGCGGCACCACGCCGATCGCCGCCACCGGGTCGTGCCGGGTCGCGATGTCGGTGGGCGCCTCCTCGCTCACCAGGGCCACGGCCCGCTGCTCGCCGTCGAGGGCGGCGACCAGCTCGGCGGCGAGGCGTGCCTCCTCGTCCAGCACCTGCCAGCCGCCCTGCGGCCCGCGCGGCACCACCGCCGGGTTGGCACCGAAGAACTGGGGGGTCCCGGAGACGAAGTCGCCCACCACGGTCAGGTGCAGGGCCAGGTGGTGTCCACCGACCTTCCACGCCCAGGCCCCGTCCCCGGTCGGGTCGCCGAGCACGTGGAACCAGTAGTTGCGGGGGTCCCGGCGCTCCCAGCCGTCCTTGCCGACCTCGCGCTCGAGCTCGCGCAGCACCCCGTCGAGCTCCATGATGTCGCGGGCCGTGCGCGCGCCGGCGGCACTGAGCCCGCTGTCCATGAGCGTCAGCGCGAGGGTGCGCTGCCGCACCGTCATGTCGGCGAGCGCGAGCCCGGGACGGGGTCCGGGCAGGTAGGTCCACCGACGCCGGTCGTCGGAGTCGAAGGCGTCGGTCGCCAGCTCGCGCTGCTGGTCGTCGAGGCTGGTCACGAATTCCTCCGCCGCGACCCGCATCCGACCGGCCAGCGCCGCCAAGGGCACGCTCACATCCCCGACAGTGCCACAGCGGCGCACGCAGTTCAGCCCACTGGGCAGAACCGGGCGGACCGCGCTAGGACAGCAGCAGCTTCTCGATCCGGCGGGCGGCGCCCGCCACGCCGAGCAGCCCGAGCAGCGTCAGGTAGCCGACGTGGACGAGCATGCCGGCCCCGACCTCCCCGAGCATGAGGCCCCGTTCCAGCGCCACCCCGTGGTAGAGCGGGGTGAGCCGCACCAGCCACTGCAGCGAGTCCGGGTAGGTCGACAGCGGGAAGAACGTCGCCGAGAACAGGAACATCGGCTGGATCGCCAGGGTGATGTAGTCGAAGTCGACCCACGAGCGCATGAACGTGGTCGCGAACATGCCGACCGCCGAGAACGCGAAGCTGATGAACACCGCCGCCGGCAGCGCCAGGAGCGCCCACCACGAGACCACGGTGCCCGCGAGCCACGCCACGACGAGGAACGCGAACGAGTAGAACGCGCCCCGCATCAGCGACCAGCTGACCTCCCCGACCGCCACGTCGCGCGGCCCCATGGGGGTGGCCAGCACCGAGTCGTAGAGCTTGGCGTACTTCAGCTTGAAGAAGACGTTGAAGGTCGAGTCGAAGATCGCGCCGTTCATCGCCGAGGCGGCCAGCAGCGCCGGCGCGACGAACACCGGGTAGGTGACCTGCTGCCCCGAGTCGGTGGTCACCACGTGCACCAGCGCGCCCAGC
>DASSKF010000124.1:0-15696 GCA_035690725.1 Segeticoccus sp.
TCCTGCTCGATTTCTTCGCCGGCCACCGCGTCTAGTAGCCTGCCCGGCGGTGGCGTGTCCGAGCGGCCGAAGGAGAACGCCTCGAAAGCGTTTGTGGGTTGACGCCCACCGTGGGTTCAAATCCCACCGCCACCGCCACACGTGGCCCCACCGGGCCACCGCTCGTGGGCGATGATCGTGGGGTTCGGGCGCGGAATGCGGCTCCGGACCCCACGATCATTTCCCACGAGTGCCCCCGCCGCGTCAGAAACCGAGCTCGGTGAGCCCCGGGTAGCCCCTCGGCCGCGGCTGGCCGCTCTCCCAGCGCAGTTTCCGCTCCGCGTCGTCGATCGGCACGTCGTTGATGCTCGAGTGCCGCACGGCCATCAGCCCGTCCTCGGCGAACTCCCAGTTCTCGTTGCCGAAGGAGCGCCACCACTGCCCTTCGGGATCGTGGGACTCGTAGCAGTAGCGCACCGCGATGCGGTTCCCGTCGTAGGCCCACAGCTCCTTGACCAGGCGGTACCCCAGCTCGCGGGACCACTTGCCCGTGAGGAACTCGACGATCTCGGGCCGCCCCGTCACGAAGGTGTCCCGGTTGCGCCACCGGCTGTCCTCGGTGTACGCCAGCGCCACCTGCTCGGGGTCCTGCCGGTTCCACGCGTCCTCGGCCGCCTGGATCTTCTCGACCGCCGCCTCCCACGTGAAGGGAGGAACCGGGGGCTTGGCCGTCATCACTGCTCCGCTCGTCGGGGGATCGTGCCGCCCACTACACCCCGCATCGGCCGTTCCGGCAAGCGTATGCCGTGTCGTTGCGTGGCCGGGACTCGTCGCGTCCCGACCACCGGGGCCGGAGCAGGTGCTCCAGCCGTCGCTCGACCTGCGGGTCCCGGCCGGCGCCGGCCGCCCGGGCGCTGCCGGCCCCGACGGCGTGCTGCCGTCCCGCCCCCTCGGCGCTGGCCAGCCGCTCGGCCCGCCAGCTGGTCGGCGCCGCGAGGGACGGCATGCGCCCCACGTGCGCTGCGTCGAGCCGGCGCAGGCGCTCGAACTCGGTCGGAGGAGTCCCGGCCAGCTGCTCGCGGACCGCGAGCAGCCGTGGGGTGCCCGCCCCGGGACCGCGGTGAACGCTGTCGGCGGCACCCGGCCCGAGCGGTCGGGCGGCCACCCGCAGGGCGCTCTCCACCAGCAGCTCGGCGCGCAGGACCTCCTGCACGGCGGCGGGTGAGGTGGCGTCGGCGGCCACCGCGTCGGCGGCGTAGTCGCCGGCCTGCCAGGTGGGCAGCAGGAGCCGGGTGACCAGCCGGAGGTGGCCGCGCAGGACCGCGCCGATGACCTTCTCGCTCAGCCGGCTGAAGACGTTGCTCCAGCGTTGTCGGCGGGCCTTCGAGAAACCCTCGACGTGCTGGTAGTAGACGGCCGGGTCCAGCTTGCCGATCGTGCCCTCGACCTCCTCGTAGGGCGTGATCGTCTCCGGGCCGGTGAGGCCGAGCCAGTGCGTCACGGTGGTGGCGGCGAGGTCGGCCAGGACCTGGGCCGCCCGCGGCGGACGGGTCTCCCGGGCCAGGGCCCGGGTCACCAGGGCCGCACGGCCCTGCGGGGAGAGCATGGTCCAGACCGGCGCGTTGAGGTGGAGCACGCGGTGACCGGTCGGCGACGTCGTCGTCACGCCGGTCGGGGTGGCGGGCAGGGCGTGCACCGCGTCCGGCTGCGGGCGGCCGAGGCGCGCCGCGGCCGTGGAGACCGTCTCGGTCAGCGGCGAGCCGTCCGCGGTCGGCAGCTGCTCCCCCTCGACCGAGGGCAGCCGCGGCCGGAACACCACACCCAGCAGGGCCAGCACGACGCCGAGGCCGATGATCCCCGGTTCGTCGAGGTTGCCGACGACGAGCGCGACGCCGCCGGCCAGGAGCGCCAAGGGCACCAGTGGCACGAAAAGGCAGAGCAGCACGCCGACCGCCGGCCCCAGGGGCGCCCGGTCGCCGTCCCGAGCGGACGCCGCGAGCCCGGCATACCGGAGTCTGCGGTGGCGGGCCCAGCGGCTCTCCTGGTCCACCGAGGTGTCCAGGCCCCACTCGCAGTGCGGGCACCAGGTGACGAACCCGGGCGTCGGGTCCAGCGCGCGACCGCAGCCCGGGCACGAGCGGACGGTCACCGTCATGGTCGGGAGGGTAGTGGATCCCGGGTTGGCACACTGGCCGCGTGACACCACAGCCGACCGGCCCGTTGCCCACCTACGCGGACGTCGAGGCCGCCGCCCAGCGGCTGCGCGGCCACGCCCACCCGACCCCGGTGCTGACCTCGCGCCGGCTCGACGAGGAGCTCGGGCTGCAGGTGCACCTCAAGTGCGAGAACGTCCAGCGCGTCGGCGCGTTCAAGTTCCGCGGCGCGTTCAACGCGATCTCCCGGCTCTCCCCGGAGCAGAGGGCGGCGGGCGTCGTGGCATGGTCGTCCGGAAACCACGCCCAGGCGGTGGCGCTCGCGGCCCGGCTGAACGGGGCGCGGGCAACGATCGTCATGCCGCACGACGCGCCCGCGAGCAAGCTCGCCGCGACGAAGAGCTACGGGGCCGAGGTGGTCGGCTACGACCGCTACGCCGAGGACCGGATCGAGATCGGCCGCGGCCTCGCCGCCGAGCGGGGCGCCGCGGTGATCCCGCCGTTCGACCACCCGGACATCATCGCGGGGCAGGGCACGGCGGTGAAGGAGCTGCTGGAGCAGACCGGCCCGCTCGACGCGCTCCTGGTCCCGCTCGGCGGCGGCGGGCTGCTGTCCGGGTCGCTGCTCAGCGCGAGCGCGCTGGCGCCCGACTGCGCGGTCTTCGGGGTCGAGCCCGAGGCAGGCGACGACGGCCGGCAGTCGCTGCGCCGGGGTGAGCTCGTCACCATCCCCGCCCCACAGACGATCGCGGACGGCGCCCAGACCACGAGCCTCGGGGAGCTGACCTTCCCGATCATCCGGGACCGGGTCACCGACGTCCTCACGGCGACCGACGAGGAGCTCGTCGCACAGATGCGGGTGCTGGCGTCGACGCTGAAGCTCGTGGTCGAGCCGACCGGCTGCCTCGGCCTGGCCGCCCTGGCCCGGGAGGCCGACCGCTGGGCCGGCCGGCGGGTCGGCGTGGTCATCTCGGGCGGCAACGTCGACCTCGACCGGTACGCCGCGCTGCTCGCCTCCGGGTAGGCACTCGTGGGAAATGATCGTGGGGACCGGCCCACGATCCGCTCGACTTTCCCACGATCATTTCCCACGAGTGGTCGGTTGCGGGCGGGGGGCGGTGGGTCAGGAGGTCGCCGCGGCGACGGCGTCGGCGATCGGCTGGTCGCCGCTGACGACCTCCCACTGCTGGCCGATGGTCCGCGGGTCGTCCAGGGCGGCCACGATCACGGCGGCGACGTCGGCACGGGGGATCGGCCCGCGCTCGACCTCCTCGGCGAGCGTCACCCGGCCGGTACCGGGGTCGTCGGTGAGCCCGCCCGGCCGCAGGATCGTCCAGTCCAGCGACGACTGCCGCAGGCTCGCGTCGGCGTCGCGCTTGGCGGCCACGTAGGCCTTCCACACCTCGGAGGCGTCGTCCGCGACCGGCCGGTCCACGCTGATCGCCGAGACCTGCACGAACCGGGAGACCTGTGCCTGCTCCGCGGCGGCCACGCTCTTGAGCGAGCCCTCCAGGTCCACCGTCCGCTTGCGCTCCACCTTGCCGTCGGCACCGGCTCCCGCGGAGAACACGACGGCGTCGGCACCCTCGAGGACCTCGGCCAGCCGGGCGGGCTCCTCGTGCTCGAGGTCGACCTGCACCGCCTGGCCGCCGAGCTGCTCGACGTCGGCGACGTGCTCGGGGTTGCGCACGGTGGCGACCACCGTGTCACCACGCTCGCTGAGCTGCCGGGTCAGCTGCTGGGCGATCTTGCCGTGCCCTCCGACGATGACGACGCGTGCCATGGGTTCCTCCTCGTGCTCGGTGAACGGGTGCTCCTCGTGTCAACCGCTCGCGCCGGGGAACCCTTCCCCGCGGCCAGTCGGTGGGGTCGGGTTGTTGCCGCCACCTACGGCCCGGGCCGTAGTCTCGGAGTCGCACCTCGCCACGTTCTACCCGAAGGGCCGTCATGACGAACCTGTTGAACTCCCCGTTGTCCGAGGTTGACCCCGATGTCGCGGCTGCGCTGGACGCGGAGCGGGAGCGGCAGGAGACGACGCTGGAGATGATCGCGTCGGAGAACTTCGCGCCCGTGTCGGTGATGCAGGCCCAGGGGTCGGTGGCGACGAACAAGTATGCCGAGGGCTACCCGGGGCGGCGCTACTACGGGGGCTGCGAGAACGTCGACGTGGTCGAGCGGCTGGCGATCGACCGGCTGAAGTCGCTGTTCGGGGCGGAGTACGCGAACGTGCAGCCGCACTCGGGGGCACAGGCGAACACGGCGGTGTACTTCGCGCTGCTGAAGCCCGGCGACACGATCCTCGGGCTGGACCTGGCCAACGGGGGGCACCTGACGCACGGGATGCGGATCAACTACTCAGGCAAGATGTTCGACGTGGTGCCCTACCACGTGGGCGAGGACGGACGGGTGGACATGGACGAGGTCGCCGGCCTGGCCCGTGAGCACCGGCCGAAGATGATCGTGGCGGGCTGGTCGGCCTACCCGCGGCAGCTGGACTTCGCCCGGTTCCGGGAGATCGCCGATGAGGTGGGGGCGCTGCTGTTCGTGGACATGGCCCACTTCGCGGGACTGGTGGCGGCCGGGCTGCACCCCAACCCGGTGCCGCACGCGCACGTGACCACCACGACCACGCACAAGACGCTGGGTGGTCCGCGTGGTGGGGTGATCATGACCAACGAGGCGGACATCGCCAAGAAGGTCAACTCGGCGGTCTTCCCCGGGATGCAGGGTGGCCCGCTGGAGCACGTGATCGCGGCGAAGGCGGTGTCGTTCAAGCTCGCGGCGGAGGAGGAGTTCGCGGACCGGCAGCGGCGCACGGTCGAGGGCGCCAAGATCCTGGCCGAGCGGCTGTGCCAGGGCGACGCGGTCGAGGCCGGGGTGAAGGTGCTCACCGGCGGCACCGACGTGCACCTGGTGCTGGTCGACCTGGTCGAGTCCTCGCTCGACGGCAAGCAGGCCGAGGACCGGCTGCACCAGATCGGGATCACGGTCAACCGCAACGCGGTGCCCAACGACCCGCGGCCGCCGATGGTCACCTCGGGGCTGCGGATCGGCACGCCGGCGCTGGCGACCCGCGGGTTCGACACCGCGGCGTTCACCGAGGTCGCCGACATCATCGCCCTGGCGCTGCAGCCGGAGCTCGACGACTCGGCCGCCCAGACCCTGCGCGAGCGCGTCGCCACCCTCGCCAAGGACTTCCCCCTCTACCCGTCCCTGGGGTGAGCGCTGCCGGCTGAGGGCAGGCAGGGACCCGCTCACACGGCATACCGGACGAGATCCTCGCGACGCAAAGGAGTGTGAGCAGCGTTGGCGCTCAGCGTCTTTGACCTGTTCTCCATCGGCATCGGACCGTCCAGCTCGCACACCGTGGGACCGATGCGGGCCGCGGTCACCTTCGTGACGGGCTTGCAGGACGACGGCCTGCTCGACCGGGTCGGGCGGGTCCACGCGGAGCTGTTCGGCTCGCTGGGGGCCACCGGGCACGGGCACGGCAGCGACAAGGCGGTGCTCCTCGGTCTGTCCGGCGAGGCCCCCGAGGAGGTGGACCCTCGGGCGGTCCACGGGACCCTCGAGCGGATCCGCGGCGAGCACCGGCTGCCCTTGCTCGGGACCCACGAGATCGGCTTCGACGAGGACCGCGACCTGGTGATGCACCGACGGAAGTCCCTGCCGGTGCACCCGAACGGGATGCAGTTCCACGCCTACGACGCCGACGGTGGGCTGCTGCGGTCGCGCACCTACTACTCGGTCGGTGGTGGGTTCGTCGTCAACGAGGAGGCGGACGACACCGACGGTGCGGCGAAGATCGTCCAGGACGAGACCGTCGTCGCCCACCCCTTCCGGACCGGGGACGAGCTGCTCGCCCGCTGCCGCGAGACCGGCCTGCCGATCGATCGCGTGATGCTGGACAACGAGCTGTCCTGGCGCACTGAGCAGCAGGTCCGCGACGGCCTGCTGCGGATCTGGACGGTGATGCAGGAGTGCGTGCACAACGGCAGCACGACCGAGGGGACCCTGCCCGGCGGCCTCAAGGTGCCGCGCCGCGCGCCGGCGCTGCGGGAGCACCTCGAGCGGGAGGCCGACGGCGACGACCCGCTGCGCGGCATGGACTGGATCACCCTCTACGCACTGGCGGTCAACGAGGAGAACGCGGCGGGCGGGCGCGTCGTCACCGCCCCGACCAACGGGGCCGCGGGCATCATCCCGGCGGTGCTGCACTACTACACCCGGTTCGTGCCCGGGGCCGACGACGACGGGGTGGTCCGGTTCCTGCTCACCGCCGGCGCGATCGGCGTGATCTACAAGGAGACTGCGTCGATCTCCGGCGCGGAGGTCGGGTGCCAGGGAGAGGTCGGGTCGGCCTGCTCGATGGCGGCCGGGGCGTTCGCTGCCGTCCTCGGCGGGACGCCGGAGCAGGCCGAGAACGCGGCCGAGATCGGGATGGAGCACAACCTCGGGCTCACCTGCGACCCGGTCGGCGGGCTGGTGCAGATCCCCTGCATCGAGCGCAACGCCGTGGCCTCGGTCAAGGCGATCACGGCCGCGCGCACCGCGATGCGCGGCAGCGGCACGCACATCGTCTCGCTCGACAAGGTCATCAAGACCATGCGCGAGACGGGCAAGGACATGAAGGTGAAGTACAAGGAGACCGCGCGCGGCGGGCTCGCCGTCAACGTCATCGAGTGCTGACGGCGGGCCCGTCGATCAGCCCGCGCTGAGCGCCTGCCAGGTGCGGCGCCCGGCCACGCCGTCCACGCGGAGGTCGTGGGCCCGCTTGACCTGGTTGACCTTCGCGCGCGTCGCCCGGCCGAACGCGCCGTCCGGCTGCAGACCGCCCAGGGCGTTCTGCAGGACCTTCACGTAGCGGCCGGTCGACCCGTAGCGCAGGGTGCGGCGCTCCCAGGGGGAGTAGTCCTGCCCGAGGATGTGCCAGACCCCGCCGTTCGCGACACCGTTGGCGCTCAGGCCGTTCCGGCGCTTGAGCTGGTTGACCTTCTTGCGGGTGGTCTTGCCGAACGTGGTGCTCCGCGACTTCTGCCCCAGGGCCCGCTTCAGCACCCGCACGGCGGGCTTGCGGTCGCCGTAGTGCAGCTTGGTCCGGTAGTACTTCGCGTACTTCGGGGCGGAGGTCGTCGCCGGGGGGTTCGTCGTCCCGGAGGCGCTCGTCCCGGAGGTGCTCGTGGTGCCGGGGCCGGACGTCGTCCCGTTCGCCTCCCGCTCGAGCGCCTTCCAGGTGCCCCGCCCGACGAGGCCGTTCGGGTTCAGCCCGTGGGCCGCCTTGAAGGTGTTCACGGCTGCCTCGGTGCCGGGGCCGAAGGCACCATCCACCTCGAGGTCGGCGCCGGACCTGTTGAGCTCGGCCTGCAGCACCTTGACGGCGGTGCGGTTCGAGGACCAGAGACGCAGGACAGTCTTGTAGTAGGCGCTCAGGTCCAGGTCGGGCTCGGTCACCGCCAGCGCGGCGCGCCAGGTCCGGTAGCCGACCACCCCGTCGCCCTTGAGGCCCTGGCCGGCCTGCCACCGCGCGACCGCGGCCTTCGTGCCCGGACCGAAGTCCCCGTCCACACCGGCGCCGACGAGCTGCTGGATCGCGCGGACCACCGGGCCGTACATCCCCTGGCGGACCGTGATCCCGCTGAACCGGACGAGGCTCTGGTGCAGGCCGGTGGAGCCGGCCGCGGCCGCCACGCGCGGGTAGCTGCCGCACCGGGTGCCGTTGAACCGCTGGTAGCCCGACGACCAGTTCAGGTCGGCGGGGCGGCACGGACCGAAGTCCTGCGCACCCACGCGCTTGGTCCACCAGGAGGTGTGCCGCATGGCGCCCTCCCAGGACAGCGTGATGTGCACGTGGTCGCGGTGGCAGGTGGTGTCGTTGCCCGCGCCCCTCGTGCAGCCGTTGTAGTCGAACCAGCCCTTCTGCGGGGCCCAGCCCCACCACTGCCTGTTGTTCCAGATGAGGTACATGACGCCCAGCCGGCGCGCGTTGCCGCCCGGCACCCCCTGGGCGTCCCGGCCCACGAGCCAGTTGACGAACGCGTCGCCGTACTTCTTGCTGCTGTTGCGGACGCTGACCCCCCAGTCGACGGAGCGGCCGTCGTAGTGCTCGGAGTAGGACACCATCGTGTCGGTGCCACAGGTCCGCGTGGTCGAGGTGATGTAGGTGCTGGGGTAGGTCTGCAGCAGCAGCCGGCGGAGCGCCGCGGTGCCCGGCTTCTCCTCGAGGTCGCAGGAGTTGTTCTGGACGTAGGCGGGCCATCCCTCGATCGCCCTCGGGAGACCCGCCGGCCTCGTCGGGACGGGAACGCGGGCGGCGGCCGGCATGCCGGCCGCCGAGGACGGCGCCGAGGGGGCGGCACCGGCGGCAGGGGCGATGGCGACCGCCGTCGCGAGGGACGCGGAGGCGGCCAGGGTGGCTCGCAGGGCAGGGGAGGACACGCGCAGGGTGGGGAGCATGAAGTGTCGGTCTTTCGGCGCGTCGGCTTGAAAACTGCGAAGCCGAATTGGTAGGGGAGCGAGAAGAGTGAATCCCGTCTTGCAGGTGTGGCGCAAGAGGTTGCGGTGACAAGACGAGGTTGCGGTGAAGAAAGGGACGAACGGACGACAACCGATCCGTCGAACGGCTGACTACCGCAGGCGCCGGGTCAGGCACCGGCGAGACGACTCGCAGGTCAGCAGGTGGGGCTGATCGACTGTTCGGCGGCCGGGGGCGGGGTGAGCGCCTTGTAGTTGTCGCCGATGACGAGGTCCACCGACGTGCCGGTGCGCCCGTCGAGCACCAGCTTCGCCCCCTTGAGCCAGCGCTTGACCAGCGTGGCCTGCTGCTTGCCGTCCTGGCCGTAGCGGACCTGGCCGACACCGCGGACCTGGACCTCCAGCGGGTCGTTCGTCACGGCGCCGACGTCGAAGCCGTGCTCCGAGAGCTCCCGGCCGGCCGCGCTCGCCAGGCCCGAGCGCTTGGTGGCGTTGTAGACGTTGACGGTGAAGTCCTGGGCGGTCAGGGCGTCCGGTCCCGCGCCCTTGCCCTTCCCGCTCCCGGTGGCGGACGGGCGGCACGAGCTCGACGCGCTGGGCACGGCGGCCGCCGGCTGGGCGTCCCCGATCCACCGCTGGTAGTAGGCCACCGAGTAGGCGAAGGCCCCGAGGAGGAGCAGCACGACGAGGGTCACGGTCACGATGGCGCGGCGGTGGCGACGTCGACGGGCGGCGGCGAGCGCCGACTCGTGGGGGTAGCTCATCGGGTCCCTCCCGTCACTCCTGGTCGGCGGTCGGTGTGGGCGACGGGGTGCCCGCCGGGCCGGAGGAGGGCGTGCTCGTCGCGGGCGCGCACTCCTGACTGCTGGCGGCGCTCGGGGTCGTCGGGCCGGCGGTCGGCGTCGCCTTGTCCTCGGGGACCATGACGGTGTAGTCGTTGCCGATCAGCAGGTCCACCGAGCTCCCGGAGCGGTCGTCCTTGACGAGCTCGGCCCCCTTGAACTGCAGGGCCACCCGGCGCGCAGCCGGGTCGCCGTCGGTGCCGAAGTGGATCTCCACGGGTGCCTTCGGGATGGCCGCGTAGTTGCCGACCTCGCCGATCTTGAAGCCGCGCTTCTTCAGCTGTTTGGCGACGTCGCCGGCCCACCCCGGGTGGTAGGTCGTGTTGTAGACGTTGAGGGTGAAGCTGCCGGGCTTCGCGGGCGGCAGCTTCACGAGGCGGTGCCACTTCGGGCCGAGGACCAGGTCGACGGACGGGTCGACCCGCTCGTCCTTGACCAGCTTCACCTGGCCGTGCACCTCGCCGGCGACCGCCCGCGCCACGTTGCGGCCGATCGGCCCGTAGTGCACCTCCGCGACACCGGTGACCGGGTCCCGCCCGTGGTAGTTGGCCACCCCGATGACGTGGAAGCGCCGCTTCTCGAGCCGACCGGCGACCTGGTCGGCGAGCCCGGCCGTGTTGGTGGCGTTGACCACCCGCAGGTGGATCAGCTTGGCCGGCACCGTCGGCGGCGCCGCCGACGTCGTGCACGTGGGGCTCGGCGCCGCGGTGGGCTGCTGGTCCAGCCGTCGGTTGTAGGCCAGGACGTACAGCAGTGCGGCGACGAGGGCGACGACGACGACGATGAGCACGGCGGCGTGCCGACGGCGCCGCCGGCGTGCCAGCCGGTCGACGTCCGCCTCGGTGCCCTCGGTCATGGGCTCACCTTCCCCTGCGCAAAGGAGCCACGTGCCCGCCGATCATCTCTCGCGAGCCTGCCGTCCCTGAAGCAGCATGAGACAACAATGTGGTAGCGACCCGTTGGATCTCGCGCGGCGCGTCGGTGGTGGTTCGGCTCACGCCGCCGCCGGCCCGGTGGCGGTTGCGCGGGTCCCGGGTGACAGTGAGCGCATGGGACTCCTCACCACGGCACTGAGGGGTGCGGCGGCCGGTGCAGCCGGGACGACCGCGCTCAACGCGATCACCTACCTGGACATGGCCGTCCGGGGTCGCCCCTCGAGCAGTACCCCGGAGCAGACGGTCGAGGCCGGTGCCCGGCTGGTGGGCGCTCGGGTGCCCGGCGAGGGCGACGCCCGGCAGGCACGGTTGACCGGGCTGGGCGCGTTGACGGGGCTGGCCGCTGGGGTCGGGGCCGGTGTCGGGCTCGCCGCGCTGCGCTCCGCCGGCTGGCGGCACAGCGCGGTGACCGGCGGCCTCGTCGCCAGCGTCCTCGCCATGCTCGCCGCCAACGGGCCGATGGCCGCGCTCGGCGTGACGGACCCGCGCACGTGGGGCGCCGAGGCCTGGGCCGCCGACGTCGTGCCGCACGTGGGCTACGGGCTGGTCACCGCGGCCGTCCTGGACGCCCTCGAGGGCTGACCCCGGCCCGTCGTTCCCGGGCCGCTCTGGGATCGAGGGCAAATTGTTGACAGGCGAAACAACTCAGGCGAACATCATTCACATGATCGGTGACCTGGGTGCGAGCGTCGACTCCCCGACGGAACGACGCAACCCCGACACGGTCGACCTCGACCTGCTGCCGACCCTGGACCTCGTGAAGCGGATCACCGCGGAGGACGAACGGGTCGTCGCCGCCGTGGCCGCCGCGACCGAGCAGATCGGCGCCGCGGTCGACCTGGCCGTCGCGGCCATCCGGTCGGGTGGCCGGGTGCACTACGTGGGCGCGGGGACCTCGGGGCGGCTGGCGGTCATGGACGCGGCCGAGCTCGGGCCCACCTACGGGGTCGGTGAGGAGTGGTTCGTCGCGCACCACGCCGGGGGCTCCTCCGCGGTGGAGCGGGCCGTCGAGAACGCCGAGGACGACGAGTCGTCGGCGGCGGCCGAGCTGGCCGGGCTCTCTGCGCGCGACCTCGTCCTGGGGCTGACCGCCAGCGGGCGCACGCCGTACGTGGGGGCGGCCCTCCGGCTCGGCCGCGACTCCGGTGCCGGAACCGTCCTGGTCACCGCCAACCCGCGCTCACCCCTGCGCGCGCACGCCGACGTGGCGATCGTGTGCGACACCGGCCCGGAGGTCGTCGCCGGGTCCACCCGGATGAAGGCCGGCACGGCGCAGAAGCTGGTGCTCAACACCTTCTCGACGGCGGTCATGGTCCGGCTCGGACGGACGTGGTCGAACCTCATGATCACGATGAAGGCGGTGAACACCAAGCTGCGGGGACGCTCGGTGACCATGCTGCGCCAGGCGACCGACCGCAGCGACGAGGAGTGCGCCGCCGTCCTCGCCCGGTGCGACGGCGAGCTGCCGACCGCCCTCGTCTGCCTGCTCACCGACGTCGACCCGGGCGCCGCCCGCCGCGCGCTCGCGGCCTCCGACGGGGTCGTCCGGCAGGCGGTCGAGGCGCTGCGGACGAGCTGAGCCGGGGCAGGGCCGCCTCGCGGCATCGCCGGGATGGCGAGATGACGGGGCCGGAGGCAATACCGTGTGCTCCATGAGGCCGCGACGCACCGCCGACAGTCCGAGCCCGTCCCCGCAGCAGGGGACCTCCTTGCTCGTCCGGGTGAGAGGGGTGCGGCCGACCCTGTCCCCCGCCGAGGACCGGGTCGCCGAGCAGGTCCTCAGCGACCCCCGCCAGGCGTCCTCGTGGACGATCAGCCAGCTCGCGTCCGCGGCCGCCACCTCCGAGACGACGGTGCTGCGCTTCTGCCGTCGGCTGGGCCTGGCCGGCTACCCGCAGCTGCGGCTGGCGCTCGCCGCGGAGTCCGCGCAGCCGCGCACGCTGAGTGCGGCCCGCAGCGACATCAGCGCCAAGGACTCGGTCGACGACATCATCACCAAGGTCGCCTTCAACGACGCCAGCGCCGTGGAGGAGACGGCGCTCCAGCTCGACCGTGAGGTGCTGGCCGAGGCCGCGCGCCGGATCGGGCAGGCGAGCCGTGTGGACGTCTACGGTGTCGGCGCCAGCGGACTGGTCGCCGCCGACCTGCAGCAGAAGCTGCACCGCATCGGCTGCCTGTCCTTCGCCTGGAGCGACTCGCACCTCGCGCTGACGAGCGCGGCGTTGCTCGGGCGCCGCGACGTGGCGATCGCGATCTCGCACACCGGTGCCACCAAGGAGACCATGGAGGCGGCCGCGATGGCCCGCGAGCGCGGCGCGGCCGTGGTGACGATCACCAACTTCCCGCTCTCCCCGCTCGCGCAGGCCTCGGACATGGTGCTCACCACCGCGGCCCGGGAGACCGCCCTGCGTTCGGGGGCGACGGCCAGCCGGATCGCCGCCCTGACCGTCATCGACTGCCTCTACATCGCCGTGGCCCACCGCAACCTGCCGGCGGCCCGGCGGGCGCTGAAGAGCACCCGGGTGGCGGTCTCCCGGCACCAGGCGCCGGACGAGGGCTGAGGACCACGCCGCCCGTGGCACGACACCCGCAGGTGCGGACGACCGACACAGTGGTTTTTTCCGGTTGACCGATCCTTGACCTGATCCCCTGCTTGCGGCAGCGTGAACAGGCGGAGCACCCGCCGGTGCTACGCGTTCATTCACGAGAGGAAGCCCGCACATGGCGAGCAATGTCGATGCCCCGGTCACACACGGGGTCGCGGGTGATGACTCGCGCCTGAAGAAGGACTTGGGCCCGGTCAGCCTGCTCTTCACGGCCATCGGGTCGATCATCGGCTCCGGGTGGTTGTTCAGCTCCCTGCACGCCGCGGAGATCGCCGGTCCCGGCGCGATCATCTCCTGGGTCGTCGGGATGATCATGTTCATCTTCATCGGGCTCAGCTACTCGGAACTCGGTGTGATGTTCCCGCACAGTGGTGGCGTCGCCCGCTACCCGCACTACTCGTTCGGCTCGTTCGCGAGCTACTCCATGGGCTGGGTCACCTGGCTCGCCTGCGCCGCGGTGGCACCCGTCGAGGTGTCCGCCGTGCTCACCTACGCCACCAACTACCTGCCGTGGCTGGAGAACAAGGACACCACCCTGACCGGTGGTGGCATCGCCGTGGCGGTCGCCCTGATGGCGCTGTTCGTCGTCATCAACTACTTGGGCATGAAGTGGTTCGCCCGGATCAACAACGTGCTGGTCTGGTGGAAGATCTTCATGATCATCCTGGTGATCGTCGCGTTCATCGTGGTCTCGTTCAAGGCGTCCCAGGTCACCGGCAGCGGCCCCGGACTGGGCGGGTTCACCCCCTACGGCTGGCACGGTGTCTTCTCCGCCATCCCGGCGGCGGCCATCGCGTTCTCGTTCTTCGGGTTCCGTCAGGGCATCGAGCTGGCCGGTGAGACCGACAACCCCAAGCGCAACGTGCCGATGACCCTGATCGGGTCGGTGGTCATCTGTGGCATCTTCTACATCCTGCTGCAGGTGGCCTTCCTCGGAGCGACCCCGACCGAGGCCGTCACCGCGGGCGGCTGGGCGAAGGTCGGCGACAACTTCACCGGCGACACCGGTGTGCTCGCGCAGTTCGGACCGCTGGCCGCGATCGCCGGAGTCCTCGGGCTGACCTGGCTGGCGGTCCTGCTCTACGCGGACGCGATCATCTCCCCCGGAGACACCGGCCTGATCTACACCAGCGTCACGGCCCGGATGTCCTACGCGATGGGCCGCAACCGCAACGCGCCCAGGAGCCTGTCGACGGTCAACGACAACGGCGTCCCCTGGATCAGCCTGCTGCTCGCCTTCGTCGTCGGGTGCATCTTCTTCCTCCCCTTCCCGAGCTGGCAGAAGCTGGTCGGCATCGTCACCAGCATGACCGTCCTGTCGTTCGGCAGCGGGCCGATCGTGCTCCTCGTCCTGCGCAAGCAGCTGCCGGACCAGGAGCGCCCGTTCCGCCTCGCCGGCGCCTGGGTCATCGCGTCCCTGGCCCTGCTGTCGACGAACCTGATCATGTACTGGGCCGGTTGGGACCAGGTCTGGAAGATGATGCTGGCGATCGTGCTCGGCTACGTCCTGCTGGCGGTGTTCCAGGCGCTCGACAAGGGCCACGCGCCGAAGCTGGACTTCCGGCACGGCTGGTGGGTCCTGGTCTGGTTCGCCGGAATCGCCCTCGTGAGCTGGCTGGGCGGCTACCCGGACGCTAGCGCGGGCGCCGGGAACCTCGCCGTGTGGGGCTTCAACGGCGGCATCGTCGCGAACGTGGTCCTGACGATCGTCGTCCTCGTCGTGGCCTGGAACTGCCAGCTGCCCGGTGAGCGGGTCCGCGAGATCCTCTCCGACTCCGACAACCCCGAGTCGATCGCTCCCGCAGCCGCCCACTGACCGGTCGCCCGAGACACGGGGCCCGCACCTGCCCGGCAGGTGCGGGCCCCGTCGCGTGCGGTGGCCCGTCCGGTGAGCACCCGGCGTACCCGGTGGGTCCGGGGAGTTGGAGACGAACGCCGGAGGCGAACGCCGAGGGACACGGAGGAAGCCCCCGGTCGGGACCGGGGGCTTCCGCGGCGGAGGATGCGGGATTTGAACCCGCGAGGGTGGTTAACCCAACACGATTTCCAATCGTGCGCACTAGGCCACTATGCGAATCCTCCGCGCAGGAGGCTACCGGAGCCGCCGGGCGTCCTCCCAATCGGTGGCCGGGCCGGTGAGCGGGCCGGTGAGCGGGCCGGTGAGCACGCGCGTCGGGGCCCGGGGATTCGGCTCCACGGGCGGGCTGACCTAGACTCTGGGCCAGGCCCCCCGCGTGGTGGTACCTCACTGAACTCCCCCAGGGCAGGAATGCAGCAAGGGCAGGTGAGCTCTTCCAGGTACGTGGGGGGTCCCTTCGTGTCCGCGACGGGCCACCCCCGGCGCCCACCATCCGCCACATCCCGCCCACCACCCGGTATGCCGGGTGCTCGCCTCAGCCTTCTTTGCTCGCCTCAAGCCGCTCCTCCCGCCCGGAAGACCGGCCTGAACCGAGCAAAGCCGCCCGAGACGAGCACAGCCCCGAAGGGGCCGGGAGGGCCGGTGGCTCAGGAGCGGTGGGCCTCGCTGAGGGAGCGCACCCGCGACCGGCCCCAGGCGACGAGCACGAGCACCAGGCCCAGCAGCAGGACGAACCCGCCGGCGGGGCCGCCGGAGTGGTGCGCGACCGCGGTGGCGGCCGTCGCCGCGATCGCGACCACCAGCACCGGGTAGAGCAGCCACAGGACCATGACCGCCGGGCCCATTCCCTGC
>DASSKF010000125.1:0-4470 GCA_035690725.1 Segeticoccus sp.
ACCAGGCCACGACGCCGTCGGCGGCGAGGATGTCGGCCACCCGCCCCGCCAGGTCAGCCGGCGTGGTGAAGGGCAGCCGGGCGCGGCGCAGCCGGTCGGCCAGGTCGTCGTCGCTGAACGAGCGCCCCAGCGCCGCGGACGTGAACGGGCCCGCCAGCTCCGCGTGGTCGGCCGCCACCGTCAGCGCCGCGCCGAGCGAGGTCCCCGCGTCCCCGGCGGCCGGTTGCACCCACACCTGCTCGAACGGGGTCTCCCGCCAGATGCGGGTGTTGGCGACGCAGTTGAGGGCCGTGCCCCCCGCGAGGGTGAGCACCCGGTCCCCGGTGCGCTCGTGCAGCCAACGGGCGAGGTCGACGAGCACCTCCTCCAGGCGCGTCTGCACGGACGCGGCCAGGTCGGCGTACGGCGCGGGCCAGTCCTCCTCGCCACCGGCGCGGGGCGGCACCCAGCGGGACCAGTCCGGCACGGGGGCCTGGAAGCCGCCGTCGTCGGTGGGGCGGATGGTCTCGCGCAGCTCCTCGAGGTGGCGCGGCTCGCCGTAGGAGGCCAGGGCCATCACCTTGTACTCGTCGCTGGAGCGCAGGAACCCGAGGTGCTCGGTGAGCGACTCGTAGAGCAGGCCGAGCGAGTGGGGCAGCGCCTGGCCGGCGAGGACGTCGAGCTTGCCCCCCTCGTAGCGGCCGGCGAGGTGGGAGGCCTGCTCCCCGCGCCCGTCGAGGACGAGCACGCTGCGGGGACCGGCCGGGTCGGGGGGCGCGGACAGTGCGGCCGAGGCGGCGTGGGCGACGTGGTGCGGCACGAACCGCACGGTCCCCGGGTCCAGCCCGGGCAGCGCCGCCGCGAGGAAGCCCGGCGCGTTGCGCGCGTAGGCCTGCCGCAGGTGGTCCCACGGGTCGTCCAGGCCGAGCTCCGCGGCCGGCCGCGCCAGCGCCGGGTCGAAGGAGTAGGCGACCGCGTCCAGGTCCTGCGGCCGGAGGCCGGCCTGCGCCAGGCACCACCGCATCGCCTGCTCGGGCAGCTCCCAGGCGGCGAAGGGGACCGGTCGCTTGCCGTGCTTGCGCCGGCTGAACCGTTCCTCCTCGGCGGCAGCGAGGACCTGCCCGTCGACGACGAGCGCCGCCGACGGGTCGTGGAAGAGGGCGTTCACCCCGAGGACTCGCATGCCGCCGCCGGTACCCGAAGCGAAGCGCTTCTATTCGGCCGCGGCAGGAGAAGTGATCCTTTCCCTCGATCGACGCCCCTCCCGACCGTTTGCGAGCGAGGAGAAGTGGGCAGTCCGGAAGCATGACCCGACGACCGTCGTGGGGCCGTGCCGGTGTGCTGGTGCTGCTCCTCACCCTCGCCACCGGCTGCGCGACGCCGGCGATCGGCTCGAAGGACTACCGCACGAAAACCAGTGAGACCGCGCAGGGCATGACCAGCGCGGTCAACAGTGCCCGGCTCGGCGCGCGCACCTGGCTGCAGGGCAAGTCGACCAGCCAGTATGCCGACACGGTCGTCACGCACGCCGAGCAGGACTGCGGGTCGATCAGCAACGTCTACGACAGCCGGCAGCCGCCGGACGAGCAGTCGATCGCACTCAAGGACAGGATCGATCCCGCCATCCGGACCAGCTGCAGCACCATCACCGACCTGCGCATCGCCCTGCGTCGGGGCGACCGGTCCCAGGTCCGCCAGGCCCTGGAGGACCTGAAGAAGCCGCTCGCGACGTTCAGCAAGATCGAGGAGCGGCTCTCGTGAAGAAGGCGCTGATGCTGACCCTCGGCGTCATGACGGCCGTCGGTGGGTTCGTGGACATCGGCAACCTCGTCACCAGCGGCGTCGCCGGGGCCCGGTTCCACACCTCGCTGGTGTGGGCGATCCTGCTCGGCACGGTGGGCATGACGGTCTTCGGCGAGATGGCCGGCCGGGTGACCGCCGTGTCCCAGCGTCCGGTGTTCCACATCGTGCGGGAACGGCTCGGGGTCCGGTTCGGGCTGCTCAACCTGGTCGCCAACATGGCCCTGCTGCTGCTCACCATGGCGGCGGAGATCGGCGGTGTCGCGCTGGCCCTCGAGATCGCCAGCGACGTGAACTACCTGCTCTGGGTGCCGCTGGTCGCCCTGGCGCTGTGGGGCGTCATCTGGCGTTTCCCGTTCAAGAAGATCGAGCAGCTCTTCGGCCTGCTCGGGCTGACCCTCGCGGTCTTCGTGGTGGCCCTGTTCAACCTGCCCACCGACTGGGGCGCCCTCGGCCAGGGCGTCGTCAACCCGGTCATCCCGTCCACCGAGTCGGCCAACACCTACTTCTTCTACGCGATCTCGCTCTTCGGCGCCTGCCTCGTCCCCTACCAGGTCATCTTCTTCTCCGCCGGCGGCATCGAGGAGGGCTGGAAGCCCAAGAGCCTGGTGGAGATGCGGCTCAACGCCTGCCTCGGCTTCCCGCTCGGTGGTCTGCTCAGCATCGCCATCCTCGCCACCTCTGCGGTGGCCCTGATGCCGTACTCGATGGACGTCTCCTACCTCGACCAGGTGGGGATGCCGGTGGTGATGGCGCTCGGCAAGGTCGGCCTGGCCTTCACCCTCGTCGGCTTCTTCGCGGCCACGTTCGCCGCGGCCGCCGAGTCGACGCTGACGATGGGCTACTCCGTCGGGCAGTACCTCGGCTGGCGCTGGGGCAAGTGGCTGCGTCCGGTGGAGGCACCGCGGTTCCACCTCGTGTGGATGGTCAGCCTCATCCTGGCCACGGGCTTCGTCCTGACGACGATCGACCCGGTCGTGCTGACCATCGTCTCGGTCGTGCTGGGTGGCATGGCCGTGCCGCTCACCTACTTCCCGGTCCTCGTGGTGGCCAACGACAAGGACTACATGGGCAAGCACGTCAACAAGTGGTTCAGCAACTCGCTGGGCAGCTTCTTCCTGGCCATCATGGTGGTGGTGTCCCTCGTGACGTTGCCGTTGCTGTTCTGGACGAGAGCGGGTGCGTGAGATGACCGAGTGGGCCACGGACGTCGTCGACGTCAACGACCTGCTGCTCGACCGGCAGATCTTCGACTCCGAGGGCGTGCCGGTCGGGAAGGTGGACGAGATCGAGTTCTCCGAGGGGCCCGAGGGGCCGCCGGTGCTCACCGCCCTGCTCTGCGGACCGACGGCACTGGGACCGCGGATCGGCGGCCCCCTCGGGCTGCTCTGGTATTCGGTGGGTCGGCGGATGCGCGAGGACGCCAACCCGCAGCCCACCCGCATCCCGCTGCACCTGGTGCGGACCATCAGCCGCACGGAGGTCACCCTTGCCGTCCCGGGCGAGGAGGTCGAGCTCAACCGGATGTCGAACTGGACGAGGGACAAGGTGATCGGGCGGATTCCGGGGGCGGAGCGGTGAGGGCCGCCGACATCATCGGGGCGACGGTGATCGACGCCGACGGACACACCGTCGGCTCGGTGCACGACCTTCGACTGGCCGCCGGGGTGACGCCGACCCCGGACAGCGGCAGACCGGCCTTCGGCATCTCCGGTCTGGTGGTCGGGCCGGTGGCCGTCTCCCAGCGGCTCGGCTACGGGCGGGGGCAGATGAGCGGGCCGTGGCCGCTCACCTCGTTGTTCCGTTGGCTCGCCCGCCGGTCCTACGTCGTCGACTGGGCCGACGTCGTCGAGCGGTCTCCGAAGGAGCTGCGGCTCCGGGTGCGGCAGCAGGACCTGTCGTCCGTGCTCGATGTGCACCCGGAGCGGGACGAGACCGGAGCAGGGAGGCCGACATGACCCAGGACGGCGGCATCGACGTCCTCATCGCCTGGTGCACCTTCGGCGCGCTGCTCCTTCTGCTCGCCTGGACGGTGCTGCGCCACCACGAGGACCCCCGCGAGCTGAGCCGCCGGAGCCGCCAGGACGCGCAGTCCCCCGGTCCGAGCGGGGCGCAGCCGCAGCGGGGTGGCGACGCGCCGTCCGGCGAGGAGGGGTCCTCGGAGACCGTCACCCGCGAAGGAGGCTCGTCGTGATCCCCACCTGGTACCGGGACGCGATCATCTACCAGGTCGACGCGCGGCTGTTCCTCGACAGCACCGGGGACGGCTGGGGCGACCTGGCCGGGCTTCGCCGGCGCCTGCACCACCTGCGGGGCCTGGGAGTCAACTGCATCTGGCTGCTGCCCTTCTACCCCACCCCCCTCGAGGACGGTGGCTACGACATCACCGACCACGTCGGGGTCGACCCGCGGGTGGGCGGCATGCCCGAGGTCGTCGAGCTGGTCCAGCAGGCCGACGAGCTCGGCATCCGGGTGCTCGTCGACCTCGTCGTGCAGCACACCTCCGCCCAGCACCCGTGGTTCCGCAGCGCCCGCGAGGACCGCGGCTCGCCCTACCGGGACTACTACATCTGGGCCGACGAGCCCCACGAGTCCGACATCGAGCCGATCTTCCCCGGGGTCGAGGACAGCGTCTGGGCCTGGGACGACAAGGCCGGGCAGTACTACCGGCACGCGTTCTACAGCCACGAG
>DASSKF010000126.1:0-28309 GCA_035690725.1 Segeticoccus sp.
GCCGGGGACACCCACCCGCACCAGGCCCAGAAGCCGGTGCCGTTCGAGATCTCACAGGTCGCGCAGTAAGTCCGCCAGGACCTCTCGCGAGAAGAAACGAGGAGAACCGTGGCTGACACCACCAACGAGAACGCCGGCGCCGCCCCGCAGGGGGAGGAGCAGGTGCCCAGCAGCTACACCACCGAGTCCGAGGCGCCCGTCGCCGCCGGTGAGGAGCAGCGCCCGAGCGCCTCGACCCCGGGCCACGCGACCGGCCGCCGCAAGCAGGCCATCGCCCGCGTCCGCATCGTGCCGGGCACCGGCACCTGGAAGATCAACGGCCGCACCCTGGAGGAGTACTTCCCCAACAAGGTGCACCAGCAGATCGTCTCCGAGCCGCTGAAGCTGCTCGAGCTCGACGGCGCGTATGACGTGCTTGCGCGGGTGCACGGCGGGGGTGCCTCCGGCCAGGCCGGTGCGATGCGTCTCGGCGTGGCCCGGGCGCTCAACGAGGCCGACGCCGAGCTGAACCGGCCGGTGCTGAAGCAGGCCGGCTTCCTCACCCGCGACGCGCGGGTGCCCGAGCGCAAGAAGGCCGGTCTGAAGAAGGCCCGCAAGGCGCCGCAGTACAGCAAGCGCTGACGAAGAGCGAAGCTCGAGGAAGCGCGAGACGGTTCAGCGCTGACGAGCGGTTGCCAGGGCACGTGGCGGCCCCGAGTCACTCGGGGCCGCCACTGCCGTGTCGGGGTAAGTTGTCCGGCGGGCCCGGGTGAGGCACCCGGCCGGACCCCTGACCCCGAGTAGTGGTGAGAAGGAGACCTGTGGCCCGACTGTTTGGGACCGACGGTGTGCGCGGCGTCGCCAACCGGGACATCACGGCCGAGCTGGCGCTCGACCTGTCCGTGGCGGCCGCGCACGTGCTGGGCGAGCGTGGGATGTTCGAGGGGCACCGGCCGCGGGCCGTCGTGGGCCGCGACCCCCGGGCCTCGGGTGAGTTCCTCAGCGCCGCCAGCATCGCGGGCCTGGCGTCCGCCGGCATCGACGTGCTCGACGCGGGCGTCCTGCCCACGCCGGCCATCGCCCACCTGGTGGCCGCGATGGACGCCGACCTCGGCGCGATGCTCTCCGCGTCGCACAACCCGATGCCGGACAACGGCATCAAGTTCTTCGCCCGCGGCGGCCACAAGCTCCCCGACGCCATCGAGGACGCGATCGAGGCCCGCATGGGGGAGGGCTGGAACCGACCCACCGGCGCGAGGGTCGGCCGCGTCCTGCCGCTGGCCGACGGCGACGAGCGCTACATGGAGCACCTCGTGGGCGCCCTCCCCCACCGGTTGGACGGCCTGCACGTCGTCTTCGACGGCGCGCACGGGGCGGCGTCGTTCGTCGGTCCCCGTGGCCTGTCCTGGGCCGGGGCCCGCGTCACCGAGATCGGGTGCGAGCCGGACGGGTGCAACATCAACGACGGCTACGGCTCCACCCACCTGGAGAACCTGCAGCGTGCCGTCGTGGAGCACGGCGCCGACCTCGGCCTGGCCGTGGACGGGGACGCCGACCGGTGCCTGGCCGTCGACGCCGCCGGGCGGGTCGTGGACGGCGACCAGGTCATGGCCGTCCTGGCGCTCGCGATGCGCGAGCACGGCACGCTCGCCCAGAACACCCTGGTCGCGACCGTGATGAGCAACCTCGGGATGCTGCAGGCGATGGAGCGTGAGGGGATCCACGTGCGGCAGACCGCCGTCGGGGACCGCTACGTCCTCGAGGGCATGCGCAAGGGCAGGTTCTCGCTCGGCGGGGAGCAGTCGGGGCACGTCATCATGCTCGACCACGGCACCACCGGCGACGGTCTGCTCACCGGGCTGATGCTCGCATCACGCCTGGCCGAGACCGGGCGGTCGCTCGAGGACCTGGCCGCGGTGATGGTCCGGCTGCCCCAGGTGATGATCAACGTGCACGACGTCGACAAGCTGCGCGTCGACGAGGACCCGGAGGTCCAGGCGGCCGTGCGCGACGTGGAGGAAGAGCTCGGCGACCGTGGCCGGGTCCTGCTGCGCAAGTCCGGCACCGAGCCGGTCGTGCGGGTCATGGTGGAGGCCGACGAGCCGGACCGGGCGCAGCAGATGGCCGAGTGGCTCTGCGAGGTCGTGCGCACCCACCTGGCGCTCGAGCCGGCGTCGATCGACGCGACGCTCTGACGGCCACAGCCACGGTCACGGCCACCGTCGCCACGGCGGTCCGGCGCGACCAATCGGCCGATTCGCTCCCGGGGCGCCGTCCTCAGGGGGCACACTGACGAGGTGACCGTCCGCCCCGCGGCACCTGGTGCGTGCCCTCTGTGCGGCTGAGGGGGAGCGCTCGTGGCCAAGCCGGTGATCCTCACCGTCGACGACGACCCCATGGTGTCGGCCGCGATCAGTCGTGACCTGCGCGAGCGGTACGGCTCGGCATACCGGGTGGTGAAGGCGACCTCGGGCGCGGAGGCGCTCGACCTGCTCTCCCGGCTGGCGCTGCGCGACCAGCCGGTGGCCCTCATCGCCGCCGACCAGCGGATGCCGGAGATGACCGGCATCGAGATGCTCGAGCAGGCGAGGGCGACGGCGCCCGAGGCGAAGTGCCTGCTGCTCACCGCCTACGCGGACACCGACGTGGCGATCAAGGCGATCAACGACATCGGCCTCGACTACTACCTGCTCAAGCCCTGGGACCCGCCCGCCGAGCGGCTCTACCCGGTCACCGACGACCTGCTGGAGGACTGGACCCGGGCGCACCCGGACCGCACCTCCGAGGTCCGGCTGGTGGGGCACCGCTGGTCCGAGCGCAGCCACGACCTGAAGAACTTCCTCGCCCGCAACCACGTGCCGTACCACTGGTACGACGTCGAGCGGGACGAGGAGGGGCAGCGCCTGCGCGAGCTGGCCGACGCCCCCCCGGCCGACCTGCCCCTCGTGCTCGTCCCGGAGGGGGCGACCCTCCGAGGGCCGTCCACGCGGGAGCTCGCCGACGCGATGGGGCTGCGCACCCGGGCCGACCAGCCGCTGTACGACGTGTGCATCGTCGGCGGCGGCCCGGCCGGCCTCGCCGCGGCCGTGTACGCCGCCTCGGAGGGGCTGAGCACCGTGATCGTCGAGCGGGAGGCACCCGGTGGGCAGGCCGGGCAGAGCGCCGCGATCGAGAACTACCTCGGCTTTCCTCGCGGGGTCACCGGGTCCGACCTGACCCAGCGAGCGCTCGCCCAGGCCACCCGCTTCGGCGCCGAGATGGTGCTCGCTCAGGACGTGGTCGGCTTCCAGGCCCGTGGACCGGCGCGGGCCGTGCTGCTCGGTGGGCTCGGGGAGATCGAGGCCAAGGCGCTCATCGTCGCCAGCGGGGTCTCCTACCGCCGCCTCGTCGCCGAGGGGCTGGACGAGCTCACCGGGCGGGGGGTCTACTACGGCGCGAACGCCGGCGAGGCGGCCCAGTGCCAGGGTGAGGACGTCTACCTCGTCGGTGCGGCCAACTCGGCCGGTCAGGCGGCGCTGAACCTCGCGGGGTTCGCCAAGCGGGTCGTGCTGCTGGTGCGTGGCGAGAGGTTGGACACGGCGATGTCCCGCTACCTCGTCGAACGGATCACCTCGGCGCCCAACATCGAGGTTCGGTGCCGCACCGAGGTGGTGGGCGCCCGCGGCGACGGGCACCTGGAGTGGCTCACCCTCGCCGACCGCGGCGCCGGGACCACCGAGGAGGTGCCGACGAACTGGCTCTTCGTCTTCATCGGCGCCTCGCCGCGGACGGAGTGGCTCGGCCCCGACGTCGTCCGGGACGAGAAGGGGTTCATCGTCACTGGGCCGGACCTGCTCGCCCCGGGACGCGAGGTCGCCTGGCCGTTGTCCCGGCCGCCCCTCACCCTCGAGTCCAGTGTGCCGGGTGTCTTCGCGGCCGGTGACGTGCGGCTGGACTCGATGAAGCGGGTGGCCTCCGCCGTCGGGGAGGGCGCCATGGCGGTCTACCTGATCCACCGCTACCTGGCCACGACATGATCCGCGCCGGGGACCTGCGCCCGCTCGACCTGTTCGACGGCCTGACCGACGACCAGCTCACCGAGCTCGCGGCCGCCGGCACCGAGGTCAAGGTCGAGCCGGGCGTCGAGCTGTTCCACGAGGGCGAGCACGCCGACGACTGGTGGTTGCTCGTGGACGGCGACATCGAGCTGCGCCGCCACGTCGGGCGCGAGGACGTCGAGGTGGGCCGGCTGGACGTCCCGGGCCGGTGGGCCGGGGGCTTCCGGGCCTGGAACGAGCACGGGGTCTACCTCGCCAGCGGGATCGGTGCCAAGCCCGGTCATGTCCTCCGGGTCCCCGCCCCCGCGCTGCGCGAGCTGCTCAACGGCTGGTTCCCGTTCGGGGTCCACCTGGTCGCCGGGCTGCACGGCACCGCCCAGTCCATCGAGTCCACGGCGCGCCAGCACGCGTCCCTCATCATGCTCGGCACCCTCGCGGCCGGGCTGGCCCACGAGCTCAACAACCCGGCTGCTGCCGCCGCCAGCGCGGTCAACGCGCTGCAGGAGACGAGCGCGACGCTGCTGTCGAGCCTGGACGGGCTTGCGACGGTCGGCATCACGGCCGCACAGCTCCACGCGCTCGACCTGCTCCGACGGGAGATCGAGAGCAGCACCGGCCCGCGGGACGCGCTGGAGCTGGCCGACCGGGAGGACGCCCTCGCCTCGTGGCTGGAGGCGCACGACGTCGAGCGGTCGTGGGAGCTGGCGTCCCGCTTCGCCGCACACGGTGTCGACGTGGAGTGGTGTGCCCGGGTCGCCGGGCAACTGGACGGGCAGGCGTTGCCGTGGGGCCTGACCTGGGTGGCCGGCACGCTGTCGACGTCGGCGCTGCTCGCGGAGGTGAAGGAGTCCACCCGGCGCATCTCGGAGCTGGTCGCGGCGGTCCGCTCGCACTCCCAGATGGACCGGGGCACCGTCCAGCTCATCGACGTGACCGACGGCCTGGAGAGCAGCCTGCTCATGCTCGGGCACAAGCTGCGCGACGGGGTCACCGTCGTGCGCGACTACGCCACGGACGTCCCGCGGATCGAGGCCTTCCCCGGTGAGCTCAACCAGGTCTGGACCAACCTGATCGACAACGCGGTCGACGCCATGGAGCGCTCCGGCACGCTGCGGGTGGCGACCCGGCTCGACGACCAGCATGTGGTCGTCGACGTCGCCGACACCGGTCCCGGCATGCCGCCGGAGGTCGCCGCCCGCGCGTTCGAGGCGTTCTACACGACCAAGGACGTCGGCCAGGGCAGCGGTCTCGGCCTCGACATCGCCCGGCGCATCGTCCAAGAGCGCCACGGCGGGACCATCAGCATCGACTCACGGCCCGGCCGGACGGTCATGCGGGTGCGCCTGCCGGTTCAGAGCAGCTGGCGCAGCCGTCCCGAGTCAACGTCGTAGAGGAACCCGCCGACCGTCACCGTGTCCGGCACGAGCGGGTGCGCGCGCACGGCGGCCGCGTCCTCCTGCAGGGCCTGCTCCTGGTCGGCGACCACGCCGAAGGGTCGCCAGGCGGCGTCGGCGCCGACCGCGGACCCGACCCGGTCCTGCAGCTGCGCCTCGGTCGAGGAGGCCATGGCGCACCGGGTGTGCTCCACCAGCACCACGCGGTCCGCACCCAGCAGGCAGGTCGCGAGCACGATCGCCTGCATCACCTCGTCGGTGACCCGGCCGCCCGGGTTGCGCATCACCTTGGCGTCGCCCACCTCCAGACCGAGCACGGCCAGCGGGTCGATGCGCGCGTCCATGCAGGTGACGACGGCCAGACCCGCCCGGGCCTTGCCGTCGCCCGCTCCGCCGAAGCCCTCGGCGAACGTCCGGTTCGCCTCCAGCAGGTCGTCGAAAGCTCCCGACGTCACCGAACCTTCGCTCACCGGACCAGTCCTTCCACAGCGCACAACGGGGACGAAACCCGCCGCGACTCGTACACCCGCGGCGACCCGCCCACAGTAGTTCGCGGCAGATGGTGGCGTAACTCACCCCCGACCGGTAGAACGGTGTCCTGATTTCCGCGGTGAAAGGGAAGATCGTGCGCAGACCAAGGGCTCGGCTCCGACTTCTCGGCGCCGTCACGGTCGCCGGTCTCGCGGCCGGCACACTCGCAGCGTGCGGGGGAGGGGCGGAGGCCTCCGGTGGCACCCCGACACTCACCTGGTACATCAACCCCGACGGCGGTGGCTCCGACCCGCACGGAGGCGGGCAGGTCCAGATCGCGGCCGAGTGCACCAAGGCCGCGAACGGCAAGTACCGCATCGCGTTCGAGCAGCTGCCCAACAGTGCGAGCGACCAGCGCACCCAGCTGCTCCGGCGCCTCGCGGCCGGCGACCCCAGCATGGACATCATGAGCGTCGACCCGGCGTTCATCACCGAGTTCGCCGCCGCGGACTACTTCGCACCGGTCCCGAAGGACATGGTCAAGGAGTTCACCGAGGACCGGGTGCAGTCCGCCCTCGACGCCTCGAAGTACAAGGGCAAGCTCATCGCGGTGCCGTTCTGGGCGAACACGCAGGTGCTCTGGTACCGCAAGAGCGTGGCCGACAAGGCCGGGCTCGACATGAGCAAGCCGGTGACCTGGCAGCAGCTCATCGACGCCGCGCAGAAGACCGACACCACCATCGGCGTGCAGGCCGCGCTCTACGAGGGCTACTCGGTCTGGATCAACGCGCTGATCGAGGGAGCCGGCGGGCACATCGTCGACAACCAGAACGCCACCTACGAGCACATCAAGCTCGGCCTCGACAGCGAGGCGGGCCGCAAGGCGGCGGAGATCATCCGCAAGGTCGCCGACACCGGGGTCGGTGGGCCGGCGGTGGGCTCCTCGCAGGAGACGCAGTCGCTCAACCTGTTCCAGGGCAAGAGCAGCGGATTCCTCGTCAACTGGCCCTACGTCTACGCGGCCCTCAAGGCCGCGAAGGTTCCGTGGATGGACGACCTGGGCTTCACGAAGTACCCCAAGACCGTCCCGGACCACCCCTCGGCGCCGCCGTTCGGTGGCATCGAGATCGCGGTCGGGAAGAACACCCAGCACCCGGACCTGGCCTACGAGGCGGCCGCCTGCATCACGAGCGAGGAGCACCAGGTCGACTACATGGTGGCGACCGGCAACCCGGCCAGCCGCAAGCAGGCGTTCAACGACCCGAAGGTCAAGGAGGCGTTCCCGAACGGCCTCGCGGCGCTGATCCGCGAGTCGCTGGACCAGGCCGCCACCCGGCCGCTCTCGCCCTACTGGGGCGACATCTCCACCGCCCTGCAGCAGCGGTTCAGCCCGCCTGACCAGGTCGGCCCGAAGACGCCGGCGAAGGCGCAGGAGTTCATCCTCGACGTGCTCAACGGAAAGGCGCTGCTATGAGCCTCGTGGTGGAGAAGGCCGACGAGACGCCGACCGGCAAGAAGCCGAAGGCGGTGCTGTCCGACCGTGCGCGGTCCGAACGGGCCCTCGGCTGGAGGCTGGCCGGCCCGGCGTTCGTCATCATGCTGTTCGTCACGCTGTGGCCGATCGGGGACGCGATCTACCTGTCGCTGTTCAACTACCGGCTCACCGACCCGGCCGGTCAGAAGTTCGTCTGGTTCCAGAACTACGTGACGGCGCTGACCGACCCGTTGTTCTGGCAGACGATGGTGACGACGTTCGCGATCGTCGCGTTCACCCTCGTCTTCGAGCTGGTCTTCGGGTTCGCGCTCGCGCTCGTGATGCACAAGATCGTCGTGCCGCGCAAGACGCTGCGCACGATCGTGCTCATCCCGTACGCGATCATCACGGTGGTCTCGGCGTTCTCGTGGCGCTACGCCGCCGAGGTCGACACCGGCTTCTTCAACCACTGGCTGAACTTCATCTCCGCCGGTGCGTTCCCGATGGACTTCAACTGGTTCGGCGGTCGCTGGACGTCGCTGTTGATCATCTCCCTGTCGGAGATCTGGAAGACCACGCCGTTCATGTCGCTGCTGCTGCTGGCCGGCCTGGCCCAGGTCGACAGCTCGATGGAGGAGGCGGCACAGGTCGACGGGGCGACGTGGTGGCAGCGCCTCTACAAGGTGGTGCTGCCCAACATGAAGGCAGCCCTGATGGTGGCGGTCCTGTTCCGCACCCTCGACGCCATCCGGATCTACGACAATCCCTACGTCATGACCGGCGGCGCCAACGAGACGATGTCGCTGTCGATGCTCGTGTCCAACGAGACCATCACCAGAGTGGAGATCGGCATGGGATCGGCCCTCTCGGTGATCCTGTTCGTGATCGTCCTCATCGTGGCGGCGATCTTCGTCAGAGGGTTCAAGGTCGACCTCACAGGCGGGAGCAAGTAGCCATGGAGACCAACGTCAGCAACCGGACCAAGAACTGGCTCGCGCTCGCGGCCGTCCCGATCATCCTGTGGACCGCGATCCCGCTCGTCTGGATCCTCGCCGAGTCGCTGAAGTCGACCGCCGCGTTGGGTGACCCCTCCCAGAACGTCTTCGGCAACTTCTGGCCGAAGGACATGACCTGGGAGAACTACCAGCTCATCTTCACCGGCGGGGCCAAGGACCTGTTCCTCCCGGCCCTGTGGCACTCGATCGTCGTGTGTGCCATCGCCACCGTCATCAGTGTCGTCCTGGCGACCTTCTGCGCCTACGCGATCGCCCGGCTGAACTTCCCGGGCAAGAAGCTCATCCTGACGACCGCGCTGGGCGTGTCGTTCTTCCCGGTCATCGCCATGGTGACGCCGCTGTTCAACCTGTGGCGCCAGATCGGGCTCTTCGACACGATCCCCGGCCTGGTCATCCCCTACCTCGCGCTCACCCTGCCGCTGTCGATCTGGACGCTGTCGGCGTTCTTCCAGCAGATCCCCTGGGAGATGGAGCAGGCGGCGCAGGTGGACGGCGCGACGACGTGGCAGGCGTTCCGCAAGGTGATCGTGCCGCTCGCCGCGCCCGGCGTGTTCACCACGACCATCATCGCCTTCTTCATCGCCTGGAACGACTTCGTGTTCTCGCTCAACCTCACCTCGGAGAACGCACGCACGGTGCCCGCCGCGCTCGCCTTCTTCACCGGGGCGAGCCAGTTCGTGCAGCCCACCGGCGCGATCTGCGCCGCGGCTGTCGTCGTGACCATCCCGGTCGTCATCCTCGTGCTGATCTTCCAGCGGCGGATCGTGGCCGGCCTGACCTCCGGCGCTGTCAAGGGCTGACAACGTCATCCGGCTGCCACGCGGGCAGACAACGAAGGAGACTTGAGACATGGCAGAGATCGTGCTCGACCACCTGGTCAAGAAGTATGGCGACGGCTACCCGGCCGTGAACGACGTGTCCCTGCACATCGCGGACGGGGAGTTCATGATCCTCGTGGGCCCGTCCGGGTGCGGGAAGTCCACGCTGCTGCGGATGATCGTCGGTCTGGAGGACATCACCAGTGGCGACCTGACGATCAGCGGCAAGCGGGTCAACGAGCTGGCCCCACGCGACCGCAACCTCGCGATGGTCTTCCAGAACTACGCGCTCTACCCGCACCTGACGGTGTTCGAGAACATCGCCTTCCCGCTGCGGCTGCAGAAGGGCCACCACGACGAGGGCGAGATCAAGCGCAAGGTCAACGCGGCCGCGGACATGCTGGAGCTGGCTGAGCACCTCGAGCGCAAGCCGGGCAACCTCTCCGGTGGCCAGCGCCAGCGGGTCGCGATGGGCCGGGCGATCGTCCGGGACGCCGACGCGTTCCTGTTCGACGAGCCGCTGTCCAACCTCGACGCCAAGCTGCGCGGGCAGATGCGCACCGAGATCGCCCGCATGCAGCGGCGGCTCGGCACCACCACCGTCTACGTCACCCACGACCAGACGGAGGCGATGACGCTCGGCGACCGGGTGGCGGTGCTCAAGAAGGGCGTGCTGCAGCAGTGCGCCTCGCCGCGTGAGCTCTACGAGCAGCCGGTCAACCTGTTCGTGGCCGGCTTCATCGGCTCCCCGCCGATGAACTTCCTGCCCGCCAGGGTGGACGGGTCGACGCTGCGGCTGCCGCTCGTGGACGTGCCGGTCACCGGCCGGCTCGCCCAGCAGGTGGCCGGCAAGGACCTCGTCATCATCGGCATCCGCCCGGAGCACTTCAAGGACGCCAGCCTGAAGGACACGGCGCCCGAGGGCGCCGCGCACTTCCGGGCCCCGGTGGACGTGACCGAGTGGTTGGGCAACGAGCAGTACGCCTACATCCCGTTCGAGGCCGACCCCACGGTGCAGGGCAAGCTCGAGGAGCTCGACCGGGACCTCGACGGCGAGGGGATGCGCACCCAGCTCGTGGTCAACCTGGACGCGCGGTCGCGCATCCGGGAGGGCGACGACGCCCAGCTCTACTTCGACCCGGCCGTCATGCACGTCTTCGACCCGGAGAGCGGCACCTGCCTCACCCGGGACGAGGAGGAGGCCAGCCGGATCGCCGCCGAGAGCGAGGAGGACCGCAAGCGGGCGCTCGAGCGCAGCCGCAGCCGGGAGCGCGGCCAGTCGTCCGCCGGTGAGGAGTCCGGCGAGGCCGTCAACGCGTGAGCTCGGCCCGCGTCGGAGGGTTCGCCCCCGCCCGCGACACGGTCACCGCCGCGCACCGCAGGGCGCGGGACACGGCCGGTCGCACGTCCGTGAGTCCCGCCGAGTGGACCCGGTCCCGCGGACTGCTCGCGCTCGCGGTGCCGCCGAGCAGGCCGCCGTCCAGCAGGGCCGAGAGCAGCCCGGCCATGAACGAGTCCCCGGCACCGACGGTGTCGACCACCTCCACCCGGGGGGCGCCGACCGACTCCTGCTCACCGGTGGCGGGCACGGCCACGAGCGCCCCGTCGCCGCCCCGCGTCACCACGAGCACCGAGGGACCGAGCCGCCCCCAGAGGTGCACGACCTCCTCGACGGGAGCTCCGGCATACAGCCACTGCAGGTCCTCGTCGCTGGCCTTGACCACGTCGGCGAGCCCGACCAGCCGCTCCACCTGGGCCCGCAGGTCCTGCGGCTCGCCCATGAGGCTGGGGCGCATGTTGGGGTCGTAGGAGACGGTGCCCGTGCGGCGGGCCTGCTCTGCGAGGGCGAGTACCTGCTCGCTGCCCGGCGCCATGACGGCGCCGATCGAGCCGAGGTGCAGGTGGCCGAACCGGCCCACGTCCACGCCGGGAGGCACCTCCCAGGTCAGGTCGAAGTCGTAGGTGGCGCCGCCCTCGTCGTCCAGGGTCGCCGCCGCGGTGGGGGTGCTGGCCGCGTTCGGCTCACCCACCAGGCGCACGCCCTGCCGCTGCAGGTGCTCGACGATCATGGCGCCGTGGCGGTCCCGGGCGAGGTGCGTGGCGAGCGTGGCGTCGTGGCCCAGGCGGGCCAGCCCGACGGCGACGTTGGCGGGGCTGCCGCCGACGTGCTCGACGACGTCACCGTGGCGGTCCCGGACGATGTCGATGAGCGCCTCTCCCACCACGAGGACGGGCGTGGCGGCGGCGTCGCTGCGGGAGTCGACCGACACGGGGCGGCCCTCAGAGCGCCGACGGACGCTGCTGGAAGTCCACCGCCGAGTAGGCGCTCAGCTTGCGCAGCTGGTGGTGGGCCTCGATGACCCGGATGGTGCCGCTCTTGGAGCGCATGACCAGCGAGTGCGTCGTGGCACCGCCCGCGCGGTAGCGCACGCCCTTGAGCAGCTCCCCGTCGGTGATCCCCGTGGCGACGAAGAAGCAGTTCTCGCCGCGGACCAGGTCCTCGGTGGTCAGCACCGCGCCGAGCTCGAGGCCCGCGTCGACGGCCTTCTGCCGCTCGGCGTCGTCGGTGGGCCACAGCCGGCCCTGCAGGACACCGCCGAGGCACTTGATGGCACAGGCGGCGATGATGCCCTCCGGCGTCCCGCCGACCCCGAGCAGCAGGTCGACGCCGGTGTCCTCCCGGGCGGCCATGATGGCCCCGGCGACGTCGCCGTCGGAGATGAAGCGCAGCCGGGCGCCGCTGTCCCGGACCTCCTGGGCCAGCTGCTCGTGCCGCGGGCGGTCGAGCATGACGACGGTGACGTCGGACGGCGAGTCGTGCTTCGCCTTGGCCACCCGGCGGATGTTCTCGGCGACGGGCAGGCGGATGTCGACGACGTCGGCGGCGTCCGGTCCCGTCGCCAGCTTGTCCATGTAGAAGACCGCGCTGGGGTCGTACATCGCGCCCTGCTCGGCCACGGCGAGCACGGACACCGCGTTGCTCTGCCCCTTGGCGGTCAGCGTGGTCCCGTCGATCGGGTCCACCGCCACGTCCACCTGCGGGCCGGTCCCGTCGCCGACCTGCTCACCGTTGAAGAGCATGGGCGCCTCGTCCTTCTCGCCCTCGCCGATGACGACGACCCCGTCCATGCTCACCGTGGAGATCAGCGCCCGCATCGCCTCGACGGCGGCACCGTCGGCGCCGTTCTTGTCGCCGCGGCCCACCCACCGGCCACCGGCCATGGCGGCGGCCTCCGTCACGCGCACCAGCTCGAGGGCCAGGTTGCGGTCGGGCGCCTCGGCCTCGCGCGGCCGGTCGGCGGCGGGCTGGTCTGGCGACATGCGGGTACCTCCGGTCCGAGGGCGACGGTGCTCCCGACTCTATCGGGGCCGGTGCCGTCCGCACCTCCCGTGTCAGGGACCATGGTCCGGTGCAACAGCCCCCCGCCCCACGCCGCCGGATGGGATCGGCCCGCAGCCTGGTCCTGTCCATGGTCGTCGTCCTCGCGGTGGTCGTCGTGTGGGTGGCGCTCGTGCCGCGCAGCCAGGGGAGGCCGCCGCGGAGCGTGGACGCCCTCGCCACGGCACACCAGGTGCACGAGCAGCAGGGCTGGGACCTGCTCGTGCCCGCGCAGCTCCCGGAGGGCTGGCGGGCCACCAGCGTGCGGTTCGCGCCCGGGCCGGACTCCCTGCCGACGTTCCACGCCGGCTACCTGTCCGGCGACGAGGAGTCCTACGTCGGGCTCGAGGAGACCACGGACGCCAGCGCCCACTGGGTCGAGGTCAAGGCCGGCGCGCACCGGGCCGGCGGGCGGGTGACCGTCGAGGGCCGCGCCTGGCACAAGCGCCGGGCCACCGACGAGCACGGGGTGACGACCCGCAGCCTGGTGCTCCCCGGCGGGCGCGGCCTCACCGTCGTGGTGACGGGCAACGGCCGGTATGCCGACCTCGCCCGTTTCGCCCGCAGCCTCCAGCCGGTCACGGCGGACTGACCGGACACCTCGTGCGCGAGTCCTCTCGGCCGTCTCAGCCCGGTGCACTCGCGCACGAGGTGTCCGGTCAGGTGTCGGCGCGGTGCTCGGCGGCGGCCTCGAGCCGCTCCTCGGCCTGGTCCAGCCACTGGCTGCAGTGCGCGGCCAGGGCCTCCCCCCGCTCCCACAAGCGCATGCTCTCCTCCAGCTCGAGCTGGCCGCCCTCGAGCCGGGAGACGATGCGCACCAGCTCGTCCCGGGCCTCCTCGTAGCCGAGGTCGTCGACGTCGGTCGTGTCGGTGCGTCCCGGCACCGCGGTCTGCTCCGCGTCGTCCGTCGCGTCCGGTCGCTGGTCCTGCGCGTCGTCGGCTGCCACGTCGCCCACCCTAGGTGCCCGCGCCGTCAGCGAGCCCGGTGACCGGCCGCACCGCGAAGTCACCGCGGGCGACCCGGACGCGCAGCAGCTCGTCCGCCTCGACGTCCTCGCGATCGGTGACCACCCGGCCGTCGGCGTGCTGCACCACGGCGTAGCCCCGCTCCAGGGTCTGCTGGGGCGAGAGGGCGAGCACCTGGGTGCGCAGGTGGCCGATCCGGTCGGCCTCGCGGTGCACCTGCGTCAGCACCCGCTGCTCGGAGCGGCGCACCAGCTGGTGCAGCTCCTCGCGCCGGGTGGTCACCATCGTGGTGGGGTCGGCCAGCACGGGACGGCTGCGCAGGTCGGTCAGGTGGCGGCGCTCCTGGGCCAGCCGCTGGCCGAGGCAGCGGCGGCCGCGCGCCGCGGTGGTGGCCAGGCCCCGCCGCTCCTCCTCGACGTCGGGCACGATCAGCTTGGCCGCGTCCGTGGGGGTGGAGGCACGCACGTCGGCGACGAAGTCGAGCAGCGGGGTGTCGACGTCGTGGCCGATCGCGCTCACCACCGGGGTGGCGGCGGCGGACACGGCCCGCAGCAGCGACTCGTTGCTGAAGGGGAGCAGGTCCTCGAACGAGCCGCCACCGCGGGCGATGACGATGACGTCGACCTGCCGGTCCAGGTCGAGCTCGCGCAGCGCCGCCGTGACCTCGGTGACCGCGGAGGTGCCCTGCACAGCGACCTCTCGCACCTCGAAGGCGACGGTGGGCCACCGGCGCCGGGCATTCTCCACGACGTCGCGCTCGGCGGCACTGGCGCGGCCGCAGACCAGGCCGACCCGGCGGGGGAGGAACGGCAGCGGGCGCTTGCGCTCCCGGTCGAACAGGCCCTCGGCCCGCAGCAGCGACTTCAGCTGCTCGAGGCGCGCCAGCAGCTCGCCCACGCCGACCTGCCGGACCCGGCGGGCGTCGAGGTGCAGGCTGCCGCGCTTGGTCCAGAAGACCGGCTTGGCGTGCACGACGACCCGCCCGCCCTCGGTCACCGGCGTCGGCATCGCGTCGAGCGTCGTCGCGGGCACCACCACGGACAGGGACATGTCCACGTCGGTGTCGCGCAGGGTGAGGAAGCACGTCGAGGACCCGGGGCGCCGGTTCAGCTGCACGACCTGGCCCTCGACCCACAGTGGCGCCATCTTCTCGACGTAACCGGCGATCTTCATACTGAGGGTACGCACCGGCCACGGCTGCTCGGCGGTCGTGTCGGCCGCGCGCTCGGGCAGGCTGCTCACGGGCACACCCTAAGGGCGGGCGCCCACGCGCGGGCTGCGACCTGCGGGGCGACACCTACCATGGGGTACGTGACTACGACGACGACCACCACAGGAACCAAGCGGGTGCTGCTGGCCGCTCCGCGCGGCTACTGCGCCGGTGTCGACCGGGCCGTCGTGACGGTCGAGAAGGCGCTCGACCTCTACGGGCCGCCGGTCTACGTCCGCAAGCAGATCGTGCACAACAAGCACGTGGTCGCCACGCTGCAGAAGCGCGGTGCCGTCTTCGTCGACGAGACGGACGAGGTGCCCGAGGGGGCGACCGTCGTCTTCTCCGCGCACGGCGTGGCCCCGGTCGTCCACGACGAGGCCAAGACGCTCTCGCTGCGCACGATCGACGCGACCTGCCCGCTCGTGACCAAGGTGCACCGCGAGGCCGTCCGGTTCGCGGGCAACGAGTACGACATCCTGCTCATCGGCCACGAGGGACACGAGGAGGTCGTCGGCACCTCCGGGGAGGCCCCAGAGCACATCACCCTCGTCGGCGGGCCGGACGAGGCCGACCAGGTGCAGGTGCGCGACCCCGACAAGGTCGTGTGGCTGTCCCAGACCACGCTCTCGGTGGACGAGACGATGGAGACGGTCCGGCGGCTGCGTGAGCGCTTCCCCAACCTGCAGGACCCGCCCAGCGACGACATCTGCTACGCCACGCAGAACCGGCAGCTGGCCGTGCGCCAGATGGCGCCGGAGACCGACCTGATGATCGTCGTCGGGTCGAAGAACTCGTCCAACTCGGTGCGCCTCGTCGAGGTGGCGCTCGAGCAGGGCGCCCGGGCGGGGCACCTGGTCGACTACGCCGACGAGATCGACGACGCCTGGTTCGAGGGCGTCGAGACGGTGGGCGTGACCAGCGGGGCCAGCGTCCCGGAGGTGCTCGTGCGCGACGTCCTCGACCACCTCGCCGAGCGCGGGTACAAGGACGTCGAGCCGGTCATCGCCGCCGAGGAGAGCACCATGTTCGCGCTCCCGCGCGAGCTGCGCCGCGACATCAAGGCCCGGGAGGGCCAGGAGGCGGCGCCGGTCCGCCACGACCCCGGCTCGCTGGACTAGGCGCGTCCCGGGAGGACTAGGCGCTGCGCCGGTCACCCTCCGCGGGTTCGTCCCCTGACCCTTCGTCTGACCCTTCGTCGCGCTCGTCGTCGAGCAGCTCGGACCGCTCCACGCCGCCCAGGGCCTCGGTGAACTCGTCCGCGACCAGCTCCGGTGCCGTGAGCGGTCGGGGTGCCACCTCCACCGTCTGCACCTCGTCGAGCGCCTCCGGCTCGAGCTCGAGCTCGTTCATCCGGCGTGCCGTCACCAGGACGCGGGACTCGAGCGCACCGACGAGCTGGTTGTAGGCCTCCACGGACCGGCGCAGGGAGCTGCCCATCTTCGCGGCGTGCCCGCCGAGCGTGCCGAGCCGCGTGTAGAGCTCCTTGCCCAGGTCGAGCAGCTGCAGCGCGTTGGCGGTGAGCGCCTCCTGCTGCCAGGTGAACGCCACCGTGCGCAGCATCGCCAGCAGGGTGGCGGGGGAGGCGAGGACCACCTTGCGGGTCATGGCGTGGTCGAACAGGGCCGGGTCGGCGTCGAGTGCCGCAGCGAGGATGCCCTCGCCGGGCACGAAGCAGACCACCATCTCCGGGGTGGAGCTGAAGGCCGACCAGTAGGCCTTGCCGGCCAGCGTGTCCACGTGCCCGCGCAGCGAGCGGGCGTGGTCGGCGAGCAGGGCGCGGCGACGGGCCGGCTCCGCGCCGTCGGCCTGGGCCTGCAGGAACGCCGCCATCGGCGCCTTGGCGTCCACGACGAGGCACTTGCCACCGGGCAGGTGCACCAGCACGTCCGGGCGTACGGCCCGGTCGTGGGCGGTGACCGCGCTCACCTGCTCGTCGAAGTCGCAGCGAGCGAGCAGTCCGGCGTGCTCGAGCACCCGGCGCAGCTGCACCTCCCCCCAGGCGCCGCGCACCGTCGTCGAGTTGAGCGACGAGGCGAGCGTGGCCGTCTGCGACCGCAGCGCCGACGTGGCGGTGGACACCTCGGTGAGCCGCTCGCCGAGCCGGCCGAACTGCTCGGCCCGGTCCCGCTCCAGCGTGCCGACCTGGCGCTCGACCCGGGTCAGCGCCTCGCGCAGCGGCACCATGGCGGTGGCGACGGCCACCTCGTCGTCGGCGGCGCTCTCGAGGTCGGCCACCCGCCGGCGCAGCAGGTCGCGCTCGGTCGTCACGGCGACCTCCCGCGAGGCGGTGAGGGCGCGGCACAGGGCCCAGGCGGCGAGTGCCCCGACGGCGAGCCCCAGGACGGCCGCGATGAGGAGATCCATGGCGCACACCGTGCCAGCCGGCACCGACAAGCGGTCGGCGCCGCCGCACTCCGGGCGTGGGCGACCCGGGCGGACGGCGTGCGGGACCTCCGGGGGCGGCATACCGTCGGTGCAGGTGCCGCCAGGACGGCCCGGGGAGGTGCGTGTGCAGGCGACCGACAGCCGCGTCGGCTGGCGCGACGAGACCTTGGCGCTGCTCGCCGACCCCTACGGCTTCATCTCCCACCGCGCCCACCGGGAGCGCCGGGACGTGTTCACCACCCGGCTGCTCGGGCGGCCGGTGACCTGCCTGACCGGGCCGGCGGCGGCCCGCTTCTTCTACGACGAGGAGCACGTGGTGCGCGAGGGTGCGGCGCCCGGGCGGGTGCTCGACACCCTGTTCGGCCGCGGCGGGGTGCAGGGGCTGGACGGCGAGGCGCACCGGCACCGCAAGGCGATGTTCATGTCGCTGATGACCCCGCAGGCCCTCGACCGGCTGGAGCAGCGGTTCGAGCAGATCTGGCGGCGACAGGTCCGGTCCTGGGAGGGGCGCAGCCGCGTCGTGCTGTTCGACGAGGTGAACGAGGCGCTGTGCCGGGCGGTCTGCGAGTGGGCCGGCGTGCCGCTGGATGCCCTGCAGCTGCGCCGGGTCACGCGGTGGATGACGAGGATGATCGACGCCCCGGCGGCGGTCGGCCCGCGCCACTGGCACGGCCGCCGCGCGCGGGCCCGCGCCGAGCAGTGGGCCGCCGCGCTGGTCGGGGACGAGCGCGAACGCGGCGGATCGGCACCGGGCGAGGAGGCCACGGCGCTCGCCGTCATCGCGCACCATCGGGACACGGACGGCACGCCGCTCAGCCGGCACGACGCCGGGGTCGAGCTGCTCAACGTCATCCGGCCGACCGTGGCGGTCGGGCGCTTCGTGGTCCTGGCCGCACAGGTGCTGCACACCCACCCCGCCGAGCGGGACCGGATCCTCGCCGGGGACCCGCCGGCACTGGAGCGGTTCGTGCAGGAGGTGCGCCGGGACGCCCGGTTCTTCCCGATGGTCCCCGGGATCGCGGCCGCCGACCTCACCTTTCGCGACGAGCCCATTCCCCGCGGCCGGTGGCTGCTGCTCGACCTGCACGGCACCGATCACGACCCCGACGTGTGGGGGGACCCCGAGCGCTTCCGGCCCGAGCGGTTCGCCGGGCGCGAGGTCGATCCGTTCGAGCTGGTCCCCCAGGGAGGTGGCGACCACTGGACCGACCACCGCTGCGCCGGCGAGTGGATCACCATCCGGCTCATGGTCGCCGCGCTGCGCGTGCTCACCCTCGAGACGACGTATGCCGTGCCTCCCCAGGACCTGTCCGTCCCCACCCGCCGTGCCCCGACCCTGCCGCGCAGCGGCTTCGTGATCACGGACGTGGCCGCCCGGGCGCCGGCGGGCAGCCCCCGCGCGTGACGGCATACCGGTCTGGTGGGTGAGCGATTCGGTGCGGCGCGGACCGCTCACTAGACTGCTGACCTCGTGGCACTCACTATCGGCATCGTCGGGCTCCCCAACGTCGGCAAGAGCACGATGTTCAACGCGCTCACCAAGAACACCGTCCTCGCGGCGAACTACCCGTTCGCGACGATCGAGCCGAATGTCGGTGTGGTGCCGCTGCCGGACGACCGGCTGCCCGTGCTCGCGCAACTGTTCGCCAGCGAGAAGGTCGTGCCGGCCACGGTCTCCTTCGTCGACATCGCCGGGATCGTGCGCGGCGCCTCGGAGGGGGAGGGGCTGGGCAACAAGTTCCTCGCGAACATCCGTGAGGCCGATGCGATCTGCCAGGTGATCCGCGTCTTCCACGACGACGACGTCGCGCACGTGGAGGGCAAGATCAGTCCCTCGGGCGACATCGAGACGATCAACACCGAGCTGATCCTCGCCGACCTGCAGACCCTGGAGAAGGCGATCCCGCGCCTCGACAAGGAGGTCAAGGGCAGGAAGACCGACAAGGTGGTGCTGGACTCCGCGCTCGCCGCCCAGAAGGTGCTCGAGGACGGCACGACGCTGTATGCCGGTGCCGCGGCGGCCGGGGTCGACGTCGCCGCGATCAGCGAGCTGTCGCTGCTGACGACCAAGCCGTTCCTCTACGTCTTCAACATCGACGAGGAGCAGGTCACCGACGAGGGGCTGCAGGCCGAGCTGCAGGAGCTCGTCGCACCGGCCGACGCGATCTTCCTCGACGCCAAGGTGGAGGCCGACCTCGCCGAGCTCGACGAGGCCGAGGCGATGGAGCTGCTGGAGTCGGTCGGCATCGAGGAGTCGGGCCTGAACCAGCTGGCCCGCAAGGGATTCCACACGCTGGGCCTGCAGACCTACCTCACCGCGGGACCGAAGGAGTCGCGGGCGTGGACGATCCACACGGGCTGGACCGCGCCGCAGGCCGCGGGCGTGATCCACACCGACTTCCAGAAGGGCTTCATCAAGGCCGAGATCGTCTCCTACGACGACCTCGTCGACGCGGGGTCGATGGCCGAGGCCCGCTCGCGCGGCAGGGTGCGCATGGAGGGCAAGGACTACGTCATGGCCGATGGTGACGTGGTGGAGTTCCGCTTCAACGTGTCGTAGTCCTTCCTCATCGGCTGCCAGTTTCGCCGGGACCCCTGCGGCAACGACTGTGCATCGGAGACGGGGCGTCATGGCGGATCACGAGGACCAAGGGGCGGTGATCGGCGCGTGGGCCTGACGTGGAGGCCCACGCGCCGCTGGCTGTCACGGGAGTGCCGCGAAGGCCTTCTTGGTCTCGCGGTACCAACCCATCGCCTTCAACGGGTGCCGCCACCGGCCCTTCATCTCCTCGTGCGCCGGGCGATGGGTGGCGTCACCCCGGCGGACGGCCTCGCGCAGGTGGCGGTCCTGCGCCTTGATGACCTCGTCGGCAGTTTCCCCGCGACGTTCCAGCTGGCAGGGGCCGCCGAGCTGTCGGCAGGTCATGGTCTTCATCGGGATCTCCTGTCGGGATGGGGTGAAACGAGGACTGCGGGTCTGCGGGTCAGTGGACAGCCCGGTGCACGAGCGCCGCGATCTGCTCCTCGACGTCGGCGGTGACCTCGGTGACCGCGAAGCTCGCGGGCCACATGGCGCCCTGGTCCAACCGCGCCTGGTCGCTGAACCCGAGCGTCGCGTAGCGAGCCTTGAACTTCGCGGCGTCCTGGAAGAAGCACACGATCCTCCCGTCGAGCGTGTAGGCCGGCATCCCGTACCAGAGCCTTGGAGCGAGTTGCGGCGCGCTCGCCGTGACGAGTGCGTGGACCTTCTCGGCGATCACGCGATCCCGACCCTGCATCCCGGCGATCTTGTCCAGCACCGCCTGCTCGGCCTCGGCTTCCTTCCGTGCCGACGAGGCGCGCCTCGCTCCGATCCGCGCCTCCTTCGCGCGCTCCTTCATGGCGGCACGCTCTTCGGGTGTGAAGGGTCCCGGTGCGTCCGTCGTGCTGTTCCGCGTGCTGGTCGTCGTGGTGCTGTTCATGGCTGTGCTTCCTCTCACTCCTCGTTCGGGTGAAGAACCCGCCCTTTACCGGCACGGAGCGTGCCGTTGCCTGCACATCATGCGCGCGGCGTCACGTGCTGTCAACGGCACTGTGCGTGCCGGTACGCTGGGTGGCATGGTCGAGCGAACCGGTGCGTCATCGCCGGAGGTGTCGCCGTCGGCGATCTCGGGGTCATCGCCGTCGACGGCGTCTCGGACGCCACGGCGCCGTGGCGAGGAGCGGACCCGCCAGCTCCTGGAGGTCACCCTCGAGATAGCGGCGGAAGCCGGGTATCACGGCCTGACCATCGAGGCGGTGGCGCGCCGCGCGGGCGTCGGAAAGCACACGATCTATCGGCGCTGGTCATCGATCGCCGAGCTGCTCCTCGATGCACTGAACCATGTGTGGATCAGTGATCTCGACTACCACAGGTCAGGGGAGATCCGCGCGGACCTGCGCGAGCAGTTCCTGCGATCCAGTCGTGCCCTGTCCACCCCCCCGATCGGCCCCATCTATCGCGCTGTCATCGCCGAGGCGCAGGCCGATCCGGCGCTGCGGGTGACCCTGCACACGAGGTTTCTGGCCACCGTCGAGCGTCGAACGTTGGATCGCATCACGCTCGCGCAGCGCAATGGCGAGCTCGACCCCCAGGCGGACCTGGAGATTGCCGCCGAGGTTCTCGCCGGAACGCTCTACTACCGTTGGCTGCTCACGCCCCGACCGATCGACGAACAGGCGGTCGATGGCATCATCGACTTGTTCCTGTCCGCTTGGGGGAGCACGACGCCGTAGCGGGGCACCGGTCCGCGTCGCCGAGGAGACCGGAGCCAAGTAACTGTTGGCGAGTGCGTGGACTGCCGTGCAACGGTAGGCGCCGTGATCCTCCCGACGCCGACCCTGGACACCAAGCGCTTGCAGCTGCGTTCCTTTACCGAGGCGGACGCCGACGACCTCTTCGCCTTGCAGAGCAACCCGCACGTGCTGCGCTATTGGGACTCTCCTCCGTGGGTCGACAGGGCATCGGTCGAGCGCTTCCTGGCCGGGTGCCGACAGGTGGCGGAGGATGGCACCGGTGCGCGCGTCGCGATCGAACGCACCGGTGACGGAGCCTTCCTTGGCTGGTGCACCTTCAACAGCTGGAACCCCGATTTCCGAAGCGCATCCCTGGGCTACTGCCTCACCGAGGCGAGCTGGGGTCGGGGCTATGCGACCGAAGCCGCACGCGCCCTGCTCCAGTGGGCCTTCGACACGCTCGACCTGAACCGGGTCCAGTCCGAGACCGACACGCGCAACGTGGCGTCGGCCCGCGTGCTGGAGAAGCTCGGCTTCGTCCGCGAGGGGACCTTGCGCGAGAACTGCATCGTCAACGGCGACGTGTCCGACTCGTGGGTGTACGGCCTGCTACGGCGCGACTGGGCGGGGTGACCGCCCGCGGCCCGCTCACCTGACCGACGACAGGCGGGTGAGCATGTCCCGCCACTCGTCGTCGTCCATCCCGGTGGCGACGAGCGCGGCGGGGTCGTCGGGGGAGCGGACGAAGACGTGGCAGCGGTCGTGGTCCTGGGCCAGCACCACGTCGTGCGTCTCCCGGTCGCCGGCCTGGTCCCAGCGGCTCACGCTGACCAAGGCGGTCTGCCGGCTGTCGGACAGCACGGCGTCCGCGTCGGCGTCCTCCGGGCCACGGTCGCCGGAGGGCAGGCGTTCCCACAGCCGGTCGAGCGCCTCGCCGCTCGTGCGCAGCGAGTACAGGTGGATCCCGAGCGCATCGATGAGCACCTCGAGCGTGACGCCCTCGGGCTGCGGCATCAGCACGAACCGCCACGGCTGGTCCGGGTCCGAACCGGTCGCCCGGGCGTCAAGGACCGTGCGCGAGCGGTACTGGAAGGCGGTTGCGACGCCGAGGTCTCCGCGGATCTGCAGCTCCTCGGAGCCGGCGTCGGTGGTGATGAGGCTGCGCGCGGCCAGTGAGCGCACCGCTTCCGCGACGAGTGCGGGCGCCGGCTCCTCCTCCATCAGGTGCACGATCCCGCCCACGGCGGCCACCTCGGCGAGCGTGTAGCCCCCCAGCGGCACGGGGCCCGTCTCGACCAGGTGCACGAGTGCGTCAAGGGTCTCCTGCGGGATGCTGGCCCCGTCCTGCTGCGCGCTGCTCATGTGCCCTCCTCGTGCTCGGTGGCCGGGACGCGGCGGACCGCACAGCGGACCTCACGCTCGCGGCCGCGAACCGTACCCGTCCTCGTCTCGCCGGCCTCGGGGAGCGACCACCCGGGAGTCGCGGTCCGCACCTCGTCCAACAGGGGGCGCGCCGACGAGGACGGCGCGCCCTTGGCGTAGACCTCGGACGAGCCGAACAGACCTCGCCCGTTCCGGGTCTCCGGGTGGAAGGTCAGCTCGGCCAGCGTGTTCCCGCGGTCGGGAGGTGGGAACCGTCGGGCCAGGCCCGGGGAGGCCGACCCGGTTGCGTCCTGCTCCTCGGCCCGCTCCAGTGCCGCGCTGAGCTCCGCCTCGGCGCTGGCGGGCACCGGCACCTTCGCAGAGAGGGCCGGCGAGAGGTAGACCGGCCGGCGTTCGGTCTGCTTGGACAGGCCCCACGGACCCACGTTGCTCTTGGTGAACCGGTAGACGATGTAGTCGCACAGGTGCAGGAAGTCGTTGAACGTCGGGAGGTGGAAGCCCTCTCCCATCGCCGCCGGTGTCTTCTCCAGCTGGACCCAGGTCCCCGTCGCCGTGCGGCCGTGGAGCTTCTCGCGGACCAGCGGACCCTTCAGCCCGAGGTCCGGGTACCGCTGCTTGTCGATGTTGCGGTGGTGGCTCGACAGCCGCTCGTGCGTCTTCGGGAAGCGCCACTGGTCGTAGAGGTCGGGGTTGTCGACCAGCACATGGCCGCCCCAGAGCACCTCGCGAAGCTGCGGCACGTCGAGCCCGTGCTGCTCCAGGTCGGCGACGATGGTGGCCTCGGCCCGGGTGAGACGGCGCGCGGCGAGTTGCAGCCCGGCCCGGAAGACGCCCACCCGCGAGGTGATCTCGACCAGCAGCCGCACCCGCTCGCGGACTCGCTCGGCCTCCGGGCCACTGAGGACGGCCCCGCCGGCCGGCTCGGTGGTCGCCTTCTCGGTCATGCTCGCACCGTACCGAAACGCGGGTGACGCGCGACGACTTGTCGGGCGAGGAGACGGCGAGCTCCGCCGGCGTTCTCGGCGAGGTCTGCCGGAAATCCGGTTGCTCCGTCGAACGCGCAGGCTGCACCGTTTCGACATGCCGGACCGAGACCGCCTCCTCGCGGCGTATGACGACCAGTTGCGCACCGATGCCGAGACACCGGGTGCCGTCTCGGTCACCAGGCACGGGCCGCTGCGACTGGTGACCTTCCCCGGTGTGCGCGGTTTCGTGACCTACCGGGACCTCGGCGGGGGCAGGAGAGCGAGTCGATCATGATCGGTGACGCCCGGTTGCTGGCCGTCGACGTCACGCTGCCCGAGGGGGTGGCCCTCCGCCGGGTCACCGCAGAGGAGGACGTCCGTGCCATGAGCGCGATGCAGGACGAGGTCTTCGGTGACCCGGTGTCGACCCACATGGCCGACGAGATCCTGCGGCGGCTCGCCCTCGATGACGGGATGGAGCTGTGGGTCGCCGAGGCGGACGGCCGAGTCGTCAGCGCCGGCCGGCTGGAACCGGTAGCTGGGACTGATTTCGCCGGCATCTGGGGTGGTGCCACCCGGCCGGAGTGGCGGGGTCGGGGCATCTACCGCGCCCTGACCGCCGCCCGTGCCAGATCAGCCCTTTGCGTGGGCAAGACACTCATCAACAGCGACTCGACGGAGTACTCGCGGCCGATCCTCGAACGGGCCGGCCTGCTGAAGGTCTCGACGACCACGCCCTACGAGTGGAGACGCTGAGCGAACCTGAGCGACGCGCTCGCGCTACCGCAGCAGCAGGCGCGTGATGCTCTCGACGAGCCACTGCTCGACCTCGTCGTAGCTCCACCCCTCGGCCAGCACGAACTGGTCGATCGTCTGGGACGACGCCAGCGTCGCCAGGACGCCAGCTGCCCGCTCGACCGACCAGCCCCGGCGCAGTTCGCCCATCTCGTCCAGGCGCCGGGCGATGGCGAGCTCGCCCTCCCGGTGGTAGGTGTCGCCGGCCGCGACCACCGGCACCAGGTCGGGCTCGGTGTGGGCCGCCGACCGCACCGCGCGCATGATGTCGCCGCACCGCTCGTTGAGCTCACGGACCAGGCGCATGTTGAGGCGCACCAGCTCCCGGCCGTCGCGGGCCAGGCGCTGCTTCGCGTCGTTCTCGTCCACCCCGCCCTCGGTGTTGACGAACTCCACGAGCGCCCGGGCCAGCTCGGCCTTCGTCCCGACGCTGGCGTAGAGGGTCGGCACGGACACCCCTGCCTCGCCCGCGATCTCGGTCAGGGGAGTGGCGGCATACCCCTTGTCGGCGAACAGGCGGCGGGCGGCACCCAGGATCGCCAGGCGGGTCTGCTCCGCCTGACGCTCCCGGTGCGGGGAGCGGTAGGGCCTTGACGCTGCCATGACTTGACTCTACCTTGATTGGTTATAACTGAACTAAAGGCAAGCAGGAGGCTGTGCCATGTCGAGCAACGTATCCGCTCCCGTCCCCGAGACGCCTTTCGGGACCCGCCCCTCGATGCGCCACGCGCGCCGTGACGCCGGCTCGGTGAGGGACGAGGCGATGCAGCACGCCAGGGCGGGCTTCCCCGGTCCCGCCGTGACGGGTGTCTGCATGGTGGTGGCGCCGCTGCTCGCAATCGGGGGGACCGCACTCGGCAGCAGGACGTACCACGCACGGGGCGCGGACTTCGTGGCTGCCATGGCGGCGCACCCCGGCTCGTTCGACACGGCGGTCCAGCTGGCGGAGTCGGCCATGCTCGTGCTGCTCCTCGCCGTGGTCGGGCTCGCCGGCATGACCTGTGCCGGTCGTCCGCGGCTGGGGAGGTGGGCCGGCGTGCTCGCCGTGGTCGGGCTGTGCGGCCCGATCTCGTTCGAGCTCGTCTACTGGTCCGCCTCGCACCTGGCCGACACGGCCGTGCACCGGTCGGCCGCTGCCCTCCTCATCGACGAGTCACAGGTGATCCCGCGCACGGTGATGAACGTGACCGGTCCGGCGCTCGTCGTCGGCTTCGTCCTCCTGGCTGTCGCGGCCGCCAGGACCGAGGTGCTCTCCCGGCTGCGTGCCGGGTGCCTCGCGGCGACCGCACTGATTCCGCTCGGCTTCATCTCCGGCTACCTGGCCATCTCGCTCGTCGGGTTCGCCGGCACGGCGGTCGCCTTGGTGCCCCTGGGGATCGAGGTCCTGCGCCGTCGCTGAGCGGTATGCCGAGTGGTCGCCACCGGTCCGGCGCCCGGAGCCGTCCGGATCAGATGGCGCAGCCGTCCGGACCGCAGGATGCGCCGCCCTCGTCCGCCCCACCGGCGACGACGCGGATCGGCTGGCCGTCCTGCCACGCCTGCTCCAGGGCCCGGGTGAAGACCGAGGGCGGCTGTGCGCCGGAGACGCCGTAGCGTCCGCCGAGCACGAAGAACGGAACCCCCTGGATGCCGATCTCCCGGGCCTCGGCGATGTCCCCCTGCACGGCCGGCAGGAAGCGCTCGGTCTCGAGCGCCGAGCGGATCTCGTCGGCGTCCAGGCCGGCCGCCACGCCGACGTCGGTCAGGACACCGAGGTTCCCGATGTCGTGGCCGCCCTCGAAGTGGGCGGACAGGAGCGCCTCCTTGACCCGGTCGGCCACGCCCTGCTCCTTCGCCAGGTGCAGCAGCTGGTGGGCCGCGAGGCTGTTGGCCACGACCAGCGCGTCGTAGTCGAACTGCAGCCCCTCGCCCCGGGCCTGCTCGGAGACGTAGCCGATCATCTGCTGGACCTGCTCGACGGGCATGCCCTTCCGGCGGCTCAGGTACTCGACCTCGGTCCCGTCGAAGTGGCCGGGCAGCGTGGGGTCGAGCTGGTAGCTGTGCCAGTGCACGGCGACCTCGTCGCGGTGCGGGAAGTCGGCCAGGGCCTTCTCGAAGCGGCGCTTGCCGATGAAGCACCACGGGCAGGCGATGTCGGACCAGATGTCAACGTTCACACTGTCCCCAACGGGGACGGGCGCCGAACCCTTCCCCGGGATCGACGTGTGCCTGCTGCAGCCGAGGGAGGGTGCCGTGTCGGACGGGGTGGTGAGCGTGCTGCTGTGGCTCGTCTACGTGCTGGGCTGGTGGCAGCTCCGGCACGTCGCTGAGCGGCTCGGGAGGCCGGCGCTGCGGATCGGCTGGTGGGGCGCCGCGCTGTGGTGCGCGGTCGGCATACCGTCCGCACTTCAGTTCGTCCGGCCGGTCCTGCTCGACGTGGGTGCGCGGGACCCGGAGGCGATCCGCGACGGACAGTGGTGGCGCCTGGTGACCTCGATGTTCCTGCAGGACGGAGGTGTGGCGGGCACCGTCTTCAACCTCGTCACCCTCGGGCTCACCGTGGTGCTGGTGGCGGCTGTGGTGCGGCCGTGGCTGCTGCCGGTCGTCTTCGTCGCCGGAGGCGTGGCCTGCAACATCGTGACCGTCCTCACGTTCGGTCAGTCGGGTGCCGGCAACTCGATGGCGACCCTGGTGCTCCTCGTGTCGACGGCCGTGTGGTCCGGCTCACGCCGGGCCGGTGCCGACGTGGTGCGCCTGCTGCTGATCGCGGCGGCGGCGGTCGCCCTGCTCGGCCTGCGCAACCAGCACGGCATCGCGGTCGGCCTCGGCCTGGCTGCCGGCCTGCTCGGCACGCGCGTCGTCGAGCCGATGAGATCGCGACGCCGGGCCGGTCGGTAGGGGCAGACTCGTCGTCGAGGGCGAGCACGCCACCGAGAAGGGACCAGTCATGTCGCTCATCACCTGCCTGTGGTTCGACGGTCGTGCCGAGGAGGCCGCCGAGTTCTACACCGGCGTCCTGCCGAACTCGCGCATCACCGGCGTCACGCGCAACACGGACCACGCGCCGGGCGAGACCGGCGCGGTGCTGACCGTGGAGTTCGAGCTGAACGGCCAGTCATTCGTGGGACTCAACGGTGGGCCGCAGTTCTCCTTCAGCGAGGCGGTCTCGTTCCAGGTCATGTGCGAGGACCAGGAGGAGGTCGACCGCTACTGGGCCACCCTGTCCGAGGGGGGCGAGGAGGGGCCGTGTGGCTGGCTGAAGGACCGTTACGGCCTGTCCTGGCAGGTTGTCCCGACGGCCCTGCCGCGCCTGCTCAACGACCCCGACGCCGCCCGGGCCGACCGGGCGATGACGGCCATGATGGCGATGGGCAAGCTCGACATCGCCGGCATCGAGGCTGCCGCTGACGGCACCGACCCCGTGCCGGTCGGCTGAGTCCGGCTCCCGGCGCACGCGACCAGGGGCCGGGCAGTGCCCGGCCCCTGGTCGTGGTGCGGTGTCAGCTGGTCGCTCGACCTCAGCCGACCGGCGTGTGGTCCCGTGCGCCGATGAACTCCGGCCGCGGACTGTCGGCCGCGAACGGCTCCACGCACGCGTTCTCCACCGAGTTGTAGACGACGAACAGGTTCGACCGCGCGAACGGCGTGACGTTGCCGTTCGACGCGTGCATGCAGTTGGAGTCGAACATGGTCGCCCCGCCGGCGGAGCCGGTGAGCACGTCGATGCCGTAGCGGTCCGCGAAGTCGGTGAGGATCTTCGGGGCCGGCGTGCCGGCGCCCTGCATGACCAGGGACTGCTTG
>DASSKF010000127.1:0-28092 GCA_035690725.1 Segeticoccus sp.
CGCCGGTGCCGCGCCGCTTCTCGAACATGCATTGATACTAGTGTTCGACACCGACACGGGGAACCGTTGTCCACCGCGAACCCCGTTGCGAACAGGTCACATTCGACCCCGACTCATCCACATGGGGGATCGGCCACCACATCCTTGTCCACAGCCCACCGGCGGCTGGTTGCGCGCATGTGGAGACCACCGATACGGCCGGCGCGACGAACGCCGACGCAACCGTGGCGGCCAGCGACACCAGCCACGCCGGCGTGAAGAACACCAACGCCCGCATCTCGCCCACGGAACGTCGCCGGAACAGGCCCGATCAAGCCGTGCTGCGCAGGTAGCGCCCGAAGTGCGGCACCGTGAAGGCGATCCGCCCGCGCTCGCCGCTGTAGATCAGTCCCTTCTTCAGCAGGGAGTCCCGGGCCGGCGACAGCGACTGCGGCTTGCGGCCGAGCAGCGTGGCGACGTCAGCCGTCGCCACCGCCTCGGCACCGTCCGGGTCGGCGACGTCCGCCATCGCCCGCAGGTACTCCCGCTCGGCCGGCGTGGCCCGCTCGTAGCGGGAGCCGAAGAACCCGACGGCGAGCTCGCCCTCCGCTTCGGGACCGGCGACCGCGACGTCCTCGGCGGTGATCGGGCTGCGGGGGGCGACGTCCCAGGCGACCTTGCCGTAGGCCTGGATGAAGTACGGATAGCCGCCGGTCGCGGCATACATGCCGTCCAGCGCCTCGGGGGAGAACTCCGCGTCCTCCTCCTTGGCGGGGGACTGCAGGGCGTGGTCGGCCGCGTCGCGGTCGAGGCGGTCGATCCGGGCATACCGGAACAGCCGCTCGCTGTAGGACTTGCTGGCCGACAGCACCGCGGGCAGGTGCGGTAGCCCGGCACCGACGACGATGACGGGCAACCCGGACTGGCTGATCTCGTGGCACGCGGCGCACAGGGCGGAGACGTCCTCGGGGTGGAGGTCCTGCATCTCGTCGAGGAAGACGGCCACCCCTTTGCCGACGTCGCCCGCGAGTCCACCGACGTCGGTCAGCAGCTCGACGAGGTCGATCTCGATGTCGCCGGAGTCGGCGCGCCCGCTGACGGCCGGCGCGTCGATGCCCGGGTTCCAGCGGTCCCGCAGCTTCGTCCCGGCGGCCGCGTCCCGCTGGGCGAAGGCCTTGATGACGCCCAGAACGTGGTCCACGTCGTCCCGCTGGGGGTGGCCCAGCTCCCGCACCGCCACGTGGAGCGCGGCCGACAGGGGGCGCCGCAGCCGCTGGTCCGGCCGGGCCTCGAGCTTGCCGGTGCCCCAGTGGGCGCGGACGGCCGTCGAGCGGAGCGCATTGAGCAGCACCGTCTTTCCCACACCGCGCAAGCCGGTCAGCACGATGGAGCGTTCGGGGCGGGAGCGGGCGATCCGCTCCAGCACGACGGAGAAGCTGTGCAGCTCGGTGTCCCGGCCGGCGAGCTCGGGAGGTCGCTGGCCGGCGCCCGGTGCGTACGGGTTCCTGATCGGGTCCACGATCGCAGACTATGGGCGCGTCTAGCGCGAGCCCGAGATCTGTCGATACAGCCCGATCGCGTGTCGCCCCGCGGCCCCTCCCGGGCCCGCCCGGAATCTGGGAGAGTTCAGCCGTGCAGCACCGAACGGGGCCGATCCGCCGATCGAGCGGGCCGTGGATGTATCAGCGTGGCGCCTCCCTGCTCCTAGGCGTTGAGAGCAGGGGCGCGTCCAGGGTGGGCGCACCCACGTCGGCGTGGCCCGAACCAGCCGGCCGCAGGACCTGGTGAGGGGGGACGGTGACCATCGACCGACAGCCTGCTGCCCCCACCGGCACGTCCCTGTGGGTCACGGCCGGTGACCTCTTCCGCCGCTGGCAGCAGGGGGACGCGACGGCGCTCGACGAGCTCGTCCGCGCCCTGAGCCCGGTGCTCTGGCAGGTGGTCCGGGCCTACGGCTTGGACCGGCACCGCGCCGAGGACGTGGTCCAGTGCACCTGGCTGGCCTTCGTCCGGCGGCAGGCATCGATCACCGACCCGGCGGCCGTCGGTGCCTGGTTGACCACCACGGCCCGGCGCGAGGCCTGGCGCACCACCCGCCGGGAGACCCGGTCCGAGCCCACCGACGACGACGAGCTGGCGCGGCGCACACCCGGCCTCGGCTCGGCGGAGACCGAGGTGGTGACCCACGACGAGCACGCTCGCCTGTGGGCCGGGGTCAACCAGCTCTCCGAACGCTGCCGCCGCCTGTTGCGGATCGTCGCGTTCGCCGACCGGCCCGACTACGCGGGCATCGCCACGGACCTGGGGATGCCGGTCGGCAGCATCGGCCCCACCCGCGGCCGGTGCCTCGACAAGCTGCGAACGCTCCTCGAGGAGCAGGAGGGGAGCAGACGTGCCCGCACCTGACACCCGTGACCTGGCCGCCATGTGGCAGGCGCGCGACCCGATGCCGTCCGGCCTGGCCGAGCGGGCCCTGGTCGCGCTCGGCATGGAGGACCTCGACGCGCAGTACGAGCTGCTCCACCTCGTCGAGCGGACCCGCGAGCTGACCGGCGCCCGCGCCGACTCCGAGGCGCTGACCGTGGTGTTCTCCGGCGGCGACCTGTCGCTCATGCTGCGGATCAGCCCGCTGGGTGACCGCGAGCGCCGCCTCGACGGCTGGATCTCCCCGGCTCGCGCCGCCCGCGTCATCGTGCGGCAGCAGGACGCCACGTGGGACTCCTCCGCCGACGCCCTCGGGCGCTTCGAGATCGCCCGGATGCCCACCGGCCTGTCCCGGATCGAGCTGAGCGCCGCGTCCGACAACGGCGGCGACACCGGCCTGGCCGCCGACGGCGCGCTGTTCGCCACGCCCGCCTTCGAGGTCTGACGAAGGCCTGACGCCCCCGGGCCTCCCAGCCCACCGCCGCCCGAGCAGGAGTATGCCGTGCCCTCCCCCGAAAGCCCGACCCGCCGGCCCGACCGCGCCCGGCGCCACGACCGCGATCCCCTCCCCCCGCCGGACCAGGCACTCGTCGGCGACAGCGGGCGCAGCCTCGACCCGCACACCGCCGTCGCCGTCCGCGGAGTGTCACCACGCGGCACGCTGTATGTCGGAACGCACCTGCTCGTGTCCGCGCAGCGCGACCGCGCGGAGACCCTCGATCGGCTCAACGAGGTGGCGGAGCAGCTGGGCTGGGAGGTCGTCCCCGACGAGCGCTACGCGTGCTGCCGGCTCGCGGCGGCGCCCGGACGGCCGGATCGCTCGCGCGGCCACGGGCACGGCCACCACCACGGCGGCACCGGTCACGGGGACACCGGTCACGACGAGTGCGGCTGCGACCACGCGGCGCCGCTGGGGTTGGAGCGCTTCCTCGTGCGCACCCGGTCGGGTGTGGCGGCGACCGCTCCGGACGGCTGGACGCTGCTGCAGCACGCCCGGGCCCGGTTCGGCACCGACTCCCTGCACGGCGTCGGGCTGGACCACCTCGTGCAGTCCACCCCGGTCGGGAGCACTCCGATGGAGAGCTCCAACCCGATGGAGAGCTCCAACCCGATGGAGAGCTCGAACCCCGTGCCCGGCCCGAGCCCTGCCGTCGCGTCCTACGGCCGGCTCGGCACGGGCGGCCGGCAGCCGCTCTCCTTCGTCGGGCGACCGCCCCACCGACGGGCGGACCGCGACGTGGCCGGTCGCCGACCGGTCGTCGCCGTCCTCGACACCGGCTGCGGGACGCACTCGTGGCTCGAGGGAGTGGTCGGGCAGCTCACCCTCGACGGCGAGCCGATCGGCGACACCGACCCGGCGACCGACCCGGAGGTGACCGGCAACGTCACCGGGGCGCTGGACGGCGAGCTCGACCCGCTGGCGGGGCACGGCACCTTCATCGCCGGCCTGGTGCACCAGGCCTGTCCGGACGCCGACATCCTCACCGGGCGCGTGGTGGCGGCCGACGGCCGCATCATCGAGTCGGAGTGGCTCGACGCCATCATCCGGGTTGCCGAGCTGGCCCGGCGGCACGCCGCCGGCGAGGAGGGTGGTCACCCGGTCGACGTGCTCAACCTGTCGATGGGCTACTACCACGAGACGCCGGAGGACGTCCTCTTCGACCCGGTGCTCGCCGGGGTGCTCGAGACCCTCGGCCGTTGCGGCACGACCGTCGTCTGCTCCGTGGGCAACGACGCGACCTCGCGCCCGTTCTACCCCGCCGCCTTCGCGCCCTGGAGCGACGGGAAGGGCGGCCGCCCGGCCGACGCGGACTGCGTGCCGGTGGTCTCCGTCGGGGCCCTCAACCCGGACGGCCGGTCCGCGGCGCTGTTCAGCAATGCCGGGTCGTGGGTCCGGCACTACGTCCCCGGGGCGTCGGTGTTCAGCACCATCCCCGCGTTCCAGGGCGGCCGGCAGGCGATGGCGAGCACCACCGCGTTCGGGATGAGCCGCACCTCGCTGGACCCCGACGACTTCACCGGGGGGTTCGCCCTGTGGAGCGGCACGTCCTTCGCCGCGCCGCTCGTCGCGGGCCAGCTCGCTGCGCAGCTCGTGGACCACCTGCCCGAGGACACCGAGGAAGTGGGCCGCCCGGTCGCCCGCAGCTGGTCCGCCGTCAGCACGGTCACCGGCATCGAGGCGCCCGGCACACGGCCCGTGGCGCCCGGGGCAGCCGACCGGTCATGATGGGCGGGTGCTGAGCGCCGGGGAGCTCCACCGCCGAGGGTTGGAGAACGCGAACGCGGGTCGTCACCGCTCGGCGCGCCGGGACTACGCCCTGGCGCTGCAGCGTGCGGACGACGACGAGACGGTCGCGCAGGTGGAGCTGAGCCTCGCCTACGTCGAGTCCGAGCTCGGGACGGCCGAGCGCGGACTCGAGCTGTGCCACCACGCGCTCGGACTCGAGGGGATCTCCCCGCGGCTGCAGGGCCTCGCCTGGAGCCAGCTCGGGATGCTCCACATGCGGGCCGGGGACGGCGACGCGGCGCTGGTCGCGCTCTCTCGAGCGGAGTCGCTGCTCGACCCGGTGGACCACCAGCCGATGGGCCGGCTGCTGCTCAACCGCGGAAACGTGCACCTGCAGCGCCGCGACGTCGGGCGCGCGGTCGCGGACTTCGAAGGCGCCCGCCACAGCTTCGAGGCCGCCGGCATGCCGATGGAGCGGGCCAAGGCGATGCACAACCTCGGCTACGCGCACATGCTGTCCGGCGACGTCCCCACGGCCATCCGACTCATGCAGGAGGTGGCGCCGCACTTCGCCGAGCTGTCGCCGTTCTACGAGGCGGTGAGTGCCCAGGACCGGGCCGAGGCCCTCATCGCCGCCGGGATGTCCGAGGACGCGGCCGCGACCCTGCGCATGTCGACCCGTGCCTTCGCCTCCCGCGGGATGCGGCAACGCCAGGCCGAGGCCCTCCTCGTGCTCGCCCGGCTGCTGCAGACCGAGGACGCCGCCGAGTCGCGGCGGGTCGCCCGCCGCGCGATGCGCCTGTTCGCCGGCCGGGGCAGCGAGGGGTGGGCGCTGCGTGCCGAGTCGGTGGCAGTGGCGGCCGAGGTGCTCTCCGGCCGCCGGGTGGACCGGGCGCACGCCCGGGCCCTCGCCCGCCAGCTGCGCAACCGCGGGCTGCGCCGGGACGCGGTCAAGCTCACGCTGCACACGGCGCGCGCGGCCCTGCTCGCCGGTGAGCTGGCCGAGGCACGGCAGGACCTCGGCAGCACCCGCATGGGCACCGACGCCCCGCTCGACAACCGGCTGCTCCGCCGGGAGGTGCGCTCGGAGCTCGCCACGGCCCAGCGGCGACCGCGCCAGGCCCGCGAGGAGGTCCGCCGCGGGCTGCACGAGCTGCACGAGTGGCAGTCCGCGTTCGGCAGCCTGGACCTGCAGAGCTCGCTGGTCGGGCACGGCCGGCGGCTCGCGCTCCACGGCCTGCGGCTCGCGCTCTCCGACGGCCGCCCCGAGGTCCTGTTCGAGTGGGCGGAACGGGCCCGCGCGCTGGCCGTGCGCGTCGCGCCGGTGCGCCCCCCCGAGGACGAGCAGGCGGCACGGGAGCTGGTGGAGCTGCGGGAGCTGTTCGCCCTCCTCGGCAGTCCGGACGCCGCGGACGACGCCCCGACCCGGGCCGCCCGCCGTCGGGTGACCGAGCTGCAGCGGTCGATCCGGGAGCGCGCCTGGCGGCATGAGGGCTCGGGGGAGGTCACCGACCCCCTCCGGCTCGACGCGCTGCTGCCCGAGCTGGAGACGGTGGGGGGACTGCTCGTCAGCCACCTGGTCGTCGACGAGCACCTGCACGCCCTCGTCGCGGACGGCTCCGCGGCCAAGGTGGTCGACCTCGGCTCGTTCGCGCCGGTGCGCCAGCTGCTGCGCGGCATGCAGGCCGACCTGGACATGATGGCCACCCACCTGCCCGGCCCGCTGCGCCGCGTGGTCCGCGCCACCGTGCAGGACCGGCTGGCGCAGCTGTCCGCCCACGTGCTCGCCCCGCTCGGCGACCTGGGCGACGGACCGGTCGCGATCGTCCCCTCCGGCGCCCTCGCCGGGACGCCGTGGCCGATGCTGCCGGCGCTCCAACGACGGCCGGTGACCGTCTCCCGGTCCGCGACGCTGTGGCTCGAACAGCACCGGCGGGTGCACGCCCCGACCAGCGCCGGCTTCGCTGCCGGACCGCGGGTGCGCCGCGGCGACGAGGAGGTCCGCGGCGGCGCGGCGTCCTGGCCGGGCGCACCGGTCCTCACCGGTCCCGGTGCCTGCGCGGCCGCCGTGAGCGAGCTGGCCGAGTCGGCGGACGTCCTGCACGTGGCCGCGCACGGACGCCACTCCGCGGACAACCCCCTCTTCTCGGGCCTCGAGCTGGCCGACGGGCCCTGGTTCGGCTACGACGTCGACCGGCTCGGCTCGGTGCCCTCGACCGTCGTGCTCTCGGCGTGCGAGCTCGGGCGCTCCACCGTCCGCTGGGGCGAGGAGGCCCTCGGTATGACGGTCGCCTGGCTGCACGCGGGCGCCCAGGCCGTGATCGCCTCCCCCGCGAGCGTCGACGACGACGTCGCCTGCACGGTGCTCTCCCGGCTGCACGAGCGGCTCGCGGCGGGTGAGCTCCCGGCACACGCCCTGACGCAGGCGACCGCGACCCTCCCGGGTGAGCTGCTGTCGCCCTTCCAGTGCTTCGGGGCAGGCTGGTAGCCGGCCGGCGGAATGTGCTGCGCCCCAGCGGTATCACCGGCGGACGAAGCGGCTCCTGTAGATGTCGCGCCCCGCCTCGGGGGCGGGGCGACAGAGGAGGAACCCCAGCCCTCCCGACCCGCTTCGACCTGCGCGACGTGGGCGGCCAGAACTACGTCAGCGGCACCTGCTACGAGGCCGAGTGGGCCTACACGGCCGGCAACACCCATGGCGGCTCGGCGCCCGCGAACTGGCAGTCGCACCGGGCGAAGGCCGCCGGGACCACCGACCTCACCAACAAGGTCGCCGACATCAAGGCGCACCTGACCACCGTCGGGCCGGTGACCGGCTGCTTCGTGGTCTGCACCGACTTCTTCAGCTACCGCTCGGGCGTCTACCACCAGACCTCCGGCAAGGAAGAGGGCGGCCAGTGCGTCGTCATCGTCGGCTACGACGACGCCCAGCAGGCGTGGGTCGTCAAGAACAGCTGGGGAACCGGCTGGGGCATGAGCGGCTACGGCCTCATCCGCTACGGCGAGTGCTACGTCGACACCTGGTCGAACATCGCCGTCAGCGGCGTGAACCTGCGGGCCTGGACCGCCGCGAAGAAGGTCATCGGCGGCTACAGCACCGGGCACGACCGCAACGGATGGGTCCACGTGCACCCAGGACAACGAGGACACGCACCAGGACCGCCCGGACCGCCGCCCGGGCACCCGAGGCGGAACCGATCCCGGCCGAGGTTCCGGGCGACACCCCGCTCGTGGCCGACGGCGCACCGGTGCCGAGGCCGCTCACCGACACCGGCTGCACCACGATGACGCTGCTCGCCGCGCACGCCCGCGCGACCGGGTCGGCGCCGTACGCCGACGAGAACCGGGCCGGCACCATCGGGACGCTCTACGACTGGTGACGGCCGCCAACCGGGAGATCCGTGAGGAGGCAGCTCGTGGACCAGGTGCTCGACCGGCCGGTGGACGGCACCCGCGCCGACCTGGCGGTCGGTGACCAGCTCGTCCTGCGCCTCGACCAGCAGTCCGGCGGCGGGCACCTGTGGGAACTGTCCGCGGTCCCGGACTGCCTCGAGCCGGACGCCGACCGGGTCGAGCCCGTGGGCTCCTCCCTCCCCGGCAGTGCTCACACCCGGGTCCTCGGACTCCGGGCGAGCCGGCCGGGGGCGGGGGAGCTGGTACTGGCGCTGCGCCGCCCGTGGGAGGACGAGCCGACGGACGAACGCCGGATCCGCATCCGCGTGCAGTGAGGGGGTTCTTCACCCAGCGGGAGCCGGACACAACAAATCTGGTGCGGTGGCGTATCAGGCGCCATGCTGGTGCCTCTTTGCTGGTGACGCGCTCCCGCCGCGGGGCCCGACGCAGGGGGTCGGGCCGCCGGCGAGCGACGTGGGGGCCGGGGAACAGGGACCCCGGTGGGGGGTGCAGGGGACAGGACCGGCGGGTTCGGATGGGGACCGAGCCCGCCGGTCCTCCGCTGTCCGCGACCGGCACACCGCGGGTGGGACCGACATGATGGGCGGGTGCTGCACCTGCGCCTGCGGGTCCCCGAGGACCTCACCGACGCGGTGGAGGAGCTGATCCGCTCGGAGTCCTCCGCCGTCAACCTGGCGGTGCTGCCGGGCGCCTACCGGAATCCGGACGGCGCGATGGTCCTGGTCGACCTGCCGCGAGAGTGCGCCGACCCGGTCCTCGACCGGCTCCACGACCTGGGGGTGGCGGAGCGGGGGTCGATCACGATCGTCAACGACGAGGTGGTCATCGGCCGGGCCGCCGACGAGGCGGAGCAGGAGGCGCCGGGGTCACCCGAGGACGTGGTCATCTGGGACCTCATCGAGGACCAGGCACGCGACGACGCCCGGTTCACACTCAACTTCGTCGCGTTCCTCGCCCTCGCGACACTCATCGCGAGCGTCGGGCGGCTGCAGGACCAGCCGATCCTCATCATCGCCGCGATGATCGTCGGCCCGGAGTTCGGGCCGATGGCGGCGATCTCCCTCGCCGTCGTCCGGCTCCGCGCGCGCCTCCTCGCGGGCGCCGTCGGTGCCCTCCTCGGCGGCTACCTGACGGCGCTCGTCACCTCGTCCGTGGTCTGGACGATCGTCTACCGGCTGGGCGGGTTCACCATCGCCGACCTGCACCGGGGTCCGCGGACCGACTTCATCGTGCAGCCGAGCGTGTGGTCCTTCGTCATCGCGTGCCTCGCCGGCGTGGCCGGGATCCTGTCGATGACGACCGACAAGTCGTCGAACCTGGTCGGGGTGTTCATCTCCGTGACCACGATCCCCGCGGTCGGCACGCTCTCGCTGTCGGTGGCCACCCTCGACCGGCACTTCGCGCTGGAGTCGCTCTACCAGCTCGGCATCAACGTCGGCGGCATCATCGCGGCCGGCGTCCTCACGCTGGCGCTGCAGCGGGTCGCGTGGGCGCGCCTGCGGCCCGGCTCCGGTGGCCGGTCCCGGCGCACCCGCGGACGCACCGCTACTTGACGGCCGGCTCCCGGCCGGTGTCGGCCACCATCTGCTTGCCGGCCGCCGCCCAGGCCCGCATGCCGCCGTCGAGGTTGGCCACGTCGAACCCCTGCTGCAGCAGCCACTGGACGGCCCGGCCGGACCGTCCGCCGCTGCGGCACACGACGGGCAGCGTGTCGGCGTCGTCGGGCAGGTCGGCGAGCCGCGCCGGCAGGTCGCCGAGGGGGATGTGCACGGCCGCCGGGGCGTGGCCGAGCTCCCACTCGTCGGGTTCGCGGACGTCGACGACCATGGCGTCGTCGGGCAGCTCGGTCGCGGAGACGGACGGGATCTGGCTCATGCCCTCATCGTGACATCCGCGCCGGCCGGACGCCGCCCGCCGCCCCCGGCAGCACCCCGGGGCTACTTGAGCAGGCGTGACATCCGCCGGTCGGCGAGCGGCTTGCCCCCGGTCTGGCAGGTGGGGCAGTACTGCAGCGAGGAGTCGGCGAACGAGACCTCGCGCACCGTGTCCCCGCACACGGGACAGGCCTCGCCGGTGCGGCCGTGCACCCGCATCCCCGCCCGCTTGGCGTCCTTCAGCTCCTTCGCCGGCTTGCCCGTCGCGGCCGCCACGGCGTCGCGCAGCGTCTGCTGCAGCACGGCATACAGGGTCCGGACCTGCTCGTCGGTCAGGGAGGCGGCGAGCGTGAAGGGCGACAGCTTCGCGGCGTGCAGGATCTCGTCGGAGTAGGCGTTGCCGACACCCGCGAGCACGCTCTGGTCGCGCAGCAGCCCCTTGACCTGGGTGCGCCGGCCGGTCAGCAGCGCGGCGAACGCCTCGGGGGTGAAGTCGTCCGCGAGCGGGTCGGGGCCGAGCGTCGCGATGCCCGGCACCTGCTGGGGGTCGGTGACGAGGTGGACCGCGAGCCGCTTCTTCGTTCCGGCCTCGGTGAGGTCGAAGCCGCTGTCGTCGGAGAACCGCACCCGCAGGGCGATGGGCGACTTGCCCGGCCGCAGCATCGCCGTGGGCGCCTGCTCCGACCAGCGCAGCCAGCCGGCCCGGGCCAGGTGGAACACCAGGTGCAGCCCCTCGGCCTCGAGGTCGAGGAACTTGCCGTGCCGGGACACCCCGCTCACCGGCAGGCCCGCGAACGACTGCGGCGGAGGGTCGAACGTCTTCAGGACGCTGATCGAGCCCGGCTCGACGCCGGTGACGGCGAGGCCGTCCGTGCGCTCGCGCAGGAAGTCGACGAGGGCCTGGACCTCGGGCAGCTCGGGCACGACGCCATCCTGTCAGGCGCGCCCCGAACGGGCGAGGACGTTCCCGGCGAGCAGGCGCAGCAGGCCGGTGCCGTCGGGGGCCCGCACCACCGGGACGGCCGGCCCGACCTGCCCGGTGTCCCGGCGGCTCCACGCCCCGTCGCCGGACACCTGCTCGTGGGGGACCGGCAGCCCGTGGGAGAGCACCTGCTCCTGCGGCGTCAGCTGCCGGATGGCGATCGCCTCGACGCGGTCCGGCCGCTGCCGCGCGAAGTCGCCGTACGTCCTCGGGTCGTGCTGTCCGTCGTCGCCGACGAGCACCCAGCGCACCTGCGGCAGCTCCCGCGCCAGCCGACGCAGTGCCTGCGCCTTGTGCTCCGCGCCGCTGCGGAACCACCCGGTGTTGGTCGGTCCCCAGTCGGTCAGCAGCAGCGTCCCCGCCGGGTAGCCGTGCCGGCGCAGGAACCGCACCAGCGTCGTCGCCGTGTTCCACGCCCCGGTGGACAGGTAGAACACCGGCGCCCCCGCGTCGCCGTCGAGCAGCTCCCGGTAGAGGTCGGCCATCCCGGGCACCACGCTGCGGCTGCCCTCCCGCCGCACGAACGTGTTGTAGGCCGCGATGAGCGGCCGGGGCAGCCGGGTCACCATCACGGTGTCGTCGATGTCGCTGACCAGGCCGCGCCGGGCCTGCCGGCCGATGACCTGCACCCGTCCGCGCGAGGCCGTCGCGTGCTCCGGCTCGATCTCGACGTCGTGCCAGCCCTCCGGCAGCCCGTGCCGGGAGACCACGACGTCCACGTAGCCCTGGCGGTCGCTGCGCGTGTGCACCACCCGCTCCCCGACGCGGACGGTGACCGGCACGTCGATCGCCGGCGCGGTGAGGAACGCGCGCCAGCCGCGCTGCAGCTCCTCGGCCTCGTGCAGCTCCTCCTCCGAGGCGGCCGCGTGGTCGCCCGCCGGCTTGTCGGCGTCCTCCCTCGGGCGGCTCAGCAGCACCCGGCCGAGGACCCGCACCCAGTCCTCGTTGCCGTAGCCGGTGTGCCCGATCGCCCGGTTGGTCCACCCCCGTCCGTGCAGGATGCGGTCGACGCGGCGGAACACCGCGTCCTCGATCAGCGCAGCGACGTGCGGCCGTGCCATGCACCAGAGGGTATGCCGAGTGCCCACCTCCCGGCCCGAGGGCGCCGCCGCGGGCGGGATACTGGGCGCCGGCGGGCGAGAGGCCCGAGGCGTCGACGGGGAGGCCACATCCGCACCACCGCGAGCATCCTGCACCTGGACCTGGATGCCTTCTTCACCTCGGTCGAGCAGCGGGACAAGCCCTCGCTCGTCGGCCGGCCGGTCATCGTCGGCGGGGTCGGGGGCCGTGGCGTGGTCGCGACGGCGTCCTACGAGGCCCGCCGCTACGGGGCGCGCTCGGCGATGCCGACCGCGGAGGCGCGACGCCGCTGCCCGGCCGGGACCGCCTTCCTCGCGGGCCGGTTCGAGGCCTACCGCACGTCGTCCCGGGTGGTCATGGAGCTCCTGCACGAGCTGTCCCCGCTGGTCGAGCAGGTCTCCATCGACGAGGCGTACGTCGACCTCGCGGCCGCGGCGGACGCCGACCTGGGGGTCGCGGCGCTGAAGCGGCTGGGGCGCGAGCTGCTCGACCGGATCACCGCGGCGACGGGTGGGCTGACCGCCTCGGCCGGCATCGCCTCCTCGAAGATGCTCGCCAAGATCGGCTCCGACCTGGACAAGCCGGCCGGGCTCACCGTGGTGGCGCCGGGGGACGAGCTCGCGGTGCTCCACCCGCTGCCGGTCACCCGGCTGAGCGGGGTCGGGCCGGCCACCGAGCAGCGGCTCCGGGTGCTCGGGGTGCGCACGGTCGGGGACCTGGCCCGGATCGACCGGGCCGACCTGGTCAGCGTCTTCGGCCGGGCCCACGGCGAGGGCCTGCACCGGCTCGCGCGTGCCGACGACGACCGGGAGGTCGAGCCCGAGCGGGAGGCCAAGAGCCTGTCCTCGGAGGAGACGTTCGAGACCGACGTGACCGACAAGCGGGTGCTCGGCGCCGAGGTCGACGCCCTCGCCGACCGGGTGGGCGCACGGCTCGCCACGGCGGGGGCGTTCGGCCGCACCGTCACCCTCAAGGCCCGCCGGCACGACTTCTCGATCCTGACGCGGTCGGAGACCCTCGGGCACGCCACGAACGACCCCGCGACGATCGCGGCCGTCGCCCGGCGCCTGCTCGCGGCCGTGGACACCTCCGAGGGGCTGCGGCTGCTCGGGGTCGGAGTGTCGGGTCTGGCCGACCACACCCAGGACGAGCTGCTGTCGGTGGACGCCGACCTGTTCACCGCGTCCCGGCCGCCGGCGACCGAGGTCGAGGTGCCCGACGCCATGGCGGACGCCCCGGAGGTCCCCGAGACGGTGTCGGCGGACGGCCCCGAGCAGCTCGTCCCGCCGATCGACCGCGGCCGGACCCTGCGCGACCACCCCGCCGGTGCCGGTGCCCTGCGGCGGCAGCGGCTGCCGGTCTGGCGCCCCGGCCAGGACGTCGTCCACGAGCGGCTCGGGCCGGGGTGGGTCTGGGGCAGCGGCCTCGGCCGGGTCACCGTGCGGTTCGAGGGACCGCGCACGGCTCCCGGGCCGGTCCGCACCTTCCGGGCCGACGACCCGGAGCTGGCGCCCGGGGAGCCGCCGGACTGGACGGACCCGCCGGGCGGGGAACCCCAGCCGCCGCCGGCACGCTGAGGGGGGAGAGGGTGCCCGCCGGCGCCGGCTGCGCGATGCTGGGGGACAGGTCAGGGACGACCCCCATGGTCCACGTCGGGGCAGGCAGGAAGGCTGGGAGCGTGCTGCACGCGGTCAACGACTTCATCACCAGCCTCGCGGGCCAGCCGTGGGTCTACCTGGCGTTGTTCGCCCTCTGCCTCATCGACGCGTTCTTCCCGCCGCTGCCCAGCGAGTCGGTGCTCGTCAGCCTCGCGGTGCTGTCGGTCCAGGGGGAGCCGAACGTCTGGCTGGTCGGCGTGCTCGCCGCGAGCGGCGCGTTCATCGGGGACAACATCGCCTACCAGATCGGCCGGACCGTCGGCGTCGAGCGGTTCTGGTGGCAGCGGCTCGGCCGCGTCCAGCGCGCCACGGTGTGGGCCCGCAGACAGCTCAGGAGGCGCGGGGCGGTGCTCATCGTCGCCGGGCGCTACGTCCCGGTCGGCCGGATCGCGGTGAACATGACCGCGGGCGCCACCGGCTACCGGCGCAGGCGCTTCATGGTGTTCGACGCCATCGCCGGCTGCGCGTGGGCCGCCTGGTCGATCGCGATCGGCCGGCTCGCCGGCCACTGGATCCAGGACAACCCGGTGCTCGGTGCGGCCGTGGCCATCGGAATCGCCGTGGTCCTCGGCATCGTCGCCGACCACCTGGTGCGGCGGTTCACCACCCCGAGCGACGAGGTCGAGCTGGACGAGGTCGAGCTCGAGGACGGGCCCGACGCCGCGGACGACGCCGCCCCCGGGAGCAGCCACCCTCCGGCCCAGCCGAGCGAGACGGTCCCGAAGGACCCGCCGCGGGGCGAGTGACGGCATACTCTCGGGCGTGGACCACCCACCGACGGAGGCGGACCGGCAGCGCCAGCGCCGGGAGCACTGGTACCTCGGGCTCATGCTCGCGTGCGTCGTGATCCTGGCGTTCGCCTGGTTCCTCGTGCGGCTGTGGTCCACCACCGCTGCCATCGTGCTCAGCCTGCTGGCGATGCTCCTGCCGGGGGTCGCGGTGATCGTCGCCAACCGGCGGCGCGACGACGGCTGACGCCGGCCGGCGCCGACGCGGGACACGGCATGGTCGGCGAGGGGGGCTCAGGACGCCGACGTCGAGGCCACCGCCAGCGCGTCGCCGACCGGGGTGCGCCGGTAGAGCACCGACCGTCCCGCACGAGCCCTCGTCACCAGGCCGCTGTCCCGCAGCACGGCCAGGTGGTCACCGACCGCGCCCAGGGACTGCCCCAGCGACCGGGCCAGCTGGGTGGTGCTGGCCGGCTCGTCCAGGGCGAGCAGCAGCTCGGCGCGTGCGGCCCCGAGCAGCCGGCCCAGCCCCGAGCCGCCGGCACCGGTGCGTTCCCACAGGGCGGCGGTCCCGCGAGCCGGGTAGACCAGCGCCGGGGGCCACGGCGCCTCCAGCGCCACGGCCAGGCCGCCGGAGACGAAGACCGACGGCACCAGCAGCAGCCCACGCCCACCGAGCCGGACGACCTGCTCCGGGAAGCGGCCCACGTCGATGCAGCCGTCACGCCAGCGCAGCCGGGGGTGCAGGTCGGCGAGGGCCGCCGCCCACCCGTCGGAGACCAGGCGGCCGGCCCGGTGCACGACGTCCCGCTCGAGGATCGCGCGCAGCGCCGGCCAGTCGGGGGCCAGGAGCTCCTCCCACGCGGCGCTGAGGACGTCGGCCACGCGCTCGGCGGCGTCGGCACCGGCCAGCACGCCGCGGACACGGGGGTCGACGTGGCGCTGCCGGGCGAGCGCCGCCCCGGCCTCCGTCCGCACCCGTTCCGGCGGTGTCGCGCGCACGACCGCCAGCAGGTCCTCGACCGTGGTGGCGACCCCCTCCGGGGGCGGACTGAGGAAGTCGGCGCCGTAGCCGGGCGGCTGCAGCGCCGCCACCAGTGGGAGGTCGGTCCGGTCCCGCAGCACCCGGTACCGCTCCCCCACCCGGGCCAACCACCTCGCCAGCACGACGTCCGGCCCGCCGGGAGAGCCCAGCCGGCGCAGGAGGTGGACGAGCTCCCACAGCGGGGAGATCGCGAACCGGCTGCGGGCGAGGTCCTCCGGTGACACCTCCACGTGCAGCACCAGCGCCACCGACCTTTCGTCGTATGACGAAAGCCTAGCCCCAGCCGCACCGACCCGGGCAGCGTGGAGACGTGACAGCCACCGCCGGTGCACCGACCTACCGCTCGCTGCTCGCGGTCCCCGAGTTCCGGGTGCTGCTGGGCGGCTTCGTGTTGTTCGGCACCGGATTCCAGCTGGAGATCCTCGGGCTGTCGGTGCTCGTCTACGCCCGCACGAGCTCGCCGCTGCTGAGCGCGGTGAGCTTCGGGGTCGGCTTCCTGCCGCAGCTGGTCGGGGGCGCCCTGCTCACGTCCCTGGCCGACCGGCTGCGGCCGCGGTCCGCGATCGCGCTCGGGCTGCTGGTGCGAGGGGCACCCGGCCTCGTCATCGGCATACTTCCCGCTCTCCCGGTGGGGGCGATGCTCGGTCTCGTCGCCGCGAGCGCCGCCACCTCCCCGGTCGTCAGCGCGGCCACGCTCGGGCTGCTGCCGGAGCTGCTCGAGGGGGAGCGCTACGTCCTGGGCCGGTCGGTGTTCAACTTCGTCATGTCCGGCACCCAGCTGCTGGGTCTGGCGCTCGGCGGGGTGGTGCTCGCGCTCGTCCCGCCGGCGGACCTGCTCCTGGCGGCCGGCGCCGCGCTGGTCGCGGCGGCCGCGGTCACCCGGGCGGGCCTGCACCACCGTCCACCCCGGGCGCCCGCCGGGCATGGCCGGCGCGTCGGCGTCGTGCGGGCGACGGTCCACGGCAACCTCGCGCTGCTGGTCGACCCGCACGTGCGCGGCCTGCTGCTGGCGATGTGGCTGCCCGTGTGGTGCGTCACCGGAGCGGAGTCGCTCCTCGTCGCCTACGTCGGGGCCTCCGGCGCTCCGGCGAGCGCCGCGAGCGTCGTGCTGGCGCCACTGCCGATCGGCATGCTCGTCGGCAACGTCGTGCTCGGCCGGTGCGTGCGGGAACCGGTGCGACGGCGGCTGACGCTCCCGCTCGCCCTGGCGACGGGGCTCCCGCTGCTCGGCTTCGCGCTCACCCCCGCCCTCGGCGTGGCGGTCGTGCTGCTGGGCCTCACCGGTCTGGCGCTGGGCTACGTGCTGGGCCTGCAGCAGCCGTTCCTCGACAGCGTGCCGGTCGCTCGGCGCGGGCAGGCGTTCGGGCTGAACAGCACCGGGACGATGGGGGGTCAGGGCCTGACGCCCCTCCTGTTCGGCGCCGTGGCCACGGTCGTCACCGTGGGGCCCGCGATCGCCCTCGCCGGGCTGGCGAGCACCGGCGCCGCGCTGGCGCTCCGCTGCACGCTCGGGGGCCGGGCGGCCGCAGCGCGCTTCGCCGAGCAGCGCTCCACCGAGGAGCTGCTCCACCGGGGCGACGACGGCTGAGCGCGCCCGTCGGGCCGACTCCACGAGCCGGCGCGTCGCCTGCACGTCGCGCATCCGCGAGCTGGTCATGCAGTGGATGACCGCGCCGGCACCCGTGACCGCCGCGTCGATCCCCTGACCGGAGACGAGGTCGCCCCGGCACCACGAGGTCCCCTCCGGCAGCGACGCCGGTCCGGGCTGTTGCGGATCGCAGCTCGGACTGGCAGTGCTCGCCCGCACGCCGGCGTGTCGTCCGGGACACGCCGGGGACAGCCGAGTACTGCCAGTTGAGATTGCGGTCGGGCGGTGCCGCGAGGGTGTGCCGGCCGGCTCGGTCAGGCGGCGCCGGGCCGGGTGGGCGCCCGCCGGAGCGTCGTCAGCGCAGCCGGGTCACGCACCAGGGCCAGCACGGTGCCCCGGTCCGTGGGCAGCTTCGTCCGGCCGTGGGCCACCTCCACCGTGCCGGGGGCGCGCTGCACGAACAGGACCACCGCGTCGTCACCGGCCCGGGCGCGGAAGTCCTCGTAGGTCAGGTCCGGGGACAGGTCGACGCGGGTGACCGTCATCCCGGAGGTCATCCGGCTGTCCAGGGCGGCGCGGGAGAGCGCCGGGACGAAGGCGTAGCGGGCGCTGAGGTGACCGGCCGTGTCGTGCCGGTCGTCGCCGGTGCCGGTCGTGGTGCTGTCACGGTGCAGCTGGAAGGTGTTGGTGCCGCCGAAGACCCGGACGAACTCGCGGGCCGCGGTGGCGTTGGTCTCGTCCTCGGGGGTGCAGGCGACGAAGTGGCCGATGCCGGCGAGGTCCATGTCCTTCACGGCGTACTCGGACAGGATGTTCGCCGTCACCGTGCGCAGGCCGGCAGCCCGCGCCGTGGCGAGGGACGCGTCGTTGCGGGCGACCACGAGCACCTGGATGCCGAGGTCCTGCAGCAGCCGCGCGGTCTCCACGACCCACGTGTTCACGCCGACGAACATCACGCCCTGCGGCTTGGCCGACGCCAGCCCGAGGCGCTCGGCGAGGTGGTTGATGCCGAATCCGTAGATCGCGACCGTGCAGACGATGACGAGGAAGACCAGCGGCACCATCCGGCCGGCCTGGTCGGACAGCCGCGCCAGCTCCTCGGCGTGGGCGCTCAGCGAGCCGCGGGTGGGGCCGGTGGCGGCATCGGCCCGGGCGGCGAACCGTTCCGCGGCCTGGCCCAGCCCGAGCGCGAAGATGCTGGTGACGGCGGCGGCCACGATCCCGCGGGGCGCCATGCCGGCGAGCAGGATCCGCTCCTGACGGGTCACGTTGGTGCCCAGCAGGCCCAGCAGCACGCTGATCGGGCGCACCAGCAGCACGAGCACGGCGAGGAACACCAGCGCCGTCGGTGCCACGTCCACCAGCTGCTCCGGGGTGACGCGCCCGCCGAGCACGACGAAGAGCGCCCCCACGAAGAGGACCTGCAGGTGCTCCTTGAACTCCGCGACGTGCTCGACGTGGAACGTGGGCCGGTTGCCGAGGTAGATGCCGAGCACGGTCACCGTCATGAGGCCGCTCTCCGGCTGCAGGGCGTCGGACACGACGAGCGCCGCGATCGCCACGGCCAGGAAGGCGACGCCGTGCAGGAAGTCCGGGATGGCGCGCCGCCGCATGAGCCACTCCAGCAGCGCCCCGAGCCCGAGCCCGAGCCCGGCGGCGATGAGGACGGTCTTGCCGAGGGCGAGCAGCACGGCCGGCAGCGCCTGGCCCGCCTCGCCGGCGAGGATCCCCTGGAAGACGAGCAGGGCCAGCACGGCGCCGATCGGGTCGACGACGATGCCCTCCCAGCGCAGCAGCGAGGAGACCCGGCGGGTGGGCCGCAGCGAGCGCAGGATCGGGCTGATCACGGTGGGTCCGGTGACGACGAGGATGGCGCCGATCAGCAGGGCCACCCGCGGGTCGAAGCCGAGCAGCCAGGCGGTGGCCGTGATCATCCCCCACGCGAGCAGCACGGTCGCCGAGCACAGCCGCCACACCGGTCCCCTGACCTCGCGCAGCTGCTTGACGCGCAGCGACATGCTGCCCTCGAACAGGATGATCCCGACCGTCAGCCGGACCCCGTCGAAGAGCAGCTCGTGCCCGAGGGCGTGGTCGGCCGTCACCACCTGCCCCAGGCCGAAGCCCACGAGCAGGAGCAGGAGGATCGAGGGGACGCGCAGCCGCCAGGCGACCCACTGGCACAGCACACTCACCCCGATGACGAGGGTGAGGTAGCCGGCCGGGCCGAGCTCGCTGAGGGCGTGCAGGGCGCTCGTCAGGAAGGCGGGCACCGGGAAACTCTGTCAAGCGATGCGGTCCACCGCAAAGTCAGCTGTCCGAGTCCGGCTCCCGGTGTGACGGTCGCCTCACCGCTCCTGCGGCGGTATGCCGGGTGCCTCCTCGGCAGCCTGTGCCTCGAGCCGGTCTCGTGTGGCCCTGGCGCCCCGGCCCGTGCCGTACCGGGTCCAGTCCGGCGTCTCGGTGGCCGGACGTCCCCAGACGACGACCACCTTCAGCGGGGTGTCGCCGGTGTTGGTGAGGTCGTGCCGCGACCCGGGCGGGGCGAGCACCGCGTCCCCGGGACCGAGGTCGTGCCGCTCGTCGTCCACCCGCATCCGGGCCGTTCCCTCGACCACGAGGTAGAGCTCCTCGAGCGGGTCGTCCTCGCCGTGAGCGTGCAGGCCCTCGGCCCCGCCTGCCGGCAGCTCCCACAGGTGCACGGCCACGGGCAGCCGGGACCGGTCGAGGAAGTACCACTGCACCTGCATCGGCAGCGCCCCGTCGTGCATGTCGTGCTCGAACGCGGTCTCGCCGGCTCGCTCCAGCACCGTCGTCACCTCCGGTGGTGCCGGCGGTGCAGCTCGCGCATCGCCTCGGTGAGCGGCTCGGCCGGCCCGGCCACCTCGACCCCGGGAGCGACCTGCTGCACGGGCAGCGGTGCCACCGGGGCGCCCGGGACAGCCCACGCGGACAGCCACTCGCCCAGCTGGGCCGAGCTCACGGCATACACGATCCGGCGCAGGCCGACCCAGGCGTGGGCCGCCGAGCACATGGGGCAGTGCTCCCCGGAGGTGTAGACCGTCGCCCGGCCACGGTCCGCCACGGGAAGGTTCTCCGCCGCCCAGCGGGCCAGCGCGAACTCCGGGTGTCGGGTGCGGTCGCCGGTGGCGGCGACCCGGTTGCGGTCCTCGGCCAGGACGGTGCCGTCGCCGGCGACGAGGACCGAGCCGAACGGCTCGTCGCCGGCGTCCAGGGCGTCCTCGGCCAGCTGCACGCAGCGGCGCAGGTGGGCCAGGTCCGTCTCGGAGACCGCGGCGCTGCTCGGGTCGGACATCGTCGCTCCTCGGGTCGGGCCCCCGACGCTAGCCGAGCCGGGTGGGAGCAGGTGTCGGGACGTTGGTCCCGGCCCCGGGCCCCGCCCCGCGCCTACGGTGTCCGGCATGAGCCGACACTCGTGGACCTACCTGACCAACCACGGGCACGTCCTCGTGTGCCTCGCGCGGGACCCGAACATGAGCCTGCGGCAGCTCTCCACCGAGATCGGCATCACCGAGCGCGCCGTGCTGCTGATCATCGCCGACCTCGAGGCCGCGAGCGTGGTGACGCGGCGCCGGGTGGGGCGGCGCAACCACTACACGATCTGCCGCGACACCGGCATGCGGCACCCCCTGCTGGACGGGGTGACGCTCGGCGACCTGCTCGAGCCGTTGGAGGCACCCGAGAGCGGCCCGCGACTTGCGAGCGCCGGTTCGGAGCCGGCCTGAGCGCCGGGCCGGAGGGCGGACCCCGCCGGGTCAGAGCGGGTGCGGGGCGCGGACCTGCGCACCGGCGATCCAGACGCCCGCCACGTCGCCGGCCGACGCCATGGCGAACACCTTTGCCAGCGCGTGCTCGGCGTCGGCCGCGTGCCGGATGCCGACGTCGAGCGTGCTGCCCTCGGGCGGCCGGACCCAGACGGCGTCGAACTGCTTGCCGACGCCCAGGTCCCCCACCTGGTCCTCGAGGGCGAGCGCCTCGGCGCCGGCCGAGGTGGCGAGGTGCAGCAGGTGCGCCGAGGTCAGCGGCAGGCCCTCCTCCCCCAGCTGCCGCTGCGCGAAGTAGGCCTGCAGCCCCTCCTTGAACAGCGAGAACCCGGTGCCGGCACCCACGTCGGAGCCGAGCGCCACCCGGACACCGTGGTCCCGGTGCCGGCGCAGGGGGAACAGGCCGCTGCCGAGGGCGGCGTTGCTCGACGGGCAGTGCGCCACGGTCGCGTCCTGCGCGGCGAGCAGCGCCAGCTCGCGGTCGGTGGGGTGCACGTTGTGCGCCAGGACGCAGCGGCGCCCGACCAGCCCGTGCCGGTCGTAGGTGTCGACGTAGTCGTCAGCGTCATCGAACAGCTCTGCCACTGAACGGATCTCGGCGAGGTTCTCGTTGACGTGCGAGGTGAACCACGACCCCGGCACGTCCTTCACGACGGACGCGCACGCGTCGAGCATCGCGTCGCCGGCCGAGAACGAGAAGCGAGGCGTCACGGCATACCGCGCGTGGCCGGTGCCGTGCCAGCGGGAGGCGAGGTCGCGCGACTGCTCGTAGGCCCGCTCGGGGGTGGTGAGCAGCGCTTCGGGCTCGAGCAGGCGGTCGCTGACCACCAGCCCGGTCGTGATCCGCAGCCCGGTGCGCGCGGCCTCGGTGAAGACCTCGTCGACGGCGCCGGGGAAGTGCGACCCGAACACCAGCGCCGTGGTGGTGCCCGCGTCGAGCAGGCCGCGCACGAAGTCGGAGGCGACCGACCGGGCATACCCGGCGTCGGCCAGCCGCGCCTCCTCGGGGAGGGCGCACCGGTCCAGCCAGTCGAGCAGGGGCATCCCCAGCTCCCCGATGACCCGCACCTGCGGGAAGTGCACGTGCGTGTCCACCAGCCCCGGGAGCAGTATGCCGTCCCGCAGGTCGACGACCTCCTCGTCCGGGTGGCTGCCCCGCACGCCGGCGAAGGCGCCGCGGGCGCGAATCGTCCCGTCCTGCACGAGGATCGCTGCGTCGTCGTCGGTGCGCAGGCGCCCGCCGGCGAACGGGTCGTCCGGGGTGTCCATCACCCGTGCCCGGTAGAGGGTCATCGGGCCACCTTCGGCGTGGCCCGCTCGGCCTCGAAGACCCGCACCAGCTCGGCGGCGACGCCGACCGCGATGGTGGCGGGCTCCTTGCCGCCGATCCCGGGCAGCCCGATCGGCGTGGTGATTCTCGCCAGGTCGGCCTCGGTGTGCCCCTCGCCGAGCAGCCGCTGCCGGAACCGGCTCCACTTGGCCGACGACCCGATCAGGCCGATCGAGCCCAGGTGGCGGCACCGCAGGGCGCCGTCGCAGATGGCGATGTCCTCGGCGTGGTCGTGCGTCATGACGAGCACGTGGGTGCCCTGCGGCACCTGGCCGAGGACGAGCTCCGGCACGGGCGACTGGTGCACGTGCACCGTGGCCGTCGCGTCGCCGAGAACGGAGAGCCGGTCCTCGCGCAGCTGGTCGGCGCGGCTGTCGACGAGGTGGAGCTCGATGTCGTGCCGGGCGAGGATGCGGGCCAGCTCCAGCCCGACGTGGCCCAGGCCGAAGATCGCCACGGCGGGCACGACACTGAGCGGCTCGAGCAGGACGGTGACCTCGCCGCCGCAGCACTGGAGCCCGTGCTCGGCCGGCGCCCTGTCGGACAGGCCGAGCTCGATCAGCTGTGGCGCGGTGACGTGCTCACCGAGCATCCGTCGCGCCCGCTCGACCGCGGTCGCCTCGAGGTTCCCGCCGCCGACCGTGCCCCAGGCGTCGTCCGCGGAGACGACCATCTTCGCGCCGGCCTCGCGCGGCGCGTGGCCCCGGACCGCGGTCAGGGTGACCAGGACCCCCGGGACGCGCTCCCGCCGCAGCCGCTCGACGGCCTGCACCCACTGCACGTCAGCGCTCCGCGGCCAGGACCGGCTCGCGCGGGGTCGAGCGCACGACCGGCTCCTCGTGCCCGCCGCGGACGTGCCGCATCGCCGGCGCCGCGCCGGAGCGGGCGGCGTCGATCGCCCAGAAGACGGCCTCCGGCGTGGCCGGTGAGGCGAGCTCGACCGTCCGGCCCGGCTCACCGAAGGACGCCGCCGCCTTGCGCAGCGCCTCGCGGACGCAGAACGCGAGCATCAGCGGCGGCTCGCCGACCGCCTTGGAGCCGTAGACCGCGCCCTCCTCGGTGGCGTCGGCGAACAGCGTGACGTGGAACTCCTCGGGCATCTCCGAGAAGCTCGGCAGCTTGTAGGTGCTCGCCGCCTGGGTCAGCAGCCTGCCTCGGCCGGGGCCGTCGCTGGCGTCCCAGCGCAGGTCCTCCAGCGTGAGCCACCCGGCGCCCTGGACGAACCCGCCCTCGATCTGGCCGAGGTCGACCAGCGGCGAGAGCGTGTCCCCCACGTCGTGCACGATGTCGACCCGGCGGGTCCGGTGGGCGCCGGTGAAGCCGTCCACCTCCACCTCGGCGACGGCCGCGCCGTAGGCGAAGTACTTGAACGGCTCGCCCTGGAAGGTCGTCGCGTCCCAGTGCAGTCCCTCGGTGCGGTAGTAGCCGGCAGCCGACAGCTGGACCCGTTGGAAGTAGGCGCGGTTCACCAGCTCCGCCCACGGGATCGGGTCGGCCGTACTGCCCAGCCCGCGCACCAGACCGTCCTCGAACCGGGCGTCCTCGGCCGGGACGCCGAGCACGCCGGCCGCCACCGTCGCCAGCCGCTGCCGGATCTGCTCGCACGCGTTCTTCACGGCGCCGCCGTTGAGGTCGGCACCCGAGCTGGCAGCAGTGGCAGAGGTGTTCGGCACCTTGTCGGTGCGGGTCGGGGCGAGCCGGACGGTCGACAGCGGGACGCCCAGGGCGGTCGCCGCGACCTGGAGCATCTTGGTGTGCAGGCCCTGGCCCATCTCGGTGCCACCGTGGTTGACGAGCACCGAGCCGTCCTTGTAGACGAGCACGAGGGCTCCGGCCTGGTTGAACGCGGTCAGGTTGAAGGAGATCCCGAACTTGACCGGGGTCGCGGCGATCGCCCGCCTGGTGTGCGGGTGGGTGGCGTTGAACGCCTCCACCTCACGGACGCGGTCGGCGAAGTCGCTCTCCCGCATCAGCTGCGACCAGATCCGCTCCAGCCGCTCCGCGTGCCGCACCTCCTGCCCGTATGGCGTGTGGTCGCCCGAGCGGTAGAAGTTGCGGTGCCGGATCTGCTCGGCCGTCAGGCCCAACCGGGGCGCCACCCGGCTGAGGATGTCCTCGAGCACGAGCATCCCCTGGGGGCCGCCGAACCCGCGGAAGGCGGTCTGGGAGGTCTTGTTGGTCCTCGCGATCCGGCCGTGCACCTCGATGTCGGGCACGAAGTAGGCGTTGTCGATGTGGCACAGCGCCCGGGCCAGCACCGGCTCGGACAGGTCGAGGCTCCATCCGCCGTCGGAGGTGAGGGTGGCGCGCAGGGCGCGGATCCGGCCGTCGTCGTCGAAGCCCGCCTCCCAGGTGCTGTGGAAGCCGTGCCGCTTGCCGCACATCTGGAGGTCCTGGTTGCGGGACAGGCGCACCCGGACCGGACGGCCGGTGAGAGTGGCGCCGAGGGCCGCGACGGCGGCATACCCGTGCGGCTGCATCTCCTTGCCGCCGAAGCCGCCGCCCATGCGCAGGCACTGGACGGTCACCTCGTGGCTGGACCGGCCGAGGACGTGCGCGACGATGTCCTGCGTCTCGGTCGGGTGCTGGGTGCTGGACTGGACGAAGACCTGGCCGCTCTCGTCGACCTGGGCGATCGACGCCTGCGTCTCGAGGTAGAAGTGCTCCTGCCCCGCGAACTCGAACTCGCCGGTGAACACGTGCGCCGACTCGGCGAGCCCGCGCCCGGCGTCGCCCCGGGCGACGGTCGGCTGGGCGCCCTGGAAGCTGCCGGCGGCGATCGCCTCGGGCACCGTGACCAGCGACGGCAGCGGCTCGTAGTCCATTTCGACCGCAGCAGCGCCGAGGCGCGCCGCCTCGAGGGTCTCGGCGAGGACCCAGCACACGGCGTGGCCGACGTAGTGGACCTCACCGGGGAAGAGCGGCTCGTCCTGGTGGACGCCGGCGTCGTTGGTGCCCGGGACGTCGGCGGCGGTCAGCACCCGGACGACGCCGGGCACCTCGAGCGCGGGCTCCACCCGCAGCGCGGTCACCCGGGCATGGGCGTGCGGGGAGCAGACCGGGTGTGCGTGCAGCAGGTCGGGGGTGCGGCTGACGAGGTCGTCGGTGTAGAGCGCGGCACCGGTGACGTGGCCGGCCGCGCTCTCGTGCGGCACCTCGACGCCGACGACGGGGTTCGCGGGGCGCTCCGACAGCTGGCTCATGCTCCGACCTCCTCGGCGGTCGTCCGGGTCGTGCTCTCGGCGTGCAGCTTGAGCAGGGACTGGGTCAGCATCGCCGTCCGGTAGCGGGCACTGGCGCGGTGGTCGTCCATCGGCGTGCCCTCCCGGCCCATCACCTCCGCGGCCTCGCGCACGGTCGCCTCGGTCCACGGCCGGCCCTCCAGCGCCGCCTCGGTCGCCGGCGCCCGCACCGGAGTGGCGGCGACCCCGCCCAGGCCGATCCGGGCCCGGGCCACCACCCCGCCCTCGACGTCGAGGGCGTAGCCGACAGCGACGCTCGAGATGTCGTCGAAGCGCCGCTTGGCGACCTTGTGGAAGGCCGTGACGGACGCGAGCGGCAGGGGGATCCGCACGCTGCGGATCAGCTCGTCGGCCCGGCGCACGCTCTGCCGGTAGCCGGTGAAGTAGTCCGCGAGCGGCACCTCCCGCTCCCCCTCGGTGGAGGACAGGACGAGGACCGCGTCGAGGGCGAGCAGCGCCGGGGGCAGGTCGCCGATCGGGCTGCCGGTGCCGAGGTTGCCGCCGATGGTGGCGCTGTTGCGGATCAGCCGGGAGGCGAACTGCGGAAAGGCCTGGTCCAGCATCGGGACGCGTCCGGCCAGGCCGCGCTCGAGCTCCGAGAGCGTCAGCGCCGCCCCGAGCAGGACGTGGTCCGAGGTGACCTCGAGCTCGCGCAGCTCGGGCAGCCGGTCGACCGCGACGAGCAGCGGGGCGCGGGTGCCCTTGATGTTCACGTCGACGCCCCAGTCCGTCGAGCCGGCGACGACCACTCCGTCCGGGCGGGAAGCGAGCAGCCGCAACGTCTCCGGCAGGTCTCTGGGCCGGACGAACGTGCCGTCCGGGCCGTCGAGGTGCGTCTCGGCGGCAGCCGGTGCGGGCGCGGTGCGCCGGCGCGCGAGGGGGTCGTCCTCGGCCGGTGCGCCCACGGCATACGCGGCGTCCCGGATGGGGCGGTAGCCGGTGCACCGGCACAGGTTGCCCGACAGCGCGTGCAGGTCGAAGCCGTTCGGCCCCACCTCGCCGTGGCCGTGGCCGGCGGGCGTGGCAGCCGGGACGTCCACGGCGGCTCGCCCGGGGCGGTAGTACTCGGCGGCCATGCTGCAGACGAAGCCGGGCGTGCAGTAACCGCACTGCGACCCGCCGCGCACGGCCATCTCCTGCTGCACCGGGTGCAGGTCGTCCGGTCGGCCCAGGCCCTCGGCAGTGACGACCTCCTGGCCGTCGAGGGCCGCGGCCGGCACGAGGCACGCGTTGACCGCCGTCCAGACCGTTCCCTCGTCGGAACCGTCCCGCGGCTCCTGCGACGTCGCCGCTGCCGGCCGCGCCACCAGCACCGCGCAGGCACCGCACTCGCCCTCGGCGCACCCCTCCTTGCACCCGGTGAGGCCCTCGCCGCGCAGCCAGTCGAGCGCGTTCGTGTGGGACGAGACGCCGTCGAGCCGCACGGACCTGCCGTTGACGGTTGCCTGCGTTCCGTTCATGACCTGAGCTCCTGTCGCCACCCTGCCTTCATCATCACCCCGGACCGGGTGCCGTCGCGCAGCTCGATGCGGGTCACGGTTGAGGGGGAGGCGACCGTCCTGCTGGTTATCCGTGCTGAACAGCAGGGGCCGGTGTGGGGAGACTGTACCTCCGCCTCCCGGGGAGGTACAGGCCTTTCGGAACGTGCCTTTCGTATGCCGGGAGGGCCGGTCAACCGCCGCGAGCCGGGCGTCGGGCGAACACAGCTCGAACTGGCAGTACGAGTGCCGTGGCCGCCCGCCCGAGCACGAGGCGGGGCGAGCGAGCCGAGTACTGCCCGTCCAGATTGCGCTCGACACGGGAACAGGGCCCGACCGGTGGGTACGCTGGAGTATTCGGACACCGGAGCACCCGTGACCAGCACCGCCGAGCTCCTGCAGGACGCGCGCGAGGCCTTTGCGCGCGGTGACTGGAGTGCGGCCCGGGAACGGCTCACCTGCGCCCGCGCCACCGGCGAGCTGGACCTCGCCGACCTCGACCGGCTGGGCCGGGCCACCTGGTGGCTCGGCGACGGGGCAGCCGAGATGTCGATCTCGGAGACGATCTACGGCCGGCTGCTGGAGGAGGGCAACCTCCGCGACGCCGCCCGCCGGGCAACCATGCTCTGCCTTGCCTGGGGGACCCGGGGCGACTTCTCGGTTGCGCAGGGTTGGCTGAACAGGGCGCGTCGGCTGGTCGAGCAGCTGCCACGCGGTCCCGAGCGCGGCTACCTCACCTACGTCGAGGCCGCGCTGGTCCTCGAGGTGGAGGGCGACTCCCTCCCGGCCGAGACGGCAGCCGCCGAGCTCACTGCGGCAGCGCGCGACTTCGACGACCCGGTGCTCGGGTGCTTCGCCCGCGTCCTGTCCGGCCTCGCCGCGGTCCGTTCGGGCCGGACCACCGACGGCTTCGGGGACCTCGACGAGGCGATGCTGCCCGTCCTCGCCGGCGAGGTCCCACCGCTGTGGGCCGGCGACATCTACTGCACCGTCATCCACGTGTGTGAGGCGCTCGGCGACCTCGCCCGCATGCGGACGTGGACCGACTCCCTGGACCAGTGGGCGTCCCCGCTGTCGCAGACCTTCCTCTACGCCGGTGTCACCCGCATCCACCAGCTGCAGCTGGTGCGTGCCGAGGGCGGCTGGGACGCCGTCGAGCGGGGCATCGAGGCGCACAGCCGGCAGCTCGTGGGGTCGCACGGGTGGCTCGCGGCCGCCGGCTACTACGAGCTGGGCGAGGTCCGCCGGCTGCGCGGCGACC
>DASSKF010000128.1:0-44708 GCA_035690725.1 Segeticoccus sp.
TGCCCGGGCCGGTTAGGTTGTGCCCATGCCGGTCATCGAGGCGGAGGCCCTCACCAAGCGCTACCCGCGCGTGGTCGCCCTCGACGACCTGCACCTGTCGATCGGCGAGGGGGTGACCGGCCTCGTCGGCGCGAACGGTGCCGGCAAGTCGACGCTGATCAAGATCCTGCTCGGGCTGCTGCCGGCGACCAGCGGACGGGCGCAGGTGCTGGGCTTCGACGTCGTCGACCAGGGTGCGCAGATCCGCGCGCTGGTGGGCTACATGCCCGAGCACGACTGCCTGCCGGCCGACGTCTCGGCCAGCGACTTCGTGGTGCACATGACACAGATGTCCGGGCTGCCGCACACGGCCGCGCGCGAGCGGGCCGCCGACGTGCTGCGGCACGTGGGGCTCGCGGAGGAGCGCTACCGGGTGATGGGCGGCTACTCCACCGGGATGAAGCAGCGGGCCAAGCTCGCCCAGGCCCTGGTGCACGACCCTCGCCTCGTGCTGCTGGACGAGCCGACGAACGGCCTGGACCCGGCCGCCCGGGACGACATGCTCGAGCTGGTGCGCAAGGTCGGCCACGACTTCGGCATCTCCGTGCTCGTCACCTCCCACCTGCTCGGCGAGCTGGAGCGGATCAGCGACCACGTGGTGGTGCTGGACGCCGGACGGGTGCTGCGGTCCTCCACGACCGCCGAGTTCACCGAGTCGACCGGCCTGCTGCTGGTCGAGGTGTTCGGCGGACGGGCCGAGCAGGACCGGATGGGCCAGGCGCTGGTCACCGCCGGGCTGGTGGCCCGGCCGCACGAGGACGTCATCGAGGTCGAGGCGAGCGACCCGACCGTGCACGACGTCATCCGCGACGTCGCCTGCGACCTGGGCCTCGGGCTGGTGCGGATGCAGCAGCACCACCGCCGCATCGAGGACGTGTTCCGCGAGGGGGAGGCCGGTCGTGTCCAACCCGTCTGAGCGGCCGGCCGTGGACTCCCGAGGGGTCATCCACGACATCGGCTACCGCCCGTATGCCGGCCCGCGCCTCGGTGCCGGCCCCGTCGCCTGGTCACTGTTCGTCACCGGCCTGCGCAACTGCTACGGGCTGGGCCGCTCCGGCCGGTCCAAGGTGCTGCCGGTGCTGCTGCTCGTCCTGATGGTGCTGCCCGCGCTGATCCTCGTGGCCGTCATGGTCCAGGCCAAGCTGGACCAGCAGCTGCTGCCCTACGCGCGCTACCCGATGGTCACCCAGGCGGTCGCCTCCGTCTTCGTCGCCGCGCAGGCGCCGGTGCTGATCTCGCGCGACCTGCGCTTCCGCACGATCACCCTCTACCTGGCCCGTCCGCTGCGGCGCGGCACCTACGTTCTCGTGCGGCTCGCCTCCCTGACGGCGGCGGTCTTCATCCTGCTGGTCGCCCCGCTGCTGGTGCTGCTGGCCGGGGGCCTGCTGGCGGGTCTCAGCGCCGGTGGCCAGTTCCGGGACTTCGCCGAGACCACCGCGGCCGTCCTGGTCCTCGCGGCGGTCCTGGCCGGACTGGCGGGCCTGGTCTCGGCCGTCACCACCAAGCGCGGCATCGCCGTGGCCGCCGTCATCGTCGTCCTGCTGGTGAGCTTCACCGTGGTGAGCGCGATCCAGGGCGTCGCCGTCTCCGAGCACGCGAACACCCTCGCCCAGGCGGCCGGGCTGTTCTCACCGTTCACCCTCATCGACGGCCTGCAGCACTGGGTCTTCGGCACACCGGCCTCCACCCAGGCACCACCGAAGGGCACCGGCATGGGCGTCGCCTTCCTCCTGGTCACCGTCGCGGTCGTGGCCGGAGCCGTCCTCGCGATGCTCCGGCGCTACCGGAAGGCGGTGGCCACGTGACCGTGATCACCCTGGAGAACGTCTCCCGCTGGTACCACAACGTCGTCGCGGTCAATGACGTCTCGATGACCATCGGCCCCGGCGTGACCGGCCTGCTCGGGCCCAACGGCGCCGGCAAGTCCACCCTCATCTCGCTGATGTCCGGGTTCCTCGCGCCGTCGGCCGGCTCGGTCACCCTCGACGGCCGCCCACCGTGGCGCAACCCGGAGGTCTACCGCCTCCTCGGGCTGGTCCCCGAGGGCGAGGCGCTGTTCGACTACCTGACCGGGCGCCAGTTCGTCACGGCCAGCGCCGAGCTGCACAAGCTGGCGAACCCCCGCGCCGCCGCCGACCACGCGCTGGCCGTCGTCGAGATGACCGACGCCCAGGACCGGACGATCGCCACCTACTCCAAGGGGATGCGCCAGCGCGTCAAGATGGCCTCGGCCCTCGTCCACGACCCGGCCGTGCTGCTGCTGGACGAGCCGTTCAACGGGATGGACCCACGCCAGCGGATGCACCTCATGGAGCTGCTGCGCACGATGGGGGCCGAGGGCCGCACGGTCCTGTTCAGCTCCCACATCCTGGAGGAGGTCGAGCAGGTGGCCCGCCAGATCGAGGTCGTCGTCGCCGGCCGCCACGCCGCCTCCGGGGACTTCGGCGCCATCCGCCGGCTGATGACCGACCGCCCCAACCGCTACGTCCTGCGCAGCAGCGACGACCGACTGCTCGCCTCGGTGCTGATCCGGGACCGCTCGGTCCGCGGCGCCTCGCTGCGTGGCCAGGGTGGCCTGGACGTCGAGGCCGGGGACTTCGGCCGGTTCACCCAGGTGCTGCCGCGGCTGGCCCGGGAGCATTCCGTCCGCCTCCTCGAGGTGACCCCGACCGATGAGTCGCTCGAGAGCGTCTTCGCCTACCTGGTGTCCTCGTGAACCCGACCATCGCGCGCCTCGGGCTGCGCGCCGTGCTCGGCCGGCGCCGCGGCATCCTGCTGTTCGTCCTGCCGGCGGTGCTGCTCCTGGTGGCGGCCGTCGTCCGCGCGCTCGCCGGCGCCGACCCGGCCACCGCCAACGACGTGCTCGTCCAGCTCGGCCTGCGGGTCGTGCTCCCGCTGGCCGCCCTCATCGCCAGCTCCAGCGTGCTCGCGCCGGAGATCGACGACGGGTCGATCGCCTACCTGCTCGCCAAGCCGATCCCGCGCCTGTCCCTGACCTGCAGCAAGCTGCTGGTGGCGATCGGGTGCACGGTGGTCTGCGCCGCGCTGCCGATCCTCGTCGCGGCCCTCGTGCTGGCCACCGGCACCTCGGGGATGGCCCTGGCCTACGGGGTCGGTGCGCTGGCCGGGGGCGCGGCCTACTGCGCCCTGTTCCTCTGGCTGTCCAGCCTCACCCGGCACGCCGTGGTGATCGGCCTGATCTACGTGCTGCTGTGGGAGGGCCTGGTCGGGAACCTCCTCGCCGGCGTGCGCTGGGTCAGCATCACCCGGTGGAGCGAGGCCATCGCCGGTGCCGTGAGCGAGCACGTGCACGTCGCCCCGCCGCACCTGAGCGTCCTGTATGCCGTGCTCGCGACCCTCGTCGTGCTGGTCGGGATGGCGCTGCTCGCCACCCGGCGGCTGCAGGGGTTCAACCTCACCGGCGACGAGTGACCCGCCGGACGCTGTTCACCGACGACAGCGGGTTCACCATCCGGATGACGGCGCGGCACCACTGACTGCCCGGCGCGGGCATTCGGTGCAGTCGCGCTGAGCGACGAACGCCAGCTTGCGGGCCCGTCCGGTCCCCAACCAGTCTGCCCAGAGCCGGTGGGAGACCAGCAGCGAGTCGAGGGCGTCCTGTCCCAGCTGCGCCTCGATGGAGGGCGCGTCGGTCGCGAACGCCCGCGCGAGCGCATCTGCCCGGCGCGCGTGCTCGCGGCTCCAGTCCTCCCGCCACCGCACCGTCATCCCGTGCCGGGACAGGGACTCGACCAGTGCCACCTCCCGGCAGAGCCGGACGGTGTCGGAGGCGGGCATGCTCGCCCGCTCAACGGCACTGAGCGGCATCCCCTCCTCGAGCGTGAAGGCGAACCTCCCACCCGGCAGCAGGCCCCGGGCGACCGCGGACACCAGGGCCTCCTTGTCGGCGAACGCCAGCATCGTCTCCAGCAGCAGCGCGACGTCGAACCGGCCGGCCGGCAGCGGCGGGACCGGGCACACCCGGAAGTGGCAGCGCAGGCCGCGGGACCGCTCGCGGGCCACCGCGACCGCGCCGGCGTCCGCGTCGACGCCCAGGTAGTCGCAGCCCAGCGAACCGGTGATGAGCCGCCCCGGCCCGGCCACGCCGCAGCACAGGTCCAGCACGGACACGCCCCTCCCGATCCCGGCGCGGCGGGCGATCGTGCGGATCTCCCCGGCGGACATGAAGCTCTCCTGCCCGACGAACTCCCCCTGCGGGTGAGCCAGCTGGCGCGCCCGGCGCAGTGCCCGGTCGTAACCGGCCCGGTCGACCACGGTCACGGCGTCGGCGACCGCTGAGCGCTGAACGCGTCCACCAGCCGGTCCCGGAACGCGTCCATCCGCCAGACCGGTGCCTCGCCGCCCGGCCGCAGCCCGGGCTCCCAGTGCCAGCCGGCGATGCGCCCCAGGACCGCCCGGTCCTTCGTGACGATCGTGACCGGCACCTGCCGGCTCGCGTGGTAGCCGCTCACCACCGTCGCGGGCTGGTGGTCGCCGAAGAGGACGAGCACGAGGTCGTCGTCGCCGTAGGTCTGCACGAACGACACCAGCGCCTGCAGCGAGTAGGCGATCGAGCCGGCATACGCCGCGGGCACGTCCGCCTGGTGGCGCCAGAGGGTGACCGCGGACTCGGCATCGCGGCGCATCGGCCCGAAGACCGAGCCGTCACCGAGCCGGTCCCAGGGCACCAGCCGCGGAACGGGCGCCCAGGGCGCGTGACTGGAGGCGAGCTCCACCTGCGCGAACACCGGGGGCCGGTCCGCCCGGCCGAGCTCCAGCCGGTGCAGCGCCTCCAGCGCGAACTGGTCCGGCATCGAGGCGAACCCGAAGGACGGCCCCTCGTAGCCGAGGTGGTGGGCGTTGTCGATCCGGTCGAAGCGGTAGAACCGCCGGCCGTCCGGCCAGGCCCCGCGGTCCGAGGGCACGACCGCCACCGTCCGCCAGCCGAGGCGCCCGAAGAGCCGGCTGAGCGTCATCCGGTCGCTCGCCATGAGCTGCTCGAAGCGCCCCTGGTCCGACACCCACAGGCCCGACTCCAGCGTCGCGTGCGCGAGCCAGCTGTGACCGCCGAAGGTCGGCGAGGTGAGGAAGGCGCTGCGCGAGGCGAATCCGGACGCCCGGAGCGTGGCGGTGCCCGAGTCGAGCACGTGACGCACCGTCGCGGAGGACCGGGGTCCGTCGACCGCGACCCGCCCGTAGCTCTCGACGACCGCCACCACGACGTCCTTTCCGCGCAGGCCGCCCAGCAACGTCCCGGGGCCGGCGTCACGCACGGGGTCGGGGGCCGACAGCCGGGCCGCGAACCGGTGCTGTCCACGCACGGTCGCGGCCGCCGTGCCCACCTGCGCGGTGGCGACCCGCACCGAGCTCGCGGCTGCGAGCGGCTCACCGGGAGGCACGCGTATGCCGGACACGGCACCCACCAGCCACAGCACCGTCAGCGCCCCGAGGACGGGCGCGGCACGGCCCCGGCGCCGGACGACGGCGCCGGTGAGCCGCACCAGGGCCGCCGGCACCGACAGCACCAGGGCGACGCCGGCCAGGAGCGCAACGAGGAGCACGACGTCCCCCGCGACCTGGCCCACCGAGTGGCGGACCAGAACCTTCAACGGCCCGACGAAGCCGAGGTCGGTCGCCAGGTCGAACGGCCGGTCCAGCGCTGCGTAGTAGCCCATGTCGAGCAGCTTGAGCACCATCACCAGTCCGGCCAGGATCCCGACCACGGCCGCCAGCGCGCGCCGGCCCCACACCGGCAGGACGAGGGCGAGGCCGCAGACGACCAGCAGCTCCAGCGGGACTCGCAGGAAGGTGCTGGCGCTGAGCTGCGGCAGCCGGTCGGGGAACACGAGGACGCACCAGGCAACCACCAGCGCCAGCAGGTCCGCCCCCGCCCCGACCGCGCGCCGCCGCCGGGACCGGCCCGCCCCTGGGCCGCCGGCGCTCGGACGCGCGAGAGACGGTGCCACCGTGGGGCGTCGGCGCCACAGCCACCACACGTCCCGGCCGAACGACTCGGCCAGCAGGGCGGCCGCGAGCAGCAGGGCCCCGTCCAGCAGCCAGCGGGGTCCAATCGCGGCGGCCACCCCCGTCAGCACGATGCCCTGGACCGCGGCAACCACCTTGCGCCAGTGGCGCGCCGGCAGCCGCACCCGCATCCACGGCAGGGGCCAGCCGGCGAGGGCGAAGGCGTAGCGGGCCAGCCCGATGGCGAGCACCCACGGCCCGTGCACGTGCACGGCATACACACTCAGCACGAGGATGAGGAAGGCGTCGACCTCGCCGTCGAACCGGGCTCCGAACTCCGTGACCGTGCCGGTGCGCCGGGCGGCCCACCCGTCGACGGCATCCAGCGCCAGCGCGATCGCGCTGAGTGCCACCAGGATCCCGACCGCCGGTGGCCCCACGAACGAGGCAGCGACCAGGGCCGCGACCGCGCACGCGAGCAGCAGGCGGGTCGCCGTCACCAGGTCGGCCGGCGTCGCCCGGTGGGTCCGCAGGGCTGACGCGGCCCGCGGCAGGGTCGGGCGCGGCAGGGTGTCCTCGTGCCGGGTCACCGCGGGGAGCGGCCTCAGTCGGCCCGGGGCGGGTGCACCGCTGCGAACGGGTGCCGCACCTGCGCCGGGGAGGTCAGCCGGTAGCCATGCCACAGTGCCACGGCGGACCCCACGATGGCGACGATCTCGGCGACCTCTGCCGCGACGACCGGGAAGCCGGTCCACACCTCGTGCACCCCGAACAGCCCCACGGTCGCGGAGATGAGGTAGGCGACCAGGGTCGAGGCGCCGAAGCCCAGCGAGAGCAGTAGCGGCAGCCAGTGCTGCCACGCCAGCAGCAGCACCGCGATCACCGCCGCGGCGACGACGTTGAGGAGGAAGGCCGGGCCGATGACCGTGAGGTCCCGGAACCCGTCGATCCACAACCAGAGGTGGATGGCCCCGGAGACCAGCACCGCCAGGCTGATGAGCATCCGCAGCTTCATGGCTTCTTCTCCGTTTCGCACGAGGAGATCCGTTCCGGGTCCCTTTCCCCGAGCACGCAGTCCCGGGCCGAGGGGTTCACCGGTTGGGGCAGGCGATGTGGACGCGGTGCGGACCCGCGGGCCGCCGGATGAACCGATCCGGCGACGCGCACGTCTCTCCGGGTGTCGGCACGGTGCGCTCCGCTCCCGCACCGGCGCGCGTGGAAGGGGTGAGCAGGCGATGGCAGGAGGATCGCTCGCGCCGTGGCTCGCCCTGCGGGAGGACGCGGACGCCGGCGCCCGGTCGACCGAGCTGGTCCAGCGGCTGCGCTCCCTGCTGGACGAGCACCGTCCGGCCGTCATCCACGACCTGGGCTGCGGGACCGGGTCGATGGGCCGCTGGCTCGCGCCGCGGCTGCCCGGCCCGCAGCACTGGGTGCTGCACGACCGGGACCCCGACCTGCTCCGCCGCGCCGCCGCGAACTTCCCGGGCGCGGCCGCCGGCGGGGCAGCCGTCACGGTCCGCACCCGGCACGGTGACGTCACGCGGCTCGCACCGGCTGACGGCGCGGCGCCGTTGGCCGGGGCCACGCTCGTGACCGCGTCGGCACTGCTGGACCTGCTGACGGCCGACGGTCTCGAGCAGCTGGTGGCCGCCTGCGTCTCGGCCCGCTGCTCGGCGCTCGTCACCCTGTCGGTGACCGGTTCCGTCGAGCTGTCCCCGGCGGAGCCGCTGGACGCCCGGGTCGGCGCCGCCTTCAACGACCACCAACGCCGCGCCACGGCGGCCGGGCGGCTGCTGGGGCCCGACGCGGTCGAGGCCGCCGTCACGGCGTTCCGCCGGGCCGGTGCACAGGTGCTGGTCCGGCCCAGCCCGTGGCGGCTCGGGTCCGCCGACCGGGCCCTGGCCGGGAGCTGGTTCGCCGGCTGGGTGGCGGCCGCGGTCGAGGCACGGCCCGAGCTGCATGCGCCGACCCGGGGGTACGTGGGCCGCCGGCTCACCGCGCTGCGGGCCGGGCGGCTCGCCGTGACCGTCCACCACGCCGACCTGCTGGCGGTGCCGTCGTGAGCCGCTCCTGGTGGGGTCCGGTGCGCGCCGCGATCGGTCTGGGGATCCTCGCGGTCCTGCTGTGGCGGCTGGGGACCCGGCCGTTCGTCGAGGGGCTGCGCACCATCGACGGCCCGGTGCTGGTGGCCGCCCTCGGCATCACCGTGGTCACGACCGTGTGCAGCGCGTGGCGGTGGTCCGTGGTGGCCGGCGGCCTCGGGATGCGGCTGCCGCTGCCCACTGCCGTCGCGGCGTACTACCGGTCGCAGTTCCTCAACACCGTGCTGCCGGGCGGCGTCCTCGGCGACGTGGACCGCGGGCTGAGGCACGGGCGCGCTGCCGGCGACCGCGGCCGCGGCCTGCGCGCCGTGGTCCTCGAGCGCTCCGCGGGGCAGGTGCTGCAGGTCGCCGTCACCCTGCTCGTGCTGGTCCTGCTGCCCTCGCCCCTGGGCCGACCCGGCACGCTGGTCGCGCTCAGCGCCACCGCTGCGGTCGCGGTGGTGATGCTGCTCGCGGCCGTCGTCGTGCTGCGCCACCCCCGGCTGCGCGGGCTCGGGTCGGCCGGCTCGGACCTGCGTCGCGGGCTGCTGCAGCGGCGGCTGTGGCCGCGGGTCACGATCGCCTCCGCGCTCGTGGTCGCCGGGCACGCGGCCACCTTCCTGCTGGCGGCCCGCGTCGTCGGCGTCACCAGCCCCACGCTGGTGCTGGGCCCCCTGGCGCTGCTCGTGCTGCTGGCGATGGGGCTCCCGACCAACATCGCGGGCTGGGGCCCGCGGGAGGGCGCCGCGGCCTGGGTGTTCGGCGCCGCCGGCGTGGGCGCGGACCGGGGCGTCGCCGTGGCGGTCGCCTACGGCGTCATGGTCGTCGTCGCCGTCCTGCCCGGGGCCGTGCTGCTCCTCGTGGACCGGTGGCCCCGGTCCCGGCGACGCGTCCCCGAGGCGGTCGACGTGCTGCCCGCGGAGAGCCGCGCCCGATGAGCGGCCCGGGCTGCGCCACCGCGTACTGGACCGTCGCGCCCGGCCGCGGCGAGCTGCGCGAGGAACCCCTGCCCGAGCCGGGGGCCGGCGAGGCGCTCGTGCGCGCGCTGCACTCCGGGATCAGCCGGGGCACCGAGCTGCTCGTGCACCGCGGGGCGGTCCCGGCGGCGGTCGCCGACCGGATGCGCGCCCCGTTCCAGGAGGGCACCCCGCCGGGGCCGGTGAAGTACGGCTACCTCTCCGTCGGGCTGGTCGAGCAAGGACCCCGCGAACTGCTCGGCCGTCCGGTGTTCTGCCTCTTCCCCCACCAGGACCGGTATGTCGTGCCGGCAGTCGCGCTCACCCCTCTCCCGCCCGGTGTCCCCGCCCGTCGGGCGGTGCTGGCCGGCACGGTCGAGACGGCCGTCAACGCGCTCTGGGACGCCGCCCCCCGGCTCGGCGACCGCGTGGCGGTGGTGGGGGCGGGAATGGTCGGGTGTGCCGTCGCCGCCCTCCTGCGCAGCTTTCCCCTGCAGCGGCTGCAGCTCGTGGACGTCGACCCGGGTCGGCGGTCCGTCGCCGACACCCTGGGCGTCGACTTCGTGGAACCGGCCGACGCCGTGGTCGAGTGCGACCTCGTTCTCCACGCCTCCGGCTCCTCCGCCGGGCTGGCCCGCAGCCTCGAGCTGCTCGGCGACGAGGGTGAGGTGATCGAGCTGTCCTGGTACGGCACCCGCGACGTGAGCGTGCCCCTCGGCGCGGCGTTCCACGCCCGTCGCCTGGCCGTCCGCGCCAGCCAGGTCGGACAGGTTGCGGCCGCACGCCGGGCACGACGCACCCACGCCGACCGCCTCGGCCTCGCCCTGGAGCTGCTGCGCGACGACGCGTTCGACGCGCTGCTCACCGGCGCCAGCCCGTTCGCCGAGCTCCCCGGCACGATGGCCCGCCTCGCCTCCGGCCAGCTGCGGGCCCTGTGCCACGTCGTCGACTACTGAAGGAGGACGGCCATGTACTCCGTCACGGTGCGGGACCACGTGCTGGTCGCGCACAGCCTGCCCCGGCCGCTCTTCGGCCCGGCCCAGTCGCTGCACGGCGCCACCTATGTCGTGGAGGCCACCTTCCGCCGGGACCAGCTCACCGCCGACGGCGTCGTGGTGGACATCGGCGCGGCCCTCAGCGCCCTCGGCGACGTGCTCGACCCGCTGCGCTACCGCAACTTGGACGAGCACCCCGACTTCGCCGGCGTCCTCACCTCCACCGAGGTGCTGGCCGGCTGGGTGGGCGAGCGCCTGGCCCGGTCCGACGCCGCCGCCGGAATGGACGGGATCGAGGTGACGCTGCGCGAGTCACCCGAGGCGTGGGTCACCTACCGCTCCGGCCGATGAGGATCCGCCTGGTCGTTCCCGCGGACGTGGACGAGCCGACCGGCGGGAACCACTACGACCTCGCCCTTGCCGACGCCCTGCACTCCGCGGGCGACACGGTCCAGGTGCGCCGCTGCGGGCCGGCCGCCCTCGACACGGTCCTCGCCGAGCCGTGGGCCGGACCCATCATCGTCGACGGGCTGCTCGCCTGCCCGCGACCCGAGGCCGTCGCGTCGTCCGGCGCCGCTGTCCTCGTGCACATGCCGCTGGCCCTCGAGACCGGTCTGCCCGCCGACCGCCGGGATGAGCTCGACCGGCTCGAGCGGGAGGCGTTGCGGCGGGCGCGCGTCGTCATCGCCACCAGCTGCTGGTCGGCGCACCACCTCCTCCGGCACCACGGCCTGCCCGGCGTCGCCGTGGCCCGTCCCGGCGCCGAACCTGCCGCGACGACAACGGGGTCGGACCCGCCGCTGCTGCTGCACGTCGCGGCACTGCTCCCGCACAAGGACCAGCTGGGGGTCGTCGCCGCACTCTCCCGGCTGCGCGACCTGCCCTGGCAGGCCCGGCTGGCCGGCTCCCTCGACCGCGACCGCGGGTATGCCGCGGCCGTCGCCGCCGCCGTCCGCCGCGCCGGCCTGCACGATCGGGTCGAGCTCCTCGGCACCGTGCTGCGCGAGCGCGCTTGGGAGAGTGTCGATCTCGCGCTGCTGCCCTCCCGCGTCGAGACCTACGGGATGGTGGTCAGCGAGGCGCTGGCACACGGCATACCGTCGGTCGTGACGCCGGGAGGTGCCGCGGAGGCGCTCGGGGCGACCGCGGACGGCCGGCGCCCCGGTGTGGTCGTCCCCGCCGGCGACCCGAAGTCTCTGGCTGCGGCGCTGCGCCGGTGGCTGACCGACTCGGCTCACCGGGAGGGCCTGCGTGCCGCCGCCATGGAGCGGCGGGACGCCCTCACGGGCTGGGACGTCACGGCCCGGCAGGTGCGACGAGCGCTGAGTCGCGCCTGACTGCTGCGGCCGCGGTCCGCGCCGCCGCCAGGTCCAGCTCCACGCAGGTGTCCTCACCGAGGAGGAAGCGCCGCGAGGGGGCCCGCAGCGCGTCGGCGAGCCGGTCCCGTCCGAAGAACCGCAGGCCGGGGACGCCGTCCCCGACGAGCAGTGGCGCGGTCGTCACGAGCAGCCGGTCCAGCAGCCCGGCCGCCAGGAAGCGGGACACGGTCGCGCCGCCACCCTCCACGAGGAGCCGGCCCAGGCCCCGGTCCGCCAGCGCGGCAACCACGTCGGCCGGCGCGAACCCGCGATCCGGACCGGTCCGCGGCAGCTGCAGCACCTCGACGTGGGCAGGCAGCCGTGCCGGTCGCTCCACGTCGTCGGCCACCACCCAGACCGTGCAGGCGTCCGGGACCGCGAGCACGTGCGTGGAGAGGGGCGTTCGGCCGTTCGGGTCGAGCACCACCCGGACCGGGTCGTCCCCGGGCACGGCGCGCACGGTCAGCCGGCAGTCGTCGGCCAGCACGGTGCGCACCCCGACGACGACGGCGTCGACCAGGGCGCGGAGCCGGTGCAGGTGGGTCCGGTCCGCCTCGCCCGTCACGAAGCACGCGTCGCCGGAGCGGGACGCCGTGAAGCCGTCCAGGCTCTGCCCCAGCTGGGCGAGGACGAGCCGCGGCCCGGCGACCACGAGGGGTCCGTAGCGCCGGGCCAGCTCCCCCGAGACCGGCACCTCCCCCTCGAGCAGCTCGTCCCACCCGTCGTCGGGGACGGCGTCGTGGCCCATCCGCTCGTGCTTGGCCCGCAGGTATGCCCGGTTGCCCTCGTGGACGGGCACGTTCAGTCCCCGGCGCGCGACCTTGATGCCCTCGGCGACCAGTGCCGCCTCCTTGGCCGGGTTGGAGGACAGCAGCCGCACGGCACGGACCCCGAGGTCGGTCAGGATCGCCGCGGCCGCGCCGTACTCGCGGGCGTCCGCCGGGGCCCCGAGCGCGAGGTTCGCCTCGACCGTGTCCAGGCCGCGGTCCTGCAGGGCGTAGGCCCGCAGCTTCTCCGCCAGCCCGATCCCCCGCCCCTCGTGCCCGCGCAGGTAGACGACCGCGCCGCGGCCTTCCCCGGCGATGGCGGCCAGCGCGGCCTCCAGCTGCTCCCGGCAGTCGCAGCGCACCGACCCCAGCGACTCCGCCGTCACGCACTCCGAGTGCAGCCGCACCAGCGGCGGCGTCGCGCCCTCGCCGGTGCCGAGCTCGCCGAGGGCGAGGACGACGTGGTCGTGCCCGGTGTGCTCGTCGTGGTACGCGCGCACCGCGAAGTCCCCGTGCCCCGTGGGCAGGTGCGTGCTGGCGACGTGGGTGACCCTGGCCGGCATACCTCGTGCACGGCTGTCGGCGCCGTCCGGTTCACCGGCCCGTGCACACGCCTCGGTCCGGGAGCCGTCGGCTCCCGGACCGAGGACGTCCCGCGGCCGGCCCTACCCGAGGATGAGCACCGACAGGACCGTCGCGACGACCAGTCCGCTCACCACCGGGATGAAGCACTTCCGGGCGAGCTCGAGGACGTTGACCCGGGCGAAACCGGCGACGGCGATCAGGGAGGACCAGGCGACCAGGGTCCCGCCACCCGACCAGATGTTGCCCATCTGCCCGATCGCGGCCAGGGTCTCCGGGCTGACGCTGGTGACCTGGCCGAGGCTCCCGGCGAGCGAGCCGGTCAGCGGCAGGCCGGAGAAGCCCGAGCCCTCCAGCCCGGCCACCATGCCGATGATGAGGATGCCGAAGGCCGTGATCATCGAGTTGTGCGGGATGGCGCTCTGGCCGTGCAGGACCAGGTCGAACAGCAGCGCCGGGCCGGCCGGGCTCCCGTCCGCGTGCGGCGCGATGCCGAGGATGTCGCCGGAGAAGTCGCCGTTGCCGATGAAGAAGAAGCCGGCGATCGGCAGGACGACACCCATGGCACGGAACGCGAAGACCAGTCCGTCCACCACGTGCTCGGCGGACCGCTCGAGGAAGGTCGAGCGGCTCTCCGCGAGGGCCCCGAGGAAGATGGTGACCGCCGCGATGCCGCCCACGAGTGCGGCGGCGTCGCCACCCACGATGCCCTCGCCGCCACCGGTCATGCCGATCACCAGGTAGATGATGAGGAGCAGGTAGGCCAAGGGGACGAACACGGCGAACAGCGTGGCCACCCGGGGGTTGGCTGCCGCCGTGGCCTCGTCGCCGGCCAGGTCGCGGGCGTCGTCCGGAACGTCGTCTCCGGAGCCGGAGTGGCCTCCGGGGCGCTCGGCCTCGACGAGGGGGTGCTCCGCGACGGCGACCCCGGTCTGGGTGGAGTCCTCGCCCCCGCCGGACTCGGTGGCCGCGACGGCGTGCGGCGTCCCGCGCAGCGCGGGCCCGTGGCCGATGGTCGGGGCGCCCTCGACGCTCGTGTCCTCCTTGACCTCGGCGACCGTGTCCTCCTTCTCCCAGTCGGCGAGCAGCTGTGGAGAAGGCTTGCGCATCTGGCGGAACTCCAGCAGGTAGCCGATCGCGAGGGCGGTGCCGCCGACGATGAGCGACATGATCATGGCGCGGTTGGCGACGACGTCCGCGCTGACACCGGCGGCCTTCGCCGACAGCCCGGGGGCCACCCGGATGATGAAGTCACTCGACAGCGCCATCCCCTGGCCCGCGACGGCGATGGTGAAACCGACGGCGAGCGGGCGCAGTCCGGCGCCGATGGCGACGGGGATGAGGACGGCACCGATCAGCGGCACGGCCGGCGTCGGCCAGAAGAACAGCGAGATCAGGTAGGTGACGACGGCCAGGGTCCAGAAGGCGAGGTGGCCGTTGCGCATGAGTGGTCGGAACGGTGCCACCATCCGTTTGTCGGCGCCGAGCGCGCGCAGCGCACCGAGCATCCCCGTCACGAGGGCGATGATCAGGAAGATGCTGAACAGTTCCTTCGCGGCGACCAGGCTGGCGTTGAAGACCGCGGCCAGGCCGCCGGCGAGGCTGTGCGTGAAGACGATGGCCGTGATCAGGGTGAACGTCACCGCAGGGACGATGATGTTCTTGCGGAGGAGCATCGTGCCCAGGATGGCGATGATGCCCACGAGATAGACCCAGTGTGCCGCAGTGATTTCGTGCATGGGGACTCCTCGGGAAGCAGGCGGACGCTGTGCAGCCTCCCGCTCGCTTCCGGAGGAGGGCTAGGGAACAGGTGCACAGCGATTCGTGCTCCAGAATGTGCACGTGTTCCCTGTCGCCGGGGGCGCCGCGACGACACAGTGCACGAGAGGCTTGCGAGGAGGGCGGATGACGTTGGTGGGGAAGCGGGCGCCTGCCCCGGGCACGGTCGCCCAGGTCTCGCTGCTCACGGTCACCGTCCTCGGGACGATGTCCAACAACATCATCAACGTGCCGCTCCGGTCCATCGCGGTCGACCTCGACGCGCGGGTCGGCGCGGCGGTGCTCTGCGTCATCGCCTTCAGCCTGTTCCTGGCGGTGGCCATGCCGATCACCGGCTGGCTCGGCGACCGCTTCGGCCGCAAGCAGGTGCTCTGCAGCGCGATCGCCCTGATGGGCATGGGGCAGGTCGCCGCCGCGCTGGCTCCCACCCTCCCGTTCCTGGTGGGCACCCGGGCTCTGCAGGGGCTGGGCTGCTCGGCGATCCCCCCGATCGTCATGGGCCTGCTGGTCTGGATGTCACCCGGGCAGCACAGCCGGATGATGGGCGCCTGGGCAGCAGCGAACGGCATCGGCCAGGCCGCCGGTCCGCCCATCGGCGGCGTGGTCAGCGACTTCGTCGGGTGGCGATCCATCTTCGTGATGATGGCGGTGGCGTCCTTCGTCGTGCTCGCCATCATCCTGCGGCAGGTGCCGGCGGCCCCCGCGCGGCACGCCCGGATCCACCTGCCGGGAGCGTTCCTGCTCACCTCCGGGGTCGGCCTGGTCCTGGCGGGCGCGAGCGCCGTGTCCCAACCGTCGGTCCCCTACCGCATCGACGCCCTGGTCGGCGGACTGGGCGTGGCCCTCCTGGTGGGGTTCGTCCTCGTCTCCCGCGGCAACGCGGGGGCCCTCATCCCCCTGCGGCACGTCGTCGAGGTGCGCTTCGCCCGCAGCGCGGTGGCAGCGTTCGCCCAGATGTTCACCCTCGGCACCGCCCTGGTGGCCTTCCCCCTCTTCCTCACCGGCCCCCTGGAGCTGTCCGGCAGCACCGCGGGAATCCTGTTCTTCGTGCTCCCCGTCACGATGGCGTTCATGGCACCCCTGGTGGGACGGATGGCGGAGTGGTGGCGGCCCCGACCGGTGCTGCGCGGCGGGCTGCTCCTCGTCGTGCTCGCCACCACCGGCTCGGCGTTCGCCACGACGGCGGACTCCCCCTCGCTCGCCCTCACCTGCCTGCTGCTGCTGGCACTCGGGGTCGGCATGTCGATGGTGCAGACACCGGCGGCCACGGGGGCCACGCGCTCCCCCGCGGGCGCCTACGGATCGGCCCTGGGCCTGTTCAACCTGCTCCGGTTCTCCGGCTCCACCACGGGAGCCGCGTGGGTGGCACTCTTGCTCCCCACCGGTCGGGACTTCATCATGTATCTCGGCTGTGCCGTCGTGGCCGCCGTGGCCCTCGGGCTCAGCTTTGCCGGTCCCAGTCCCGGCCCCGCTCCTGCGTCTCGTATGCCGTAGCGGGCCGGCAGGAGCCCGGTCCCTTGGCTCACCACGTGGAGGACGAGTTGATGACCAGTTCGCCGGACGCCACCGCGGGTGCCGCCGTCGCAGCCTCCTCGCCGGGAGAGCTCAAGCAGGCGGTGCTGCGCTTGTACAACGCGGCCAACCAGGCCGTGTGGGGCGCCGGTGTGCGCGAGCAGCAGGTCGACCTCCTCGAGGACCGCATCCTGGTAATCGCGCTGCACCAACGGGTCCCGGCTCTGGCGTCCCTCGACGCCACCCGGCGCTCCCTGACGCGGGAGGTCGACGTCGCGCTCATGGACCAGTTCAAGCAGCACCTCGCGAGGGCGCTGCAGGAGGAGCTGGGACTGGGTGTCCGGGCCGTGCTCAAGGACTACGACCCGGACACCCAGCTCGCCTGCACCGTCGCGGTGCTCAGTGAGCCGCTCAGCTTCCCGTCGACTCACCACCCGCGCCGGGGAGCCGTTCCTGCTACCAGATGAACAACCCGGCGAGGGCGGCCACCACCAGGCCGGTCACCACGGGGACGAACAGCCGTCGCGCGAGCTCGACGACGTCGACCCGGCAGAAGCCGGCGACGGCGATCAGCGAGGACCAGATGACCAGCGTCCCTCCGCCGGTCCAGGACGCGCCGTTCTGCGCGATCGCCGCGAGCGTCGCGGTGTCGACGCCGCCGTGTGGTCCGAGCGCCGCGGACAGGTTGCCGGTCAGCGGCAGCCCGGCCCAGCCCGAGCCGTCCAGGCCGACCGTCATCCCGGCCGCCAGCAGGGCCAGGGCGATGACCACCGGGTTGCCCGGGATGTAGTCCTCGACCGACCGGATCGCGTCGAAGAGGAAGGCCGGTCCGGTGGCGCCGTCCGCCAGCCCGAGGATCCGTCCGGAGTAGTCGGCGATTCCCATGTAGACGAACCCGGCGATCGGGAGGATCACGCCCATCGCCTTGAAGGCGTAGGCCAGCCCGTCGACGACGTGCCGGGCCGTGCTCTCCAGCGCGTCCCTGCCGTCGGTCGAGATCGCGACGACGAGCAGCAGCAGCGCAGCCAGCCCACCGACCAGCCCCGCGCCGGCACCGTCCTCGACCCGGACGACGTCGCTGAACCGGCCGAGCAGCATGTAGCCGACGAGCAGGAGGAAGGACAACGGCACGAGGCCGGCGAAGATCAGCCCTCGCCGCGTCGTGGGCGGCGCCTGCTCCTCCTCGGTGTCCTCCTCCTGCGCCACGTCGTCCGGTCCCGCCCCCGAGGTCGACGGTCCGTCCAGGACCGGTTCGCTCGTGCGCTTCGTCAGGTAGGCGTCACCCACGGTGGCCGACACCAGTGCCGGTGACGGGACCGGCCGGCGGGTGAACCACGCAGCCAGCGCTCGCAGCCGGGACGTCTGCCGCCCCATGCTCGGCCGGACGGTCAGCACGTAGCTGAGCACCGCCGCGATGCCGCCGACGATCAGGGAGAGCACCAACGACCGGTTGGCGATGATGTCCGCCGGCACGCCTGCGCCACTCGCCGACAGGCTGGGCGCCACGCCGATCACGTAGTCGGACGCCAGCGCCATGCCCTGACCACCGATCGCGATGGCCATGGCGCCGCCCATCGGTGACAGGCCCGCCTTCAGTGCGGCCGGCAGCAGGATCGTCGCGACCAGCGCCAGGACCGGTGTCGGCCAGAAGAACAGGGAGAAGACGTAGGTGACGACGAAGAGCACGAAGAACGCGACCCTGCCGTTGACCATGATCCGCCGGAACGGGACGACCATGAGGTGCTCGGCACCGGCGGCGCGGAGGGCGCCGAGCAGGGCGCTCACGAGGGCGATGATCAGGAAGATGTTGAACAGCTCGGAGGCGGCGACGAGGCTGGCGCGGAAGACCGAGCCCAGGGCCGTCGCGAGGCTGCCGGTGGCGACGAGGGCCGTCAGCAGCGTGGCCACGACAGCCGGGACCACGACGGTCTTGCGGCAGGCCATCACCACGATGAGCGAGAGGACTCCGAGCAGGTAGACCCAGTGCGCGGCGCTCACGCCGTCCACCGCCCCTCGACGGGGAGCAGGTGTTCGCCCATCCGGCGGCCGTACTCGCCCAGGTCCCCGGTCGCGGCGTCGTCCAGGGACATCGCCACCACCCGGCTGCGGAACAGCAGGACCTCGGTGTCCGGGAGGAGCCGTTGCAGGCAGTGCGCCAGGGGGAGGCCGTTCTCGAGGATCTCGGTCGCGTGCGAGCTGCCCACGACGACCGACAGCCCGCGGTCGCGGGCGCGGCTGACCACCTCGTCCACCTCGCAGGCGCTGCTGATGCTCAACATGAGGGTGCCGGCACCCGGGTGCTCCTCGAGGAGCGCGTCCAGGTCCTCCGCGTTGAAGCCGGTGTGCGGGAAGGCGTGGATGACGACGTCCCCGAGCGGTGTCTGCGGGGTCCCGTGGAGGATGCGCAGGCCCGGTGAGGTGACCGAGTCCCAGAGCGGTATGCCGCCCCGCACCTCCCGCTCGCTGTCGAGGACCTGCTCGTCGACGGCCCGGGCCAGCATCCGGCGCAGGCGGTCGAGGACGTCTCCCAGGGACCGCACCTCCGGAAGGGGCCGGCCGACCATCACCACCTTGCCGTGGGCTCCCCCGTAGGCCCCGTGGTGGCGGAACGGCACGTGGCCGTGCAGCTGACCGATCCCGGGGTGCAGCCCGTGGAACGCCTCGTGGCACTCGATGACCGAGACCCCATAGGGCGGAAGGTAGTCCGACAGCGGCACGCCGCCGGAGCTCGCGGCGTCCGCGAGGGGGTGGTGCGCGACGATCAGGTCCACCCCGATCGCATGGGCCAGCTCGATGTCGTGCTCGGTGACCGACATGGCGACCGCCAGCCGTCGCACCGGGGCGTCCGGGTCACCGATGACGAGGCCAGGGGTCTCCGTGACGGCCTTGCCCGGCAGGCCGGAGGACTTGACCACGTGCCAGGGGTTGTCGGGGCCGGGGTCGGCGGAGAGCCGCCCCCCGGTCACGGCGTCGAGCCGGCTGACGACGTCGGCCACGCGCGGTGGTGCCGAGGAGGGGTGGGTGGAGTGCACGATTCTTCTCCGTTCGCTCGCCACGGCTTCCGCCGTGGGGAGGCGGCGCTGCCGCCTCACTCAGGACACGGACCCAGACCATCGGGGCTGGGCCAAGCGACCTCGAGCGACGGACCTCGGGCTCTTCCGGAGAAGCTCCCTCGACCATTCGTCGAGTGACACAGGACCTGCCACGCGTGCACCTCGCGGTGAAGCGCACTCCGAGCAGGTCTCGAAGTATGGAGAGGTGCGCGATGCGTGTCAAGCATCACACCGAGCGGATCCGCCTGTGCCGGGCGGCTGTTCGCCGGTGCCCGTCACCCGGCGTCGAGGTCGTGCTTCACCTCGTCGGCGGTGCGGGCCAGCATGTCGAGCTTCAGCGCGAGCCAGACGGCGAACTGCGTCTCGGCCTCGCGCAGGTCGCGGTCGAGGGCCTTCGACCCGCGCTCGATCTTGTAGAGCATGGTGTTCCGGTGGACGCAGAGCGTGCGCGCCGCCTGGTTCAGGTTGCCCCCTGCCTCGACGTAGGTCCGCACCGCGTCCTCGAGGTCGCCCGACGCCTCTCGCAGGGGCGCCAGCATCTCCCCCGCGAACGCGCGACCGCCCTCCTGCTGGGCCAGGTCCAGCAGGGTGGAGTCCACCCGCAGGTCGCTGAATCCGGCGGGGGCCGTCAGCTGCAGCTGCGCGCTGAGCCCGAGGGCCAACCGCGCCTCCCGGTAGCTCTGCGCGATCGCGTCCGCGCCCTGCACCGGTCGCCCGTAGCCGACCAGCACGGCCCGGTCCGTCTGGCTCTGCAGCCGACGGGACAGCGCCTGGGCGAACTGGTCCAGCTCCCGTGCCCCGCGGTCGGGGCCGCTGTGCCCGGCCGCCCCCACCTCCCGCACGACCGCGATCACGTCGCCGACCACCGCCGCCATGGTGCGACGGGACCTGCCGCTGCCCACATGGCTCGCCTCGCGCGCCATGTAGGCCAGGCGGTTGGGCGAGTCGTCCTCGGCGATCAGGCCACTGGCCTGCACGACCACGGCCCCGAAGCGGCTCTCGACCGGGAAGTCGTGGTGCTCGGACCGGGCCACCAGGTCCGCGTGGTTGGAGAACCGCCCGTGCAGCAGCGCGTGCACGAAGTTGCCGCGTGCTCGCTCCTCGGCCCGCTCCACGTCGCGCAGCCGCATCAGCTCGGTGCCGACGATGGTGCTCGCCTGCTGCACGGCCACCCGCTGCTCGGCCACGTCGTGCGCGTGCGGCGGGTACGTGTCGTCCACCAGGACCAGCCACCCGTCGCGACGGCCGGCCACGTGGACGCCGGCGACCACGAAGGTGCACGGACGGTCCTTCACCTCGGCCGACAGCACCAGTGAGTCGTGGCCGTCCGCCCGGCCCTCTCCGTCGTCGCCCTGGTGCCCCAGCAGCTCCCGGCAGGCGGCGCCGGCCGACGTGGGATCGAGCCAGGAGTGCCGGCCCTCGGCGTAGGTGATCACGTCCAGGCCGGTCCCGATGAGCACCACGGCACAGCCGCTGAGTCGTGCGAGCAGGTCGCACAGGGCATCGACCCCGGCGCTGCGGTGCAGCAGGGACGCCAGGGCACCGTGGACGGTCTGCGCATAGCGCAGGATGTGGCTCTCGTGCGCGAGGTTGAGCCGCGCCACGTGCCGGGCGACCGAGTCGAGGCGCGTCTCGGGCGGGATCCCGACCACCGGCAGCGCGGACGGAGGCGCCGGTTGCCACCGCTCGGCCGTCCAGCCGCGCAGCAGCACCGCAGCGGCGCCGCGCCCCGTCAGCCGCTCCACGTCGGCGGGCGCCAGCACGGCCTCGTCACCGATCACGGCCACACCTTCGAGCGGGTCCTCCTCGACCAGGACGTCGCGTGCCGTGCGGCACCACTGCACCACCACGTCGAGGCGATCCCCGCCGGCGAGCACCACGCTGCCCCGGAGGAGCCGTTCCTGCAGGAGACGGTCCAACGTGAGCGGATCGGGTGTGCTGACCTCCGGTCCGGGGGACGACGAGACCGGCTGTCGAGCCGAGGAATTCATCTGTGCATGGTATCCACTGTGGGGGCGGCGATTCAGGGCACATTCGACGTTGTGACGCGCCTCCGGGACGACCATGCTCGCAGGAACGGACGACCCCCGGTCGCCGACGCCCGCAACCGACCACAACCAGAACCAAGGAGTGCCAGCCGCACATGCACAGGATCTTCCGCATCACCCTGGACGACGCACTGCCGATGCTCGAGGCGGCCCGTCAGAAGGCCGAGGAGATCGGCGTCAAGCAGACGATCTGCGTCGCCGACGAGAGTGGTCACGTGATCGGGCTGCACCGCATCCCGGGGGCCCGCCTGACCGGCGTCGAGATCGCCATCGCCAAGGCGTTCACGGCGGCCGGCCACGAGCGACCGACCCACAAGTTCAACGAGCCGCCCAACGGCCCCGCCCTCCCCGGCAACGAGGCCTTCGGCATCAACCAGATGTACCCGGGCAAGTTCGCGATCTTCGTCGGTGGCTTCCCCATCGAGTACGAGGGCCAGATCGTCGGTGCCGTCGGTGTCTCCGGAGGCAACGGGGAGCAGGACAAGGCGGTGGGCGCGGCCGCGCTGGACGCGTTCGCCAAGCACCTGGCGCAGAACCCCCCGGGCTGAGCAGGGAGTCACTCCCACCACGCACGAGGGGGCGGGGTCCGGCACGTGTGCCCGGGGCCCGCCCCTCGTCGTGTGCTCCTCCCTCAGCAGGCGCAGGTCAGCTCCACCTCGACGCAGGCGCCGCCGGGCAGGGAGGCAACGCCCACGGCGCTGCGGACCACCGCTGCCCGCTCCTCCCCCAGGACGTCGAGCAGCGCCGCGGACGCACCGTCCGCGACCTCGCTGTGCCGGCGGAAGTCCTCCGTGGCGTTGACGTAGACGGTCAGCCGCAGGGCACGCTCGATGTCCGCCAGCGAACCGGCGGCCACCGCCGCGGCGGCCACGGCGTTGCGCGCCGCGCGGTCGGCGGCCCGGACCGCGTCCTCCAACGAGACCTCCCGTCCCACCTTGCCGACATGGACCAGCTGCCCGTCCACCCGCGGTGTCATCCCCGCGGTCACGAGCGTGCCTGCGTGCCGCAGGGCAGGCTGGTAGCGGCCCTGGGGCCGGGGCGGTGCGGGCAGGTCCGGCACGGTGGTCACCTCTTGCTGTGGGGTGTGCTGTGGGGTGTTCGGGTTCGTGTGGTGGTCACAGGGCGAGGGCCACGCCCTCCATCCGGGGATCGGCGCCGGCGCGCAGGCTCCCGTGGGGGTGGTCCACGTCGACCGCCATGGCCGACCCGCCGGGCCCGCCGACCTGCGCGGGGACCTCGACGACCCGGTGGCCCCAGCGTTGCAACGTGGCCAGCGTGTCGGGGTCGAGGCCCGGTTCGCAGCGCAGTTCCTCCGGCTGGCCGACCACGTTCGCGTCCGAGCCGGGGAACACCGTGAACCGCGGGAGGGAGACCGCCTCCTGGGGGCTGAGCGCGTGGTCGGCGAGGTGGCTGAGGACCTGCATGTTCCACTGGACCTGGCCGTCGCCCCCGGGGCAGTTGCCGACGGCGCGCAGGCCGTCCTGTCCGTCGTCGAGGACCCAGGCGTTCAGCGTGTGCAGCGGCTTGCGCCTCGGCTGCACCTCGTTGGGGTGCCCCTCGACCAGGTACGCGCCGCGGCCGAGCCGGTTGTTCAGCATGACCCCGGTGCCGGGCACGCTGAGCCGGGCGCCGAAGGTGAAGGCCAGGGAGTGGATGAAGCTGACCGCCCGGCCCTCCTCGTCGACGCAGACGGTCGAGGTCGTGTCCCCGGCGACGCGGACGCCCTGCAACGGCAGGTGGTCCCGCCGCCCCTCGGCGATGCGATCCCGTGCGGCGCGGATCCGGTCGGGGCCCAGGCACCGGCGCCAGCCGTCGTTGTCAGCCGCGCACTCGGCATACCGGTCGGTGAAGGCGGCCCGAGCCGCCTCGGCGAGCCAGTGCACGGCCTCGGGGCCGAGCAGCGGCTCGTCGGCCAGCCGGCCGTCGCAGATGGCGGCCTGCTGCAGCATCATCCAGCCGGGGGTGGGCAGCGGCGTCTGGTGGAGCACGCCGGATCCGTAGGCCTGGCTGATGGCCGGCTCCTCGTCCACGTCCCTGCCCAGCTCCCACTCCCGCCCGCTGAACGGGGCGCCGTGAGCCGTCAGGTGCGTCAGCGCGCGCGACGCGAACGCACCGTCGTAGAAGGACAGCGGGTCACCGGCGAGGCGCTCCAGGAAGTCGGCGAGGTCGGCCTGCACGAGTGGCTCGCCCACCTCCGGCAGGCGTCCGTGGGGCAGGAACACTGCGCGAGCCCCCTCGTCCGCGGCCAGCGAACGCTGGTGCTCGGCGATGTCGGCGCGGGTCTTGGCGGTGCAGGCGAACCCGTCGCGGGCCAGGCCGATGCCGGTCCGCCACAGGTCCGCCAGCGGACGCGTCGCGTGCCGGCCGAGCCGGGCCAGGGCCGCCGGTGCACCGGGCACGGTGACCGACAGTGCTCCCTGCAGCGGCAGCGTGGACAGCCCCTGCTCGCGGAAGAACTCGGGCGTGCCACCGTCCGGCCCGAACCCGCTGCCGTTGACCGTCCACACCCGCCCGTCGGGTTCACGGACGAGGGCGAAGACGTCGCCGCCGATGCCGCACTGGCCGGGAAGGACCATCCACCCGACCGAGGCCATCGCCAGCGTGGCGTCGACCGCGTTGCCGCCGCCGGCGAGGACGCGGGCACCCTCCAGGGTGATGGCTGGGTGGCTGGCCGCGACCGCGGCACGCCGGCCGAGGGCGTCGACCTTGTGCTGGGTCAGCGGCCGGGGCGCCGGCCGTCCGGTGCTGGCCACTCCTCAGTCGCGGCGCAGCTTGCGCCGGCGGGGACCTCCGTGGGAGACGTCGTCGGCGCTGACGCCGACGTAGATCTCCCCGTCCTCTTCCCGCACCGGGTAGACGGCGATGGGCTCCGTCGCGGGGGGGTAGATGGGCTCGCCGCTGTCGAGGTCGAACACGCTGCCGTGGCAGGAGCAGCAGATCCCGTCGTCGACGAGCTTGCCGCTGCTCAGGAGGCAGTCGAGGTGCGTGCAGTAGTTGCTCGTCGCGTGTGCCGTGCCGTTCAGGCGCGCCACGGCACACTCCAGCTGGTCCACGTAGAACCGGCGGACGTAGCCCTCGGGCACCTGCCCGGAGCGGGCGACCCGGTGGTAGACCAGTCCGTCCTCGGCGGCCTGGGTCTCGGGCTCCGTTGCGACGTCGTCGTTCTCAGCAGTGCTCATCAGTGTTCCTAGCTCGAGAAGTAGGCGGTCTTGTCGTGGGTGTAGAACTTCATCATCGTGTCGCCACCCTGCTCCTTGTAGGTCTGGGTGGACGAGTTGCGCATGCCGCCGAACGGGGCGTTCATCGCCATGCCGTTGGTCGACTGGTTCACCTTGACCAGACCGGCCTCGGCGTCGCGGGTGAACTGGATCGCCCGGCCGATGTCGCTCGTGACGATGCCGGCGGACAGGCCGAACTGGGTGCCGTTGACGACCCGGACCGCCTCGTCGTAGCCCGACACGGTGAGGAAGCCGAGCACCGGACCGAAGATCTCGTCCTGGGCCAGGCGGGAGGCCGGCTTGACCGAGGTGAAGACGGCGGGGCGGGCGAAGTAGCCGCCGGTGCCGTTCTCGCTCTTCAGCGGGGTCTCCAGCACGGCGCCGTCCTCGACGCCGACCTCGAGGTAGGACCGGTACTTGTCCAGCTGCGCCTCGGTGGCCAACGGTCCCGCGGTGACGCCGTCCTCGAGGCCGTTGCCCACGACGACGTCCCGGGCCCGCTCCATCACCCGGTCCAGCAGTCCGTCGGCGACCCGCTCGTCGACGATGACCCGGGAGGTGCCGGTGCAGGCCTGCCCGGACAGGGAGAACGCCCCCTTGGCGATGATGCCGGCGGCCTTGTCCAGGTCCGCGTCGTCGAGGACGACGATCGCGTTCTTGCCGCCCATCTCCAGCTGGCACCGGACCGATGCCCGGACCGACCGGTGGATGGCCTCGCCCACGGTGGTCGAGCCGGTGAACGTGACCGCGTCGACCCGCGGGTGGGACACGAGGGCGGAGCCCACCTCCGCGTGCCCGTGGACCAGGGCGAGCGCGCTGCCGGGGACGCCGGCCTCGAGCAGGGCCTCGACGAGGCGCTGCCCCAGCAGCGGGGTGACCTCACTGGGCTTGAAGACCACGCCGTTGCCGGCGGCCAGTGCGGGCCCGAGCTTGCGGGAGGGGATGTTGAGCGGGAAGTTCCACGGGGTGATGGCCGCGACGACGCCCACCGGCTGGCGGACCGTCATCACCAGGTTGCCCTCGGTCGAGGGGAAGGTCTCCCCCGTCAGGCGCAGGCTCTCACCGGCGAAGTAGCGCAGGTTCTGCGGCGTGCGCCGGGTCTCCATCCGCGCCTCGGCCAGGGTCTTGCCCTCTTCGCGGACGAGCTCGACGGCGAGCGAGTCGGCCTGCGCCGCCAGGATGTCCGCGGCCCTGATGAGGACGTCGGCGCGCGCCTCGGGGGCCTTCGCGGCCCACTCGCGGTAGTGCTCGGCGACATGGTCCACCGCCTCGTTGACGTCGGACGCCCGGGAGTCCGGGGCCACGGAGACGACCTCGTCGTTCTGGGCGGGGTTGCGCCGCTCGAACGAACGCGTGGATCCGGAGCCCGTCCACCCGCCGCCGATGTAGTTGCCTCGTAGTTCCGTCATGCCATCTCCAATGCCTCGAACAGGTCGCTCTCGGGGTCAGACAGGTTGGCCACCGGGACGCTCACCCCGGCCGAGATGAGCTCGCGGGCGAGCATGATGTCCTCGGCGCGATCGACCGCGAACGCCGCGCGGATGCTGCCGTCCCGGAGGAAGAACGCGGTGAACTCCTCGCTCCCGGGCTGCCCGCGGAAGACGATCTCGTCGGCGGGGTCGGGGTGGCCGACGCACTGCAGGTTGTGGCCGAACTGGTCCGACCAGAACCAGTGCGGGTCGCTGAAGGTCGCGTCGCGGCCGACCATGTTCTGGGCCGCGACCGCCGCCTGCTTGCTCGCACTGTCGAAGTGCTCGACCCGGAGGCGGGTGTCGTACAGGGGGTGGTAGTGGTTCGCGACGTCGCCCACGGCATACACGTTGGGGACGCTGGTGCGGCAGCGCTCGTCCACGAGGATGCCGTTGCCCACGGCCAGCCCGGACGCCTCGGCCACTTCCTGGTTGGGCACGATCCCGATGGCCACGACGACGACGTCACCGCGGACCTCGCCGTCCGCAGTGTCGACGACGACCTCGTCACCGGCGACGCGCACGTCCGTCACGGACGTGCCCAGGCGCAGGTCGACGCCCGCACGGCGTTGGATCTCGCCACAGACACCGCCGAGCCGGTCACCGAGCACCCGCTGCAACGGGGCCGCCTCGGCCTCGAGCACGGTGACCGAGGCCCCGAGCTGCAGCGCGCTGGAGGCGACCTCGGCGCCGATGAAACCGGCTCCCACGATCACCACGCGAGCTCCGGGGCGGATGTCGTCGCGGAGCCGGTCGGCGTCCGCCTTCGTCCGCAGGTGGTGGATGCGCGGGCTCGGCGGCGCGGGCAGGGTCCGCGGCCGGCCGCCGGTCGCGAGCAGGACGGCGTCGGCGGTGAGCGACGATCCGTCGGCCAGCTCCACCGCGCCCGCGCTCGTGTCGACCCGCGTCACGGTGACACCGGTGCGGACGTCGACGCCGTTGGCCTCGGTCCAGGCCGGCGGCAGCAGCCACAGCGAGGACTCGTCCCTGTCGGTGAGGTACTCCTTGGACAGGGGCGGTCGCTGGTAGGGGGCCTCCACCTCGTCGCCGAGGAGGACGATCGAGCCGTCGTAACCCCGCCGCCGCAGGGTGCGGGTGGCCACCGAGGCACCCTGGCCGGCGCCGACGATGACGATCCGGTCGGCGCTCACGAGACCACCGCCTCCCGCTCGACGCAGACGCTGATGGTGCCGTCGTCACCGACCCGGACCGGGTAGGTCGGCTGGCAGCCCTCCTGGTCGACCGGTTCGCCGGTCTCCGGGTCGAACTTCCACTGGTGACCGGGGCAGACGATCTTGCCGAAGAGCACGGCGCCCTTGCTCAGGTTGCGCTGCTCGTGGATGCAGATGTCGTTGAGGGCGTACACGTTGCCGTTGATGTAGAACAAGGCCACAGGAGTGCCGTCGACCTCGACGGCCTTCTTCTTGCGGACCTTGAGGTCGGCCACGGAGGCAACCTCGTGCCATTGCGCCATGGTGGCTCCTGTCGAGCGGGGCCGGTTCGGCCCGATGCTGACGGTGGGCGGGCCCGACGTGCCGGCCCGCCCACCGTGAGGGCTGGGTACTGCTGGTGACTCAGGCCGCGGACGTCTTGGCCAGGTCCGGTGCGACGTACTGGTCGTAGAGCGCGCGGGTGTAGCTGAACCGCATCTCCGCGCCCCAGCGGACGTAGTCGAGGCAGCGCTGCTGCAGCTCCGGGGTGTTCGCGCCCTCGAGCACGATCTGGTAGCCCCGCTCCCCGTGCACCTCGTCCGAGGTGATGTGCAGGTCGAAGAACTCGATCTCGTCCTCGTTGAAGCCGTAGGCCTCGCGCAGCGGCACGATCTGCTTCTTGTAGATGGCCGGCACCTGCGACTCGAGTCCGACGACCAGCGCGGCGGTCGCCACCACGTAGTGCTCCCGCATCGCCGTGGCGTAGCACCAGGCCTGCAGCCCGCGGGTGACCGCGTTCATGTTGTTCGGGTCCTCGATGCGCTCGCGGGTCGTCCCGCAGGCCTCGGCGAACCGGATCAGCAGGTCGGTGTGGCGGATGTCGGCGAGCTCCTCCTCGTACATGTTCTGCAGGAGGAAGTCCTTGGCATCGGTCAGGTGGTCCGGCGTGTTGCCGTAGATGTAGCCCAGGTAGTCGGCGAACGGGCCGACGTAGTGGTAGTGGTTCTCCGCCCAGCGGGCGAAGTGGTGCCGCTGCAGCTCACCGTCTGCCCAGGCCTGGCTGAAGGAGGCGTTCGCCGCCTCCCGGCCCTTGATGGCGTCCTGCAGTGCGGTGCGGAAGTCGTCCTTCGAGAGGAGGTCAGCCATGGTTTCTCACCTTTCTTGCGTCATCCGATCGGCACAACAGGGCGTGTGCGAACGTCGGCTCTCATCGACGGTCTCGACGCTAGGCGCCCGGAGGGGCCCGATCTACGGGCAACCTGCACAGGTGTCGGCCGATTCTTCCGTGCACTTGCACTGAAGCAGGGCGTCGACCGGTCTGGCACGCTCGGGCCCTGTGACTCCCCCATCCAACGCGGCGCCGCCGCATGTCGATCCCGCACCGGTCACGCGCGCGCCGGAGGCGGTGGACGCGAGCCGGGACCGCAACCACCTGGTCGTCCTGCTCGGCGTCACCAGCGGAGCCACCGACGCGATCGGCTTCCTCGCCCTCGGCAGCGCGTTCACCAGTGTCATGACCGGCAACATGGTCCTGCTGGGCATCGCCGCCGCCCACCAGAACCTGCGCGACCTGGCCCTGGTCGCCGTCGCCATCGGGTCCTACGTCACCGGTGCGGCCGTCGGCGCCCGCGTGTGCGGCACCCACCAGGAGGGGGACGGGGTCTGGCCGGCCGGCGTGACCCGGGGCCTGCGGGTGGAGCTCGTGCTGTTCAGCCTCTTCGCGGTGGCGTGGTGGGTCCTCGGCTCCCAGCCCGCGGAACACTTCTTCCTGCCGCTGCTCGCGGTCAACGCCGCCGCGCTCGGGATCCAGAGCAGCGCGATCCAGCGCTTCGGCGTCTCCGGCCTGTCGACCACCTACCTGACCGGGACCCTCACCTCGGTGACCATCCGCCTCGTGTCCGGCAAGGGGATCCGGGCGGTCCGGCACTCGGTGGCCATCCTCGGCGGCCTGATCGCCGGGGCGGCGATCGGTGCCACCCTGGTCCGCTTCGCGCCGGTCGCCGTGCCGCTCATCCAGCTGCTCACGGTCGGCGCGGTGCTCGTGCTCGTCCGGCTCCGCCGCTCGCGCTGGGCCACGTGATGGAGGCACGCCAGCGGGAGCTCGTCCTGGTCGCCGTGCCCGCCGAGTGGGTGCACACCCTCGTCGACCACGGCGCCGGCCCCGGGAGCCCGCGCGCGGGCTGGGGCCCGGTCCTGCAGGTGGGCCCGGAGGCGGAGGTCCTCCTCGCGGTCGACCTGCGCGGCCCGGCGGTGCACCGCCTCGCCGAGCTGGTCGCCGGCCCTGCCGGTGCGGAGCTCCGGGTGGCGGTGCTCGAGACCGGCTCCTGGCAGCCGTTGTCCGTGCGGGGCCTCGACGGGCCCGCCGTGGCCCGGGTGGTGCAGGAGCGCCTGGCCGGGAGTGCCGATGAGTGACCCGGTGCGGGTGCGCCCCCAGGTGCTCGCGGACTTCGCGCGCAGCGCGCTGACGACAGTCGGTATGCCGTCCGAGCACGCGGGCTGGGCCGCCGAGGGGATGCTCTGGGCGGACCTGCGCCACCTGGCGGCGCACGGCGTGGCCGGCAAGCTGCCCCAGTGCGTCGGGCGCATCCGGGCCGGGGGAACCAACGCCCGACCGCAGCTGCGCACGGTGAAGGACTTCGGCGCGGCGGTGTCGCTCGACGGTGACGGCGCCTGGGGGCAGGTGGCCGGTGTGGCCGCGATGGACCTGGCCACGGAGCGCGCACTGGCGCACGGAGTCGGCCTGGTGACCGTGCGCTGCACCAGCTCCGCGGCGGCGATGGGCCACTACGCGTGGCGCGCCGCGCAGCGTGGGACCGTCGCGCTGGCCCTCACCAACGGCCCGGCCCTCGTCGCCGCACCCGAGGGGAACACCCGGGTGGTCGGGAACCAGGGACACGCGATCGCCTGCCCCGACGGCGCCGGCGGGACCGTCCTCTACGACTCGGCCACCACCCTGATGTCCACCGGGGCGATGGAGACGGCGCACGAGCAGGGTGCCGAGCTGCCCGTCGGGGTGTTGCGGGACCGCCACGGACGGCCGACCCGCGACCCGGCCGAGTGGGCCGTCGGCCTGCTGGAGCCGATCGGCGGCCACCACGGCTTCGGGCTCAGTGTCGGTCTGGAGGTCCTGACCGGTCTCCTCGCCGGCGGCGACCGGTTCGGCGCCACGGTGGGCATGCCGGGCGAGCTCGGTGAACCGCAGGGCGTGAGCCTGTCCATGGTCGCGATCCGGGTCGACCTGGCGTCGGGAGCAGAGGAGTTCGGGCGTGCCGTGTCGACGTTCCGCCGACAGGTTCGGCAGTCGGGGCCGGAGGACGGCCTCGCTCCCCGGCTCCCGGGGGAGCGGGGCGAGGGCCGGGCGGGTGCGGCACTCCGCGACGGCGTCCTGCTCAGCACCGCACAGCTCGAGCGCCTCCGCCGCGTCGGGACCGACCTCGGCCTCGACGACCTCCGGGTGGGCGGTTAGGCCTGCTTGGCGACCGGGTGCTCGGTCAGCACCTGGTCACTGAACAGGCTGGCGTGGTGCTTGGCCGCCTCGTGGGCGAAGCCCTGGGCGTTCAGGAAGTGGCCCCGCGCGATGTGGGCGTGGTGCGCGGCCTGCACGTGCTGCCCCAGCTCGGAGTGCTGGGCGGCCTCCCGGTAGTGGGCAACGGCTCGTTCCAGCTCTGCGGCGGCCACGGTGTACTGCTGGGCGGATCGGTCGGCCATGGCGGATTCCCTTCAGGATCACGGATGGATCCCCGGACGGTAGCGAGCCGCGGAAACCGGCGGGAATGGACAGCAAGCTGCGACTGGCCACGGGAAACTGTGCACTTTGCCACTGCCACCCGCACCGGAAAGGGACTTGAGTCCCTGGTGAGGACCGGGACTCGCGGGCACCATGGGTCTCGGGGCACCGCGGGCACCGCGGGCACCTCGCACCGCTCCGCACGAGGGCTCCGGGGCCAGCGCCACGGGAAGAGGAGTTGAGCTGAAGTGAGTACCGTTCCACCGGACAGCATCGTCGTCGGCATCGACGGGTCACCCTCGAGCGACGCTGCGCTCGACTGGGCCGTCCGCGAGGCCCTGCGCCTGGGGCGTCCGCTGCACCTGCTGCACGCGCGCGGCCTGGACAACTGGTGGTATGCCGCCGGGAGCCCGACGCCGGACGAGGTCGACGAGAAGCTGCACGACGACATGCTGTCGCGGCGCCTCGAGCAGGTGCGCTCGGTGGCGCCCGACGTGGACGTCACCAGCGAGGCGTCGACCGACAACGCCGCACCGGCCCTGGTCCGCGAGTCCGAGCGCGCCCACAGCCTCGTGCTCGGCGCCCGGGGCCACGGCGCCGTCCGGGGCGCGCTGCTCGGGTCGGTCTCCAGCCAGGTCACGGCCCACGCCCGGTGCCCCGTCGTGGTCCTGCGGGCACCGTTGTCCGAGCTCAGTGCCCAGGGTCCGGTCGTCGTCGGGGTGGACGGGTCCCGCGTCTCCGAGGCCGCGGTGGACTACGCGTTCCGGCGCGCAGCGGCCAGTGACGCCGAGCTGGTGGCCGTCCACGCGTGGTGGGTCGACCAGGACGGCGACCAGCGCTGGCTGGCCCCCTTCCCCCGCCAGCAGGCCGAGTTCGTGGAGTCCAAGCACCGGTTGGCCGCCGAGGCGCTGGAGCCGTGGCGGGCCAGCTACCCGAACGTGCGGGTCCGCGGCGAGGTCGTCCGCCGGCACCCGGTCGACGCGCTGGTGCACGCCTCGATGAACGCGCAGATGCTGGTCGTGGGCAGCCGGGGCCGCGGCGGCTTCCGGGGCCTGCTCCTCGGTTCGGTGAGCCTGCGCTCGCTGCAGCACGCGCACTGCCCCGTCGCCGTGGTCCGTCCCGGCACCGATCGGGAACACCTGGCCGACACGGCCGACCCGGCCTGAGCCACCGGCCCGAGTCACCGGCCGACGTCACCGGCCCGAGTCACCGGCCGGAGGCGTCGCCGCTCACGAGCCCTCGATGTTGGCCATCACGTGCTTGATGCGCGTGTAGTCCTCGAAGCCGTACATCGACAGGTCCTTGCCGTAGCCGGAGTGCTTGAACCCGCCGTGCGGCATCTCGGCGACGAGCGGGATGTGCGTGTTGATCCACACGCACCCGAAGTCGAGGGCGCTGGACATCCGCATGGCCCGGCCGAAGTCCTTGGTCCAGACGCTGCTCGCGAGGCCGTAGGGCACGCCGTTGGCCCACGCCAGCGCCTGCGCCTCGTCGGTGAACTGCTGCACGGTGATCACCGGGCCGAAGATCTCGTTCTGGACGGCCTCGTCGTCCTGGCGCAGTCCGGACACCACGGTGGGCTCCAGGTAGTAGCCGTCGCCGAGCTCGACGGCCCGGTGCCCGCCGGCGCCGAGCCGCGCGTGGTCGGGCAGGCGCGACAGGAACCCCTCGACGCGCTCGAGCTGGGAGGCGTTGTTGACCGGCCCCAGGAGGGCGTCCTCGTCGTCGGGCCGGCCGACCTTGGCGTTCGACCCGGCGAACTCCGAGAGGGCGGCCGCGAAGTCGTCGTGGATCCGCGGACCGGCCAGCACCCGGGTCGCCGCGGTGCAGTCCTGGCCGGCGTTGAAGTAGCCCGCCGTGGCGATCGCCTCCACGGCCTCCTCCAGGTCGGCGTCGTCGAAGACGACGACGGGCGCCTTGCCGCCGAGCTCCAGGTGCACCCGCTTCACGTCCGGCGCCGCCGCCTCGGCGACCTGCACGCCGGCGCGCACCGAGCCGGTGATCGCCACCATCGCCGGGGTGGGGTGCTCGACCAGCGCCCGGCCGGTGTCGCGGCCCCCCGTGACGACGTTGAACGTGCCCGGAGGGAGGAACTCCGCCGCGATCTCCGCGAGCCGCAGGGTGGTCTCCGGCGTCGTCTCGCTGGGCTTCAGCACGACGGTGTTGCCTGCGGCCAGCGCCGGGGCGATCTTCCAGACGGCCATCATCATCGGGTAGTTCCACGGCGTCACCTGACCCACCACGCCGATGGGCTCCCTGCGGATCCACGAGGTGTGACCGCGCATGTACTCCCCCGCTGCCCGGCCCTCCAGGATCCGCGCGGCTCCGGCGAAGAAGCGCAGCTGGTCCAGCAGCATCGGGATCTCCTCGGCCGTCGTCAGCGCCCGCGGCTTGCCGGTGTTCTCCGACTCCAGCGCCACCAGCTCGTCGGCGCGCGACTCCACGGCGTCGGCGAACTTCAGCAGTGCCGCCTGCCGCTCGGCGGGGGTCGTCCGCCCCCACACCCCGAAGGCGGACTCGGCTGCCCGGTATGCCCGGTCGACGTCGGCTCGCGACGACACGGGCGCCTCCGCCACGACCCGTGCGGTCGACGGGTTCACGACGTTGCTGGTCACCCCGGACTCGGGGTCGACGTACTCTCCGCCCACGAAGTTGCGCAGGGTCCTCGGGCTCGCGTTGCTCATCGTCCTTCTCCTTCGCTGTCCTGGATGGTGGGGTCTCAACGGATGCCGGCGCGGCTCATCAGCCGGGATGACGCCGTCACCGGGATGATGGTGACGAGCAGCACGACGAAGATCACCACGTTGACCTCCGGCAGGCGCTGTCCCAGCCGGATCGCCCCGAAGATCCACAGCGGCAGGGTGTTCTGCGCGCCGGCGGTGAAGGTCGTGACGATGATCTCGTCGAAGGAGAGCGCGAACGCCAGCAGGCCGGCCGACACCAGTGCGGTGCTCAACGTGGGCAGCGTGATCCGGCAGAAGGTCTGGAACGGGGTCGCCCCGAGGTCCATCGACGCCTCGATCAGCGACCCCGACACCTGGCGCATCCGGGCGATGACGTTGTTGTAGACGACCACGACGCAGAAGGTCGCGTGCCCGATGATGATGGTCGTCAGGGACAGCCCGATTCCCGCGAACCGGAACGCGGAGTTCAGGGCGATGCCGGTGATGATCCCCGGGAGCGCCAGCGGCAGCACCAGCATGAACGAGATCGTCTCGCGTCCGAAGAACCGGAACTTGTGCACACCGAAGGCGGCGAGGGACCCGAGCACCAGGGCGATGGCCGTCGCGACGACGCCCGCCTTGACCGACAGCCACAGTGCCGTGCGCACCTCCTGGTCGTGCCAGGCGAGCGAGAACCACTTGGTGCTGAACCCGGCGATCGGCCACGACTGCACGTTGGAGCTGTTGAACGCGTAGACCAGCACGATGATGATCGGGACGAACAGGAACACCAGGACCAGCGCGACCCACAGCCGGATGAGGACCTGGACGACGGGCGACGTCCTCATGACACGTCCTCGAAGGCCCCGAGCGCCCGTGCGCCGGTGAGGTAGACCAGCATGATCACGATCGGCACGACGGCGAGCGCCGCCGCGAAGGGCAGGTTGCCGGCGACGCCGATGTTGGAGTAGATGACGTTGCCGATGAAGCTGGACCCGGTGCCGCCGACCAGGATCGGGGTGACGAAGTCGCCGAGGGTGAGCGAGAACGTGAAGATCGAGCCGGCGGCGATGCCGGGCAGGGCGAGCGGCAGGGTCACCTGCCGCAGCGTCCTGGGACCGTGCGCGCCGAGGTCGGCCGACGCCTCCAGGTAGGAGTCGGGAATCCGCTCGAGTGCGCTGAAGATCGGCGTGATCATGAACGGCAGCCAGATGTAGCTGAACACGATCCACATCGCGGTGTTGGTGTACCCGATCTCGACCGGGCCGAGACCGACCTTGCTCGTGGCCCAGCTCAGCGCGCCGCCCTTCTGCAGGATCACGATCCAGGCGTAGACCCGGGCGATGTAGCTGGCCCACAGGGGCAGCACGGTGAGGGTGAAGAGGATGCCCCGCGTCCGTGCGGACGCGATCCGTGCCATGAAGTAGGCGATCGGGAAGGCCAGGACGACGTCGGTGACGGTCACGAGCGCTGCCATCAGCACCGTGCGGCCGATGATCGTGAGGTAGGTCCCGGTGAAGATCTGGCGGAAGTTGTCCAGGGACCAGGTGCGCACCAGCTCGTTGGTGAGCGGGTTGGTCGTCCAGAACGCGGTGATCAGCATGACCACGAGGGAGATCAGGTAGATCACCAGGAACCACAGCAGCGGTGGCGACAGCGTGAGGGCGCCGCGCAGCCAGGGGCGGCGCCACAGGGACGCCAGCACCCGGCTGCGCGGCTTGGCGGAGACCGTCGTCATGGATCAGCCGGTGATCTGCGTCCAGGCCGCCTGCCACTTCGCGAACGGCACGCAGTCGTTCGAGCCGTCACCACACTGCTGGAGGGGCGTCTTCCAGAACTTGATGGTCTCGAAATAGGACTCCGGCTCGTTGGCGTGGTACTGCGCGCAGCTGCCCTTGGCGATCTTGTCCATCTCGTCGCAGGCCAGCTTGTTCGCCGGGGTCTCGCCGAAGTAGACGGCCTGCTGCGCCTGGACCTTGGGCGTCGTCGTCCACTTCATCCACTCGTAGGCGCAGTTCGGGTGCGGCGCCTTCGACGCCAGCATCCACGTGTCCGCCCAGCCGGTGGCCCCCTCCTTGGGAATCGTGTCGTCGACCGGCGCCTTCGCGTCCTGCAGCGTGTTGGTCGCGTACGGCCAGGCGGCCCCGACCACGGTGGCCCCGCTCTGGAAGAGGCTGATCTCCTGGGACGCCAGGTCCCAGTACTTCTTGATCAGCGGTCGCTGGCTCTCCAGCAGCTTGACGGCGGCGTCGAACTGCTCCTGGGTGAGCTCGTACGGGTCCGTGATGTCCAGGTCCGGCTTGGACGTGGACAGGTAGAGGGCGGCGTCGGCAATCTGGATGGGGTTGTTCGGGACGGTGACCCGGCCCTTGTACTTCTGGTCGTAGAGCACCGACCAGGAGTCGGGCGCGGTCGACACCTTCTCGGTGTTGTACAGCAGCACGTTGGGACCGAACTCGTAGCTGATCCCGTAGTGCTTGCCGTCGATCGTGTTGAAGTCCGGTGACTGGAGGAACCCCTGCAGGTTCTTCCAGTCCGGGAGGAGCTTGACGTTGACCGGCCGCACGTCCCCGCTGTAGATCAGCCGGAGCCCGGCGTCGCCGGAGGCGGAGACCATGTCGTACTCGCCGCCACCGCCGTCCTTCATGAGGGAGACCATCTCGCTGGAGGAGCCGGCATACTTCGCGTGCACCTGGCACCCGGTGCGCTTCTCGAAGGGCTTGACCCACTCCGGCTGGGCGTAGCCCTCCCACGCGATGATGTTGAGGGTGCCCTCCCCCTCGCCGATTGTGCTCGGCAGCTTGGCGTCCGCCATCGGCGCCGTGAGGCCGGAGGGTCCGGCGCCGGGCGTGCCGGAGCCGGAGGCAGCGCCGTCCGACCCACCCGACCCGGATCCGCAGCCGGCGAGGGCGAGGGACAGCGTGAGCGCGCTCGCGAACGCGAGCGACTTGCGGTGTACGGTCATTCGGCTTCCTCCTGGCGGGTGGGCTCATCCATTCGTTGCGAGTGGTCGGGGTCCCAGGTGATGGTCACGCGGTCACCGAGGGAGGCGAGGCTGGTGGTGGCACTGCGCTGCTCGTTCTGGCGGGCGACATTGACCCGCTCACCGCCCTCGAGGCGGACGATCCACCGGGTCACCATCCCGAGGTAGACCACCTCCTCCACCGTCCCCACGGCGGAGATCCCCCGCGACGGAGAGGCCACCGCCCCGGCAGGCGACATGGTGATGCGCTCCGGCCGCACGGCATACACCTCGCCGTCATGGCGGAGCCGGTTGGAGACGCCGATGAAGTCCGCGACGTAGGAGCTGGTGGGCGCCTCGTAGATCTCGACCGGCGTGCCGACCTGCTGGATGCGGCCGTCGCGGAACACCGCGATCCGGTCACTCATCGTGAGCGCCTCCTCCTGGTCGTGCGTGACGTAGATGAAGGTGATGCCGGCGTCCCGCTGGATCCGCTTGAGCTCCAGCTGCATCTCCTGCCGGAGCTTCAGGTCGAGCGCGCCGAGCGGCTCGTCCAGCAGGAGCACCGTCGGCCGGTTGACCAGCGCGCGGGCGAGCGCCACCCGCTGGCGCTGTCCCCCGGACAGCTGGCGCGGCGCCCGGCCCGCCTGCTGCGCCAGCCCGACCATGTCGAGGGCCCGGTGCGCGCGCTCCTTGCGCTCCCTGGCCGGCACCTTCTTGACGCGCAGGCCGTACTCGACGTTGCGCAGGACGGTCATGTGCGGGAACAGCGCGTAGTCCTGGAAGACCGTGTTCACGTCGCGGTCGTACGGGGGCGTCCGCGTCACGTCCACACCGTGCAGCTCGACGTGGCCGGCGTCGGCGGCCTCGAACCCGGCGATCACCCGGAGCATGGTCGTCTTCCCGGATCCGGACGGCCCGAGCATGGTGAAGAACTCCCCGGAGGCGATCTCGAGGTCCACACCGTCCACGGCATGTGTGTCGCCGTAGTACTTGTGCAGGCCGGTCAGCCGGATCGCCACGTTGCCCGTGCCGCCGGGCAGTCGCTCGGCCACACGTCCGTCGGTGTCAGTCGTCATCCACCACTCCTGCGGGCTCGGAAGATGGCTCGCAAACCTATTACTTCATAGGTTATTGGTCAATGGTCTACAGTGGGGCGTTCTTCCCGACGAGGATCGGCCGGCAACTGGAGGCGCGGATGATGCTCCCTCGGCTCTCGCAGGTGGGTCGGGCGGCGGTGTTCGCACCTCTGGACCAGTTCAGCCGGCCCGAGCTCGTCGCCCGGTCGCTCGGCGACGCGATCGCGCTCGGCCTGCTGCCCGATGCCGAGCAGCTCCCACCCGAGGCGGACCTGGCGGAGCGGTTCCGGGTCTCCCCCACGACCATCCGGCACGCGTTGAGCCTGTTGCGCCACCGCGGCCTGGTGCAGACCCGGCGGGGGCGGCACGGCGGCAGCTTCGTGACCGCGCCGTCGGACCCCGCCCGACGGGTCCTCGAGGTGCGGCTGCAGGAGGCCAGCGCGGCCGACATCCGCGACCTGGGTGACCACTACGCGGCCATCGGGGCCAAGGCCGCGGCCCTGGCGGCCGAGCGCGCCGACGCCGAGGACGTCGCCCGGATCCGTCGCGCCGCGGACGCGGTCTCCCGGGCGTCGAACGCGCGCGAGCGCCGCCGCAGTGAGGGCATCTTCCACATCGAGGTCGCGGCCGCGGCCCAGTCCGTCCGCCTCACCCGAGAGGAGATCGCCTTGCAGCGCGAGATCGCCCCGCTGATCTGGCTCCCCACGAAGGACGAGCCTGCCGTGTCGGAGGTGGTCGCCGAGCACGAGGCCATCGCGGCGGCGATCGCCGACGAGAAGCCCGCCGAAGCGAGCCTCATCTGTGAGCAACACGTGCACGACGCGGTCCAGTCGGTGCTACGACTGCAACGAGAGCTGAAGCAGGGCGCACAGACGAGGGCGACGCCGTGACGAGACACCTCAGCCAGGTCGTGCAGCAGGTCGAGGACGTGCTCGAGGGGGTGTTCACCTCGGTCGAGAAGCTGGCCACTGCCACGCAGGACCTGTTCGACGGCGACAGGCGGCCCTCGACCGCCGACCTGGAGGTCATCGACCCCGTGGCCAAGGCGGCCCTCGGACGCGAGGACGGCCTGGTCGTCGGTGCCGGGTACGTCGCCGCCGAGGGCGCGCTGGGCGACACCTGCTACTGGCTGCAGTGGTGGTCGGACTACGAGACGCCCCGCACATGGGTTCCGCAGCGGCTGCTGGTCCAGGTGGATCCGGGCAGCGAGAGCTTCAACGACTACACCACCCTGCCGTGGTTCTCGGCACCGCGTGCGGACGGACGCCGCCATGTGACCGGCCCCTACGTGGACTTCCTCTGCACCGACGAGTACACCCTGACCTTCACCATCCCGATCAGCGGACCCTCCGGCTTCGCCGGGATCGTCGGCGCTGACGTGTATGCCCGGGTGATGGAGTCGGTCGTCGCGCCCATCCTCGCGGGCATCGAGGGTCCCTCCGCCCTGCTCAATGCCGCGGGTCGCGTGGTCGCCTCCAGCCGCTCGACCTGCACGACCGGGGACATGGTGCGCCATCGTGCGGTGACGGCGGAGCTTGCCGAGGCCGCGGCGGACGGGCGCGGGAGCGCGGAGCCGCACTCGATCGAGGGTGGCGAGGTCTGCCCGTGTGCCGGCACCGGGCTGGCGGTGGTCACGGGGACCACCGTCGCCGCCTGAGGACGCCCCCGCGACCGCGTCCCCGGACCGCTCCCCACCCGGCTGCCTCAGCCCGCCAGCGCATCGACGACGGCGTCGGCCACCTCCGTCGTCGTGGCCCGCCCGCCGAGGTCAGGGGTTCGCGGGCCACCCTGTCCGAGGACCGTGGCGATCGCGTCGATGATGGCTGTGCCCGCCCGGTCCTGGCCGAGGTGCTGCAACATGAGCGCGCCGCTCCAGATCTGCCCGATCGGGTTGGCGATGCCCCGTCCGGCGATGTCGGGCGCGGACCCGTGCACCGGCTCGAACATCGACGGGTGCTCCTTGCCCGGGTCGAGGTTGGCAGACGGAGCGATCCCGATGCTGCCGGCGACCGCGGCGCCGAGGTCGGACAGGATGTCGCCGAAGAGGTTGGAGGCCACGACGACGTCGAGGTCCTGCGGCCGTTGCACGAAGTGGGCCGCGAGCGCATCCACGTGCTGCTGGCCGACGTCCACGGCGGGGTACTCGTGGGCGACCTCTCGCACGATCTCGTCCCAGAACGGCATGGTGTGCACGATCCCGTTGGACTTGGTGGCCGACATGACCCGGCCCGACCGCTGCCCGGCGAGCTCGAAGGCATACCGCACCACGTCACGGACCCCGCGGCGGGTGAACACCGACTCCTGGATCGCGATCTCGTCCTCGCGGCCCCGGTACATCCGGCCGCCGACCTCGGAGTACTCGCCCTCGTTGTTCTCCCGCACGACGACGAAGTCGATACCACCGTCGGTGTGCCGCAGGGGGCTGTCGATGCCCTCGAAGAGCCGGATCGGCCGGTGGTTGACGAACTGGCGGAACGCGCGCCGGATCGGGATCAGCAGGCCCCACAGCGACACGTGGTCCGGCACGCCCGGATAGCCCACCGCCCCCAGGAACACGGCGTCGTGCTCGGCGAGCCGGCTGAGGCCGTCCTCCGGCATCATCGCGCCGGTTCGGGTGTAGTACTCACACCCCCAGTCGACGGCGTTCCACTCGAGCTGGAAGCCCCACCTCGTGGCCGCTGCCTCCAGCACCTGCTGTCCGGCGGGGAGGACCTCCCCGCCGATTCCGTCGCCGGGGATCGCGGCAATCGTGTATCTCATCTGTGTCCGGCCGTCACGTTCGTGCCCTCTCGGGTGTCGAAGATGTGGACCTTGCGGGTGTTGATCCAGACGTCGAGGGGCTGGCCCTCAGTCGCCCTGGTCTCGGGGTCGAGCCGGGTGACCACCTGGCTGGTGTCCATGCCTCGATCCGACCCGGCATCCGTGGCGAGCTCGTCGAGCTGGTCGGACCGGACGGTGCTCCCCTCGATCTGGAAGTAGGCGTAGACGTCGGACCCCATGGACTCGACGACGTCGACCGTCGCCCGGAAGGAGCCACCGTCCTTGCCGGACTCGACCAGCGAGGCGTCCTCGAAGTCCTCCGGGCGGAGCCCGATGATGACGTCACGCCCGACGTCGTGCTCCTCCACGGCACGTCGTTGGGTGTCACTGAGCGGCATGTCCCCGAAGGTGGTGCGAAGGTGCCCGTCCTCGAGGGTTGCCGGCAGGAAGTTCATGGCCGGGGACCCGATGAAGCCGGCGACGAAGAGGTTGGCCGGGACGTCATACAGCTGCTTGGGCGTGCCGACCTGCTGGACGATGCCTCCCCGCATGACCACGACGCGATCGCCGAGGGTCATCGCCTCCGTCTGGTCGTGGGTGACGTAGACCGTGGTGGTGCGCAGCCGCTTCTGCAGCCGGGACACCTGGGTGCGCATCTGCACGCGGAGCTTCGCGTCGAGGTTCGACAGGGGTTCGTCCATCAGGAACGCCTTGGGGCTGCGGACGATGGCACGACCCATGGCGACCCGCTGTCGCTGCCCGCCGGACAGGTTGCTCGGCTTACGGTCGAGGTGCTCGGTGAGCTCGAGGATCTCTGCCGCCTCGTCAACCTTCGTGCGGATCGTCTCCTTGTCCGCCTTGGCAAGGGTGAGCGGGAAGGCGATGTTGTCACGCACGGTCATGTGCGGATACAGGGCGTAGCTCTGGAAGACCATGGCGATGTCGCGGTCCTTCGGCGACTTGGTGTTCACGACCTCACCGGCGATGCGCAGCTCACCGGAGGTGATGTCCTCCAGCCCGGCGATCATGTTGAGCGTGGTCGACTTCCCGCACCCGGACGGGCCGACGAGGATGACGAACTCGCCGTCCTGGATGTCGATGTTCACGTCGTGGACGGCCAGCGAGCCGTCGGGGTACTTCTTGGTCACCTGGTCCAGCACGATGTCAGCCACGGGTTGCTCCCTTTCTGTGCCCGGTCTCCGGCGGTCATCCCTTGACCGCGCCGGACGTCAGTCCGGAGACGATGCGGCGTTGGAAGAACAGCACGAACAACACGATGGGGATGGTGATGATCACGGCGGCCGCGGCGATGGAGCCGGTCGGCTGCTGGAACTGCGAGCTGCCGGTGAAGAACGCGATCGCGGCGGGCACGGTCCGCGCGTTCGTGGTGGAGGTCAGTGAGATCGCGAAGAGGAAGTCGTTCCAGCAGAAGATGAACACCAGGATGGCCGTGGTGAAGATGCCCGGCGCGGCCAGTGGGGCGATCACCCTCCGGAAGGCCTGCAGCGAGGTGGCGCCGTCCATCTTGGCCGCCTTCTCCAGGTCCCAGGGGATCTCCCGGAAGAACGCGGACAGCGTGTAGATGCCGAGCGGCAGGGAGAAGGTCATGTAGGGGATGATCAGTCCGAGCCACGTGTCGAACAGCCCGAGGAACCGCTCGATGTCGAACAGCGGGCTCACGAGCGAGATCTGGGGGAACATCGCGATCATCAGGGACATGCCGATGAGCAGCCCCTTGCCGCGGAACTTCAGCCGCGCGACGGCGTAGGCCGCCAGGGTCGCGAGGAGGACGGCGATCGCGGTGGAGATGACGGCGATGCCGATCGAGTTGACCAGGGCCGAGGTGAACTGTGACGTCTGGAAGATGCCGCGGTAGTTGTCGAACGTCCAGCGCACCGGCCAGAAGCTTCCACCGTCGGTGCCGATGTCCCCGGGAACCTTGAAGGACAGCGCCACGATCCACCAGACCGGGAAGATCGCCCACAGGATCACCAGGACATTGGTGACGCTCCAGCCTGCGCGTTGCCTGCTCGTGGTGGCCATCAGCGCCGCCCTTCCTCGTCACTCCCGGGGGCTGCGGCGCCGAACATCTTGACGAACAGGAACGCGATGATCGCCACGCAGATGAAGATGAGCACCGAGATCGCCGAGCCGATCCCCAGGTTCAAGGCGGTGAACAGGTTGTCGTACCCCAGTATCGAGACGGATGCCGTGCCGTTGCTGCCCTGGGTCATGATGTAGATGTTGTCGAAGATCCGGAAGGCGTCCAGCGTCCGGAACAGCAGCGCCACGAGGATCGCCGGCTTCATCACGGGCAGCATCACCTTCGTGAACCGTGCCCACGCCGAGGCGCCGTCCATCCGGGAGGCGTTGATCAGCTGCTCCGGCACCAGGGCCAGTCCTGCCATCAGCAGCAGTGCCATGAACGGGGTCGTCTTCCAGATCTCGGCCAGGATGATCAACCCGATCGACTGCCACGTCTCGGTGAGGGGTGCACTCCCCTCGGGCAGCAGTGACGCCAGGTAGCCGATCCCCGGCGTCCACGCGTAGCGCCAGCTGAAGCCGGCGACCACCGTCACGATCCCGTACGGCACGAGCACCGAGGTGCGCACCAGCCCGCGTCCCCAGATCGTGCGGTGCATCACGAGCGCCATCGTCATGCCCAGGGCCAGCTCCACCGCGACCGAGACGACGGTGATCAACAAGGTCACCCACAGGGCGTGCCACCAGTAGCCCGACGTCAGGGTGGTGATGTAGTTGTCCAGGCCGATGAACTGGGCCTGCTCGGGGAAGCGCAGGTCGGACCGCCGCAAGGACAGGTAGATCGCGTACCCGATCGGGTAGGCGGTGACCAACAGCATCACGACGACAGCCGGGGCACACAGCAGCCAACCAAGACGCTCCTCGTCCCGCGCGCCCTCTGTTCGCGGCTGCGTGCTGCTCATGGGATCAGCCCCTTCGAGTTCAGCGCGTCCCCGATCTGCTCGCGCATCGCGGCCAGGGTCTCCGGCGGATTGATCTCCCGTGGCGGGGACACCAGGTGCGAGACCACGATGGACACGCTCTGGTAGGCGGGGGTCTTCGGTCGGTTCACCGAGTGCTGGAGCTCGTCGTAGATCACCTGGTAGAACGGGTAGAGTTTCTTGAACTTCGGTGGTGGATTGATGTAGAGGTCCTTCAGGGTCGGGGCCAGCCCTCCCTTGATCGCCGACTGCTTCTGGTTCTGGTAGCTGCGGATGCAGGCGGCGGCCTTGAACGCAAGCCGCTTGTGCTGCGAGAAGTGGCTCACGGCCAGGTCCAGGCCACCCGTGGTCACGTGAACCGGCTCGCCGGGGTGCACCGCGGGGTAGGGCGCCCACGCGAACACCTTGGCGAGGTTCTTCCCGTTGACCTTGGGCTGGTCAGCTTGCATCGCCGGCCACACGTACGGCCAGTTCAGCTCGAACGCGGCACGTCCCGCCTCCATCGCCAGGCGCGTGTCCTCCTCGATCGCATTCGACAGCGACGGGTCGGATGCCGGCGAGTCGGCCAAGCGCTTCATGATCTGCAACGCCTTCAGCGCCGGGTCCCCGAGAGCCGCCGCGCTGGAGTCCTCGGTGAGGATGGAGCCGCCGGCACTGTGGACGAGCGTGTTGAACCACACGACGGCGCCCTCGTACTGCGCACCCTGGATCTCGACGTAGTGCGGCTTGCCCTGCTCGGCGAGCTTCTCCGCCATGGTGATCATCTCGTCCCAGGTCTTCGGGGGTTCCTTGACCAGGTCCTTGCGGTACCAGAGGAGCTGGACGTTGGTGACATACGGGGCGGCGTACAGCTTGCCCTCCCACATGCCCGTGTCGATCGCCGACTGCAGCGTCCCCTTCTTGACCTTGGCTGCCAGGTCTGCGGGCCACGGCTCGATCCACCCGGCCTCGGCGAACTCGGCCTCCCAGGTGATGTCCATGCCGAGGATGTCCATGGACGCGTCCTCCGCAGCCAAGCGCCGCACCATCTGCTGTCGCTGTCCGTCGGCCTGGGCAGGCAGCTTGATCAAGTGGATCCGGTACTCGCCGCCGGACTGCTTGCTGCAGCGATCCGCCGCCGCCTGGTAGGCGACCGGCGGGGTGGGCGGGGCGTAGAAGTCCAACGTCACCGGCCCCCTCCCACCGGCCTCCGCGCCGCCACCACAGCTCGTGAGCAGGCCCGCCACCAGGCCCGCCGCTCCCGCCCCGGCCAGGCCGCGGACGAGACGTCGTCCCCGTGTGTTTGCCCGGGCGGCAGCACATGTCCTCGGCGGGTTGGCTCGAGTGCTCATGCCTGGGTCACGTTCCTCTCGCTGTCGAACTCCACGACCGAACCGGTCAGGCGGGCCCGCTCGGCCGCGAAGGTGAGCCGGTGTGACTCGAGACTCTCGCGCGCCGAGACCAGGTGACCGTCCGGCCCGCCAGCACGCAGCGAGGCGGCGAAGGCGCGCATCAACCCCTCGTCGCCGCCGGCGTGCCCGTCCGCGGCTGCCCCGTCCGGTGCCGCCGGGACGCTCGCCTCGCTCGTGTTGCCGTCGCGGAA
>DASSKF010000129.1:0-36514 GCA_035690725.1 Segeticoccus sp.
GCGATGCCGAGCAGGAAGCGCAGGGCGTACATCGTGCCGGCGTTGGGCACGAACGCCATGGCCGCCGCGACGATCCCCCAGCTGACCATGATCCGGGCGATCCACCGCCGCGCCCCGAACTTGTGCAGCGCCAGGTTGCTCGGCACCTCGAGCAGCAGGTAGCCGATGAAGAACAGGCCGGACGCGAGGCCGAAGGCGGCCTGGTCGAACCCGAGCGCCTCGTTCATCCCGTGCGGCGCGGCGAAGCTGATGTTCGTGCGGTCGAGGTAGTTGATGAAGTACAGCAGCCCGAGGAACGGCGACAGCCGCCACGCCACCTTGCGCATGACCTGCGCGCGCAGTGCACTGTCGTACCCCGTCGAGCGATCGGCGGCGGGCGGTCGGCTGGACACGGTGCTCCTCACCGGGCGGGTCGGTCGCCCGCACCGCGCACTGTCCTAGTCGGCGCGCCTGCCGCTTGTCCACACCTCGGGCAGCGTGTCCCGGCATGAGAGACGTATGTCGGCCGGTCAACTGCGGGTCGGCAGGAGCCCGCTCAGGACACCTCGCAGAAGGCGGTCGAACTGGTCGTCTTCCGGCCGGGCGCCCCGGAGCGCTGCGGCGAGGTGTGGGTAGTCGCCGGTCGCGGCCACGGCGAGCAGGTGGTCACTGCGGGCCGACTGCCCCGGCGTGGACGCGTCCCGCTCGTCCCGGCAGAGCAGGCGAACCAGGCCGCTGAACACGCCCACCGCCTCGAGCTTGTCCTGGCCGTCCGCACCGGTGGCCGCCAGCACCGAGAGGGCGTGCTCGAGGTAGGCGCACCCGTTCGGCCCGAGCGAGGGCACCGTGTCCAGAGCCGTCATCATCCACGGGTGGCGGCGGTAGACGTCCCGCGCCCGGTGGCCGAGCTCGAGCATCTGGTCCAGCCACGGCCGGTCGTCCGGGCCGGACAGCTCGAGCTCTCCGTTCACCTCGTCCACCATCAGCGCGACCAGCTCCTCACGGGTGCTGACGTAGCGGTAGAGCGAGCCGGCGCCGGTGCCGATGGCCCGCGCGACCGCTCGCATCGTCACCGCCGGCAGCCCGTCCCGATCCGCGAGTCCGACGCCGGCCGCGGCGATCTCGTGTCGGCTGTAGCCGGGTGCGCGACCGCGGAGGGCGCGCTCCGGTCGCTGCCAGATCGACTCCGACGGTTCCGCCACGCCACCGCACGACATCCCCGAACCGCTGTGGCCGCAGGTGGCCCGGGCGGTGCGGGAGCTCGCCGACTCCGCGTGACGGTGCGGGACGGTCAGCAGCGCTTGGTGCCCGAGCCGTCACCCCAGCGGCACCGGTCCACGCGCTTGCCGTCGGCGTTGCGGAGGGTGGCCGTGTCGCCGGTGTTGTTCCAGACGTGGCCCCACCCGGCATACACGTGGTGCGCGGTGTCGTGGCCGACGCTGGAGTGCACGGTGACGCGGGCACCGGGGCGCAGGGTCATGGAGGGGAAGCGGAACCGGTGGACGGAGGCGTCCTTGAGCTTCCAGCCGCCCAGCCGGAGCTTGTGCCTGCCGGTGTTCCTGATGACGACGCGCTCGTACTTCTCGTTGGCCGAGGTGTCCGAGCCGGCGGGGTCGTAGACCACCTTGGTGATGCGGGCCGGGCCGGTCGTCGAGCCGGCGGTGCCCGTGGTGCCCGTGGTGCTCTTCTTGACGACCTTGGCGCGCGTGACGCGCAAGGAGACGTTCGTGCAGTGGTCGGCCCGCTTGACGATCGCGCGCTTCTCGGCCTTGTTCACGGTGAGGCGCCACCGGATCTTGACGGCAACCCACTGGCGGACGTATGTGCACTTGCCGTAGGGCGGCATCCACTGCGCCGGATCCCGGTCGCTCTTGGAGCGGTTCACGCCGGCGGTCACCGCCACCAGCGACCGCTTGTCGCCGAGGTCGTTCGCGAAGCGCTCGCGCGTCCCCGCGGTCCAGCGGCGGGCGCCGGAGTCCCAGGCCTCCGCCAGCGGCACCATGTGGTCGATGTCGAGCTTGCGCGGGTCCTTCCAGGTGCGGCGGTCGTAGTAGGAGCGCCACCTGCCGGCGGTGACGGTGCAGTAGCGGTTCTTCTTCACGCGGACGCGCGACTCCTGGATCAGCACCTCCTCGCGGGTGTCGCACCCGTCGCCGTCGGCGTCGACCCAGTGGCGGAACTTGTCGCGGTCGTAGCCGGCGCGGTGCTCACTGGCCACCGGCAGGCTGGAAGCCGCCTTGCGCAGGGTGGTGGAGACGGTGGCCGCCGATGCCGGCGTGCCGGTGGCGGAGACGGACAGGCCGGCCAGGAGGGCAGCGGAGGCGGCAAGGGCGACGAGACGCACGGGACTTCCCGGGGGTGAGGGCGAGGATCGGGGACTCTTCGATGGTCCGCCGCGCGGCGCTGCCCGACCATCGACCATTCGGATGAACTTGGCTCAAGGATGCGTGATCGGCCCCTGGTTGGTGGGGCGGGCTGGTCGCGGGCTGCCGGCGGTCGGGAGGCCCGATCTCGGGGATGGTGCGCGCCTGCTCGGGCGACAGCCGCTCGGGAGGCCCGATCTCGGGGATGGTGCACGGGTTGTCGGGCCGCGGCCGTGGCCGAGGCCTACCGGCGCAACCTGCTGAGCTGAGGGCCGCGCCTCAGCGGTGCCAGGTGATCGGCAGCCGCTTCACGCCGCGCTGGAAGTTGGACCGCAGCCACGCCGGCTCGCCGGCCGCCTCGATCCACGAGGTCCGCTCGAACAGCTCGGTGAACATCACCCGCATCTGCACGCGTGCGAGGTGGGCACCGAGGCAGAAGTGCGGCCCGCTGCCGAACGCGAGGTGCGCCCGTGCGTCCTCCCGCCCGACGTCGAAGGTGTCCGGCGACGGGAAGACGTCGGAGTCCCGGTTGGCCGAGGCGAACGACACCACGACCTTGTCGCCGCGCGTCATCGGCACGCCGGCCACGGTGACGTCCCGGGCTGCGGTGCGACGGAAGGTCATCACCGGGGTCCACCACCGCAGCATCTCGTCGACGGCGGGCTCGATGAGGGCAGGGTCCTCCCGCAGCGCCTGCTGCCACTCGGGGTGCCACAGCAGTGACTGCATCCCACCGGGAATCCCGTTGCGCAGCGTCTCGTTCCCGGCGACGGCGAACAGCCAGAAGAGGTTCTCGAACTCCTCGACCGTCACCGACCCACCGGAGTCGTCCCGCTGCGCCATGAGGATCGACATGACGTCCTCGCCCGGCTCGGCCCGCTTCAGCTCGCCGAGCGCGTGTGCGTACGTGTAGAGGTCGAGCATCCCCTCGCGCGAGCGCGGGTCCGGCATCAGCCCGTCCGGCCCGGGGGAGGGGCGCAGCGCCAGTGCCGCGCGGGCCATGTCGGTGCCCTCGTCCGCGTCGAAGCTCGCCGAGGTCGCGTAGTCCGGGTCCTGCCAGCCGATCACCCGGTTGGACCAGTCGAACAGCAGCCACCGGTCCTGCGCCGGCACACCGAGCACGTCGGCCAGCGTCAGCAGCGGCAGGTCGGCCGCGATGTCCTTGGCGAAGTCGCACGTGCCGGAGCCCGCGTCGCCGAGCACCCGGTCCACGATGCCGCGCACGTGTCCCCGGATCTGCTCCTCCAGCTTCGCCACCGCGCGGGGCGTGAACGACCGCGACAGCATCCGACGCAGGCGCGAGTGCTCGGGCGGGTCCATGTTGAGCATCATCCGGCGCACGAAGGCCAGGTCGTCCTCGCTCGCGGGGTCGCGGATCTGGGTGCCGCCCAGCCAGGAGGAGAACGTGGCCGGGTCCTTGACCACCTGCTCGACGTCCTCGTGCCGCAGCACCAGCCAGTAGCCCTCACCCTCCGGCCAGCCCGGCAGCGACGGCTCGGCGACCGGCACGACGCCGTGACGTTCGCGCAGACGGGCGAGCTCGGCATACGGCACGGCCCGTTGGTAGGTACCCGGGTCGTGCGCGAGCCGCGTGGCCGCCCGGTCCTGCTCGTCCAACCCCTGGTATGCCGTGTGCACGGTGCTGCTGCCCGCTTGCGTCATCGTGCCGTCGGTCCCGCTCGACCGGTGCTCACGTGCCGAGGAAGCGCTCGATCGCCGTGGCGAGGGCGACCGGCGTCTCGTACATCGCGTAGTGCCCGGCGTTCGGCACCACCTGCAGCTCGGCGTTGGGGTAGGTCGGCAGCCACGTCGCGCGCATCGTCTCCTCGCCGAGGGCCGGGTCGTGCTCGCCGACGATCGCGAGGGCGGGCACCGGGTTCCCCTTCACCTCGTCGGCGAACCCGCCGGCCGACCAGGAGCGGAAGTAGTCGCCGAACGCCTGGGGCGTGCAGCGCTCGACCGAGTGCCGCACGATCCCGTCGATCCACTGCCGGGTGAGGCGGTTGCCGGTGGTCAGGTCGACGATCGCGGAGCGGTTCTCCACCTGGTCCGCGGCGCCCCCGAAGAGCGCCTCGCCCTGCTCGTCGAGCGGCACCCCCGAGGCGGGCACGGGACTGACCCCGACCAGGTTGCGCACGCGGTCCGGGGCCAGGGACAGGACGCGTTGCGCGGCACTGCCTCCCATCGAGTGCCCCACCACCGAGAACTCCTGCACCCCGAGCTCGTCGGCGAGGGCGATCACGTCCCGGGCGATCTCGTCGACCGTGTGCTCACCGTCGACGTCCTTGCGCTCCCCGTAGCCGCGGTAGTCGACGAACACGTAGCGGAACCGCTCGCCGTCGAGGGCCTGGCAGAAGTCCTCCCCCCACCCGGTGGAGGAGCCGAGCCAGCCGTGCAGGCAGAAGACCGTGTGCGGGCCGGAGCCGATGGTGCGGTGTGGAGTCGCCATGGCCGGAATCTACCGGCTCACCGGCCGTTGTCGAACGGCTGCGCACTGTCCCGTTGCCCGACCCGGTGGCATGATCGCGGGCATGGTCAGGAACGACGAGCAGATCGCCTACCCCGGACCGGCCTCGCGCGCCAAGCGCGCACTGCAGGAGTCGACGCCACCGCACGTGGTGACCCTCTTCGGAGCCACTGGCGACCTGGCCCGCCGGAAGCTCCTTCCCGGCCTGGCCAGGCTGATCGCCGACGAGCTGGCCCCCGAGATGCAGGTCGTCGGCTCCTCGCTGGACGACCACGACGACGAGTCCTTCCGCAAGTTCGCCAGGGCGGCGGTGGACGAGTTCGCCCCGAACGCGATGAGCGAGGAGGAGTGGGACCAGTTCTCGGACCGCCTGACCTACGTCCCGACGAGCGCCGGACCGGAGGCGCTCACGAGGGCGGTCGCGGCCGCCGAGGAGAAGCTGGGGCCGGAGAGCCAGCGGCTGCACTACCTCAGCGTCCCGCCCAACGCGGCCCTGAAGGTCATCGGGACCTTGAACGCGGCGAACCTGGTGTCGCGGTCGCGCATCGTCATGGAGAAGCCGTTCGGCACCGACCTGCAGAGCGCGGTTCGGCTGAATGCCGAGATCCACAAGACGTTCTCGGAGGAGCAGGTCTTCCGGATCGACCACTTCCTCGGCAAGGAGGCGGTGCAGAACATCCTCGCCTTCCGCTTCGCCAACGGTCTGTTCGAACCGATCTGGAACCGCAACTTCATCGACCATGTGCAGATCGACATCCCCGAGACACTCGGCCTCGAGGACCGGATCGAGTTCTACGAGGCGACCGGGGCGTTCAAGGACATGGTGGTCACCCACCTGCTGCAGGTGCTGGCCTTCGTGGCCATCGAGCCGCCGAACGCCCTGGAGCCCGAGGCGATCATCGAGGAGAAGAAGAAGGTCTTCCGGTCCCTGCAGCCGATCGATCCCGCGGACGTGGTGCGGGGCCAGTTCATGGGCTACCGCGACCTTCCGGGTGTCGCGGCGGACTCGGACAGCGAGACGTTCATCGCGTTGAAGGTCGCGCTCGACAACTGGCGCTGGGCCGGGGTGCCGTTCTACCTGCGCACCGGAAAGCGGATGCCCGAGGGTCTTCGAGTGGTCTCCATCGCGTTCAAGGAGGCGCCGCAGTCGATGTTTCCCCCCGGTTCCGGCGTGGGCACGTCGGGACCGGACCACCTCACCTTCGACCTCGCCGACGCGTCCAAGCTGTCGCTGTCCTTCTACGGCAAGCGGCCCGGGCCCGGCATGCGCATGGAGAAGCTGTCGATGCAGTTCGCCACCACCGAGCTCGCCGAGGCCGAGGACGTCCTGGAGGCGTACCAACGGCTCATCCTCGACGCCATGCGTGGCGACCGGACCCTGTTCACCAGCAACGAGGGCATCGAGAGCCTGTGGGAGAAGTCGACGCCGTTGCTGGAGAACCCGCCGCCGGTCAAGATGTACCAGCCGGGCACGTGGGGCCCCAACGCCATCCACCAGCTCGTCGCCCCGCACGCGTGGCGGCTGCCCTTCGAACGCCCCTGGCGCTAGGCCGCGCGCACGCGCTCGGCCGCAGCGACCGCGGCACGTCGGCCGGCCCGGGTGGCGCCGATCGTCGAGGCGGACGAGCCGTAGCCGACCAGGTGGATCCGCGGGTCGCGCACCACGGTCGTGCCGTCGAGCCGGATGCCGCCGCCGCGTTCGCGCAGCCCGAGCGGCGCGAGATGGCCCAGCGCGTCCCGGAATCCGGTTGCCCAGAGGATGACGTCGGCAGGCAGGAACGTCCCGTCGGCAAAGCGCACCCCGTCCGGCTCGATCCGGTCGAACATCCGCCGCGCGTGCAGGACGCCCGAGGCGATCGCGCGGCGGTACTCCTCGGTCAGCGGGATGCCGGTCGCCCCGACGACGCTGAGCGGGGGCAGGCCGATCGTGGTCCGTGCCGCGACGCTGTTCTCGACCTCGAGCCCCCAGTTGTCGCCCGGTCGGCGCTCGACGAACTCCGGCGGCCGCCGGGTCAGCCAGGTGGTGCTGGCTCCGGCCTCGTCCAGCTCCAGCAGGAACTGCACGGCGGAGATGCCGCCACCGACCACGACGACGTGCCGTCCGCGGAACTCCTCGGCGCGGTCGACGTCGCGGGTGTGCAGCTGGCGCCCCCGGAACGTCTCCCGGCCCGGGTAGTACGGCCAGTGCGGGCGGTCCCACGTCCCGGTCGCGTTCACCAGCTCCCGGGTGGCCCAGTCACCGTCGTCGGTGGCGACGCGGAGTCGTCCGGCCGGGCCGTCGGGGGAGGTCACCCGCTGCACGCGGACCGGCCGGTGGACCGGCAGCCCCATCTCGCGCTCGTACGCGCCGAAGTAGCGGGCCACCACCTCCGATGCGGGCTCGGTCGGGTCCACCGGCCCGAGCCGCTTGCCCGGCAGGTCGTGGATGCCGTGGACGGTCCCGAGCGTCAGGGACGGCCAGCGGTGCCGCCACGCGCCACCGGGGCCGTCGTTCGCGTCCAGGACGACAAAGTCGCGTTCGGGTTCCAGCCCCTTGCGCCGGAGGTGGTATGCCGCGCTCAAGCCTGCCTGCCCCGCGCCGACGACCAGCACCTCCACGTTCCGCACGTCCGCGGCAACGGATCCCGCGGAGCGGTCATTCCGCCGGGCACCGTTGCCGGCCGCATCACCGGGCCCGGCAGGCACGGAAATCGGGAGCAGCAGGCACCAGCACGGCATACAGTCGTGTCGGGGCCGGCGACCGGCACCGGGGGTCGACGACAGGAGCTGACGATGAGCCTCAACGACGAGTTGGTGCCGGACTCGGAGGTGGTGACCGACGTGGACGCAGCGGTGTCGGGGAAGTACGGCGACGCCGTGGCGCTGCTGGAGCAGCAACGGTCCGAGGCGCTGGCCCGGCTGGCGGGGTTGCGGGCGGAGTTCGACGACGTCGTCGAGGCCACGCTCGACGCCAACACCGACGACGAGCACGACCCGGAGGGCGCGACGACCGGCTACGAGCGCGCGCGGATCGCCTCGCTGATCGAGCGGAGCGAGCGGTCCCTCGAGGAGGTCGAGAGCGCGCTCGGGCGGGTCCGGGACGGCAGCTACGGCACCTGCACCGGTTGTGGCACGGCCATCGCGCCCGGGCGGCTCGAGGCACGACCGACCGCGACCACCTGCATCGCCTGCGCGTCGGCACGGAGGTGACTGAGCCGAGCCGGTAGCCTGCCTCGACGTGTTCACCACGAGGCCGGAGCTCGTCGGCACCACGGGGATGGTCGCCTCGACCCACTGGCTCGCGTCGCAGTCCGGGATGGCGGTGCTGGAGGGCGGCGGAAATGCGTTCGACGCCGCGGCTGCGGCAGGGTTCGTGCTGCAGGTCGTCGAACCGCACCTCAACGGCTCCGCCGGGGAGGTGCCGGTCCTCGGGTGGGACGCGCACGCTGAGCGGCCGTTCGTCGTCTGCGGGCAGGGCGTGGCGCCGCGGGCGGCCACCATCGCCCGGTTCCGGGACCTCGGGCTCGACCTCGTGCCCGGCACCGGTCTGCTGGCGGCCTGCGTCCCCGGCTCGTTCGACGCCTGGGTGACGCTGGTGGAGCGCCACGGGACGATGCACCTGCGGGACATCCTCGACTACGCGATCGGCTACGCGGAGAACGGATTCCCCGTCCTGCCGGCAATGAGCGACACCATCGCCCGGGTCGAGCGGCTCTTCCGCGAGCACTGGCCGACCTCGGCCCGGCTGTGGATGCCCGACGGTGCGCCGCCGGCTCCCGGCACGATGCTGCGGAACCGCGAGCTGGCCGGCACCTTCCGGCGGATCGTGGAGGAGGCGGAGTCCGTCGGGGGCGACCGCGAGCAGCAGCTCGAGGCGGCGCGCCGGGCCTACTACCAGGGCTTCGTCGCCGAGGAGATCTGCGGCTTCAGCCGGGAGCACGCGCTCATGGACGTGTCCGGAGTCGCGCACACCGGCCTGCTCACCGAGGACGACTTCGCGGGCTGGCACGCGACGGTCGAGGAGCCGGTCTCGCTCGACCACGGCGGTCACACCGTGCTGAAGGCGGGCCCGTGGTCCCAGGGGCCCGTTCTGCTCCAACAGCTCGCGCTGCTGCGGGGATTCGACCTTGATGACCTCGGCCCCGCGGACCTGGTGCACGTCGTCACCGAGTGCGCGAAGCTCGCCTTCGCCGACCGGGAGGCGTGGTACGGCGACCCGGCGTTCGTCGACGTCCCGCTCGACACGCTGCTGTCGCCCGCCTACAACGACGAGCGCCGGAAGCTGGTGGGGGAGTATGCCGACACCGGCCCCCTCCGCCCCGGCTCACCGGACGGCCGGGAGCCCCGGGTGGGTGCGCTGACGGGGCCGTTGCGGGGTGAGGCGGCGCACGAGGCGGGGGCGGTCGGCGAGCCGACGGTGCGCACGACGGGTGAGACCAGGGGCGACACCTGTCACCTGGACGTGGTCGACCGCTGGGGGAACATGGTCTCGGCGACGCCGAGCGGCAGCTGGCTGCAGAGCTCCCCGGCCGTCCCGGGTCTCGGCCTGCAGCTGAGCACGCGGGCCCAGATGTTCTGGCTGGAGGAGGGGCTGGCGGCCTCGCTCGCGCCCGGCAAGCGGCCGCGCACCACGCTCACCCCGTCCCTCGCCCTGAGCGACGGCCGGCCGTGGCTGGCGTTCGGCACGCCGGGCGGTGACGGGCAGGACCAGTGGTCGCTGCAGCTGTTCCTGCGCCTCGTGCACGGGCGGCTCAACCTGCAGGAGGCGATCGACGCGCCGGCGTGGCACAGCTCGCACTTCCCGTCCTCGTTCTACCCGCGGGAACGGCACCCGGGACGCCTGCACGTGGAGTCCCGCCTCGGCCCGGAGACGTTGGCCGAGCTGCGCCGACGGGGGCACGACGTGGTGGACGAGGGGCCGTGGACGCTCGGCTGGCTGTCCGCGGTGAGCCGCGACGCCGCCGGGGTGCTGCGGGCTGGCGCGAACCCGCGCGGCATGCAGGGCTACGCCGTCGGTCGGTGACATCTGCGAGAGTGGCCCGGTGCAGGTGCGCATCCTCGGGGAGATCGAGATCTGCGACGGCGAGCGGGTCGTGCCCGTCGCCGGTGCCCGGCTGCGCCGGCTGCTGCTGGCGCTGGCCGTCGACGTCGGCCGGTTCGTGCCGACCCGCGAGCTGGTCGACGGGGTGTGGGGTGACGACGCCCCGGCGGACGCGAGCGGCGCCCTCCAGACCCTGGTGTCCCGGCTCCGGCGCACCCTCGGCGTCGCGGGGCTCGTGCAGCAGGGACCGGGCGGGTACCGGCTGTCCGTGCCGGCCGACCAGGTCGACGGCGCCCGCTTCGCCTCCCTGGCCCGCCAGGGGCACGGCGAGCTCACCGCCGGGTCGGTCGCCTCGGCGGCGGAGACCCTGACGACGGCCCTCGCGCTCTGGGACGGCTCCGTGGCCCCGGAGGTGCTCGAGGGCGACGCCACCACGTGGTCGGTGCCCGCGAGGTTCGCCCGGTGGGAGGAGCTGCGCCTGGATGCGCTCGCCGACCGGGCCGAGGCAGTGCTGCGGGGTGGGGCGACGTTCGACGTCGTGGGGGAGCTCGAGGAGCTGGCGGCCGCGCACCCCCTCCGGGAGCGGTTCACCGTCCTGCTGATGCGCGCGCTGGTGGCGGGCGGGCGCCCGGCCGAGGCCCTCTCGGCATACGAGCGCACGCGCGGGCACCTGGCCGAGCAGCTCGGTGCCGACCCGTCGCCGGCCCTGCAGGACGAGCACCTGTCGGTCCTGCGTGGGCAGCGGCCCGCCGCCGGCGACGTCGCCCGGCCCGAGCCGGGACCGACCGGCCCGGACACGGCCGCCCGGAGGCGGCGCCGGACCAACCTGCCGAACGGCGTCACCAGCTTCATCGGCCGGGACGACGACGTGAAGCGGGTCGACGGGCTGCTGCGCGACGGGCGGCTGGTCACCGTCGTGGGGCCCGGTGGCGCGGGCAAGACGCGGCTGTCCGTCGAGACGGGCGGGGAGTGGGTCGACCGGCTGCGTGACGGCGTGTGGTTCGTGCCGCTCGCCCCCGTGACCGACGAAGCCGACATCGGCGCAACGATCCTCGGGTCGTTGGGGATCCGCGAGAACGACCTGCTCGAGCGGCGGGCCGACCGGCTGGCCCGCGACGCCATGGAGCGGCTCCTCGACTCACTCGCCGAGTCCGACGCCCTGGTCGTGCTCGACAACTGCGAGCACCTCGTCGACGGCGTGGCCCGCGTCGTCGACCGGCTCCTCGCCGAGTCGCCGAACGTGCGCATCCTGGCCACCAGCAGGGAACCGCTGGCCGTCGACGGCGAGGCGCTCTGGTCGCTCTCCTCGTTGGGCCTGCCGGCCGCCGACGCCGACGCGGGGGAGGCGCTCGACGCCCCGTCGGTCCAGCTGTTCGCCGAGCGGGGCGTCGCGGCGCTTCCGGACTTCCGCGTCGATGCGGCCACGGTCGGCCCGGTCGTCGAGATCGTCCGCCGCCTCGACGGACTGCCGCTCGCCCTGGAGCTCGCCGCCGCCCGGCTGCGGGTGCTTCCGGTGGAGGAGGTCGCGGCGCGCTTGTCCGACCGCTTCACGCTGCTCACCGGCGGCAGGCGCACGGCGCTCCCGCGCCACCGCACCCTGCGCGCCGTGGTCCAGTGGAGCTGGGACCTGCTCGACGACGCAGAACGGCTGCTGGCGGAGCGGCTCGCCGTCTTCCCCGCGGGCGCCAGTGCCTCGGCGGTGGCCGCGGTGTGCGCGGACGGTCGCCTTCCCGAGTCCTCGTTGCCCGACCTGCTGGCCTCGTTGGTCGACAAGTCCCTGCTGCAGGTCGTGCCCGGTGGCAGGGCGGGTCTGCGCTATCGGATGCTCGAGACGATCCGGGAGTACGGCATCGACCGGCTCGTCGAGCGTGGCGAGATCGACGCGGCACGCCGCGCGCACGCCGACCACTTCCGGGCAATGGCCCACGAGGCGGACGCTCGGCTGCGCACCCGGGGCCAGCTGCCCTGGCTCGCCTGGTTCGGGGAGGAGCGCGACAACGTCCTGGCGGCACTGCGCCACCTCGGCGAGACGGGAGAGGTCGAGGCGGCGACCGACCTGGCGCTGGACCTCGTGTGGTACTGGTCGCTGGTCGGCAGCCACGGTGAGGCCGCGACGTGGCTGCGGTACGTGGGCTCCCTGCCCGGTGTCGCCCGGTCGAAGCGTGCGCCGGTGCTCGAGACGGTGCAGCTGTTGACGTCCATCGCCGAGCAGGAGCGGGAGCCGATGCGCCCCGAGTCGCCCGAGCAGGACGGTGGGCCGGATGGTGACGACCCGGCGGGGGAGCACATCGTCCTGGATGCGGGGCTCGGCGCCGAGCCGTCCGAGGAGCAGCTGGTGGCGCGGTGGCGCGCCCTCGGCGAGCGCCTGGACCGGCTGGACGTCAGCCGGGAGCCGCTGCTGCTCGTCCTGCGTCCGGTGCTGTCGTTCCTGGCGGGGGACCAGGAGCAGGCCGAGAGGTACATCGAGCAGGCGCTCGCGGTCGACGACCCGTGGATCCGGTCCGCCGTCGGCATGTTCCGCGCGAACGTCGCGGAGAACGCCGGCGAGCTGGACGTGATGCGGGAGCAGCTCGACACGAGCCTGCGCGGGTTCACGGCGATCGGCGAGCGGTGGGGGCTGTCCAGCGTCCTCGGCGCGCGGGCCCACGTGCGCACGCTCGACGGGGACCTGCCCGGGGCCCTGGAGGACTACGAGCGCGCCAGCGCCTTCCTCGCCGAGCTGGGCGCGCCCCGTGACTCGGACATGCTGCGGATGCGCAAGCTCACCGTGCTGGTCCGGATGGGAGAGCTCGACCGGGCCCGACGGGAGGCGCAGGAGATCCGCGCGGAGGCGGAGGACGGGTCGACGGCCGACCGGCTCGTCGCCGAGATGACCCTGGCGGGGATCGCCCAGGCGGCCGGCGACACCGAGGAGGTGCGCCGCCTGCGCGAGCGGCTCCCGGACCTGTTGCGGCAGCACCGCCGCTGGAACCCCCTCATGGGCCACGCGCACGCCATCCTCTTCGCCATGGTGGCCGCCAGCGAGGTCGAGGACGGCCTGGTGGGGGAGGCGACCGAGCACCTGCGGCTGGCCCACGACGCCGCGGTGCGCACCCGGGACATGCCGGTCGTGTCCAACGTGGCCGTGGCGGCCGCGGAACTCGCCCTTGCGCACGGGGATGCGGACGGCGCCGCCCAGCTGCTCGGTGTCGCGGCCACGCTGCGGGGGAGCGACGACCTGACCGACGTCGTCATGGGCCGGGTCCGCGGACGGCTGCGCGAGGTGCTCGCGGACGGCTTCGAGCCGGCATACCGGCGGGGGCGTGGGCTGGGACGGGACGAGGCGCTCGCCCGGCTCGCGGCCGCCATACCGTCCCCGGACTGACGCCACCCTCGCCGACCTCGGGAGTTTCCCACCGACCTCGGGACTTTCCGCGCGGTGTCGGCCCGGAGAGTCCCGAGATTCGCTGGAGAGTCCCGAGGTCGGCGAAAGGGCGGTCAGGTGCGGCGGGCGTAGGCGCGCACGGCCAGCGGCACGAACACGACCAGCAGGCAGCCCATGCACACCAGCGTCCAGAGCACCGGACCGGCGACCGGACCGCCGAGCATCATCCCGCGCACCGCGTCGACGAGGTGCGTGATCGGGTTGACGTTGACGAACTCCTGCAGCCAGCCGGGCATCGTGGAGGTCTTGACGAAGACGTTGCTGCCGAACGACAGCGGCAGGACGATGAGGAACATCAGTCCTTGGACCGCGCCGGGCGTGCGCATCTTCATCCCGATCCAGACCGACACCCAGGAGAAGCAGAGCCCGAACCCGACCGAGAGGGCGAGCGCGCCGAGCACGCCGGTGAGCCCGGTCGTGAACTGGAAGCCCATCAGCCAGCCGGTGCCCATCATCACCGCGAACAGGATCGCGTAACGGACGAAGTCAGCCATGACGATGCCGATGAGCGGCGCCGAGCGGGCCATCGGCAGCGACCGGAACCGGTCGAAGATGCCCTTGTCGATGTCGCTGTTGAGGTTCTGCCCGATCGCGATGCCGGACATGGCGATCGTCTGCCCGAGCAGTCCGGGCAGGAGGTACTGCAGATACTCGTGCTGCGAGCCGCCGGCGATCGCGCCGCCGAAGATGTAGGTGAACATCGCGAGGAAGATCACCGGCTGCAGCGTCACGTCGACGAGTGCCTCCGGGGTGCGCATCGTCTTGATCAGGCTGCGCTGCGCCAGCGCGAGCGAGTGCCGCACGAGCGAGCCGCGCTGGGTCAGCTCGCCGGGGTGCTGCGGCTCGTCCGGTCGCCGGGACTCGGCGCGGTCGGTGCGGATGGTCTGTTCCGGGGTCGTGGTGGTCATGCCGCCTCCTGGTCGTCGTCAGTGCCGCCGTGGGTGCCGTCAGCGGTGTCGTCCTCGCTCGCGGTGCGACCGGTGAGGGTCAGGAACACCTCGTCGAGGCTGGGCAGGTGCAGTGAGAGCTCGGTGACCGCGATCCCGGCGTCGGCCAGGCGCGAGACCGTGGCGGCAAGCGCCTCCTCGCCGGCCACCGGGACGGTGAGCTCGTGCCGCGCCGACACCTCCGACGTCGCCCCCGAGACCGCCTCGAGGACGGCGCGGGTGTCGGCGACGCGGGCCGGGTCGGCCGGGCGCACCCGGATGCGCAGCCCGCCGACCACACGCTTGAGCCCGTCCGGGGTGTCGTGGGCGATGACCCGGCCGTGGTCGATCACGGTGATCTCGTCGGCGAGGGCGTCGGCCTCCTCGAGGTACTGCGTGGTGAGCAGCACGGTCGAGCCGTCGTCGACCAGCGACCGGACGACCCCCCACATGTCCTCGCGCTTGGCCGGGTCCAGCCCGGTGGTCGGTTCGTCGAGGAACACCACGGAGGGCCGGCCGACCAGGCTCGCGGCCAGGTCGAGCCGGCGGCGCATGCCCCCGGAGTAGGTCTTGGCCATGCGGCCCGCGGCCTCGGACAGGTCGAACCAGTCGAGCAGCTCGGCCGCCCGGGCCTTCGCGTCGCGGGCACTGAGGTTGAGCAGCTTGCCGATGAGCACGAGGTTCTGGGTGCCGGTCAGGTCCTCGTCGACGGAGGCGTACTGCCCGGTCAGCCCGATGCTGCGGCGCACCCGGCCCGCGTCGCGCACGACGTCGTAGCCGTTCACGCTCGCGCGGCCTGCGTCCGGGCGCAGCAGCGTCGCCAGGATGCGCACGGCGGTCGTCTTGCCGGCGCCGTTCGGGCCGAGCACCCCCAGGATGCTGCCCTGTCTCGCGGCCAGGTCGATGCCGTCCAGCGCGCGCGTCGCGCCGAACTGCTTCACCAGGCCCTCGGCCTCGATGGTGTAGGTCATCGTGTCTCCTCACGATCGGTGGGTCACGTCGGGTCGTCCCGATCGTGGGTCCGGCCGCTGGTATGCCGCCTGCACGCCTCTGTCGTGCCCGGGCCCCGGCTGGCACCCCGCTGACACGGCGCCGGCGGAGCGCTGTCACCTCCCACGTAGGCTTCCGCCCGTGCTCCCCCCGCTGACCGTCGCCGTCTTCGCCGTGGACCTGGTCCTGGCGCTCATGGCGGCGTGGTACCTGTGTCGGGACAAGCTCATCGACGACCCGATGCTGCTCGCGGCCGGCGTCCTCGAGCTGCTGCTGATCGCCCAGCTCGTGGTCGGACTGGTCCAGCTGGGCGCGACCGACCGGGACGTCGTGGGCGCGGTCTTCGTGCCCTACCTGTTCGCGGTCCTCGTGGTCGCGCCGTTCGCCGCCTTCCTCGCGATCAAGGAGAAGTCGCGCTGGGGCATGGCGATCGTCCTGCTCGGCGCGTTCGTCGTCGCCATCCTCGTGGGGCGGCTGCAGCAGATCTGGACGCTGGGCTCGTGAGCGGCGGGCAGGACCCGGGCGAGGTGCCGGGCACCGAGGAGAGCGGGCAGCGGCCGGCGACGGCACGGCATACCGGGTCCGGGCCGGGGCGGCTGCTCGTGGGGGTCTACGGCCTGCTGGCGCTGGCGGCGACCGGCCGCTCGATCCTGCAGATCAGCGAGTACTTCGGCCGGGCGCCGCTGTCCTACGTGCTGTCCGCGCTCGCGGCGGTCATCTACATCGTGGCCACGGTCGCGCTCGCGAAGGGCGGACGGACTTGGGCCCGGGTGGCGGCGGTCGCGATCAGCATCGAGCTGGTGGGGGTCCTGGCCGTCGGGGTGGCGTCCTACGTCGACACCGCGGCGTTCCCGGACAAGACCGTGTGGTCGCACTTCGGGCAGGGCTACGGCTATGTGCCGCTCGTGCTGCCGGTCCTCGGGCTGCTCTGGCTGCGCCGCCTCCGCGACGACGGGGCACAGCGCGACGCGCGAACCTAGGGAGAATGCGCGCAAACTCGGGAGTTCGCTCGCGATCTCGGGAGTTTGCGCGCCGCAAAGTCCCGAGGTTGCTGGGAAAGTCCCGAGGTTGGCGGGGAAGTCCCGAGGTTGGCGGGTCAGTCGTCGAGCAGGGCGCGCAGCGGTTCCCGCTCGGCCTTGGGCAGGTAGCCGGCGTAGTAGTCGAACAGGTTGCGCCGCGAGATGCGCGCCGCGGCCGGCCCGTCACCGGCCCGTATGGCGTCCAGCACCTCCTCGTGGTGGCCCACCGACTGGCGCATGCGCGCCTTGCGGTTGCGGGCATGCGCGATCTTGTCCGAGATGAGGGACAGGACGACGTCCCGAACCACCTGGTTGCAGACCTGGATCAGGGTGTTCCGGCTGGCCCGGGCGACGGCCTCGTGGAACGCCACGTCGGCCTCGCTGAACCGCTCGAACCCGGCCTCGATGGCCTGCCGCATCGTGTCGATCGCCGCCTCCATCTCAGCGAGCTGCTCGGGGGACCGCAGCCGAGCGGCGAGGCGGTTCGCCGAGGAGTCGAGGATCATCCGGGAGCTGATCAGCTCGGTCAGGCCCAGCTCGTCCACCCGGGCGAGCCGGGTGAGCTGCTTGGTGAGCCCGCCGGCCGAGAAGGGCAGCACCTCGGGGCCGTTCGGGTCGCCGGGACGGGAGCGCACCACCCCGTTGCTCTCCAGCACGCGCAGCGCCTCCCGCACCGTGGACCGGCTGGCGCCGAACTGCGCGACGAGGTCGCGCTCGCTGGGCAGCCGCTGGCCCGGGCGCAGCTCACCCCGGGCGAGGGCCTCCTCGACCTGGTCGACGATGCGCTGGTAGAGCCGGACCGGACGGACCGGCTGGAAGGTGCTGCTCGCGGCGTCGCCGTCGGTCATCGTCGGGTCCCCCGTCCACCGGAGTCGCGCCCATCGGCGGTGTCGCGGATCGGCCAGCGGGGCGTCGCGCTGTCGGGGCGGTGCCGCTCGAACCAGCGGGTGGCCCGGATGACCCCGAGGTCGTCGAACCGGCGACCGGCGACCTGCAGCCCGACGGTGCGCCCGTCGGCGGTGAAGCCGGCGTTCACCGTGGCGGCCGGCTGCCCGGACATGTTGTACGGAGCGGTGAAGCCGATGTGCGCCATCCCGAGGTCCTGCGAGCCGAACGGCATCGGCCACTCCGCCGGGAACGCGAGCGTCGGCGCGACGGGGGAGAGGACCAGGTCGAACCGCTCGGTCGCGGCGACCGTGGCCTGCTGCAGCGCCATGATCGTCTGGTAGCACTCCAGCACACGGGCGCCCGGCACGTCGGCCCCGCCGTGCACCCACTGCACGATGAACGGCAGCACCCGTGTCCGCTGCTCCGAGGGCAGCCGGTGGTAGTCGCTCCAGGAGCGCACCCGCCAGAACTGGTCGAGGTCGGTGAGCATCGGCGGCGTCAGGAAGGGGGCGAGCGGCTCCACCCGCGCACCGGCCCGGGCGAAGACGTCGCCCGCGCGCTCGACCGCCGCACGTACCTCGGGCTCGACCGGCGTGCCGCAGCCGGCCTCGACCTGGACCCCTACCCGCAGCCCACTCACGTCGAGGTCGCTGCGCGCGACCGCGCCCCAGTCCACCTCGGCGGGCGGCAGCGCGGTCCAGTCCCGTGCGTCGAACCCGGCGAGCACCGACATGAGCAGGGCGGCGTCCTCCGCGGAGCGGCAGATCGGTCCGGCGCAGCGGCCCAGGTAGGGCGCGTCCAGCGGCACCCGGCCGGCGCTCGGCTTGAGGGTGGTCAGGCCGAGCCAGGTGCCGGGCAGCCGGATCGAGCCGCCGATGTCGCTGCCGACGTGCAGCGGGCCGTAGCCTGCTGCCGCGGCGGCCCCGGCGCCCGAGCTGGAGCCGCCGGTCGTCAGGGCCGGGTCCCAGGGGCTGCGGGTGGTGCCGTGCAGTGAGGAGACGCCCGAGGAGAGCATCCCCCAGTCCGGCATGACGGTGGACCCGAGGACCACGCCGCCGGAGCCGAGGACCCGCTCGGTGATCGGCGCGTCACGCTTCGGCACCGTCGGGACCACTCCCGCGTTCCCCGCCGGCATGGGTACTCCCGCCCGGGCGATGTTCTCCTTGAGCGTCACCGGGACCCCGTCGATCGGGCCCAGCGGCTCACCCGAGCTCCACCGGTCCGCACTCGCCTTGGCCTGCGCGCGGGAGGCCTCCGGGTCGTGCACCCACAGGGCGTTCAGCACCGGCTCGCGCGCCTCGATCACGGCTTGGACCGCGTCGTGCACCTCCACCGGGGAGAGGGAGCGCTCGGCATACCGGTGCACGAGCTCGGCGGCCGTGAGCGAGGCGAGCTCCGTCACGGACATGATCCTCCGTCCCGGCCATCGCGCCGCGTCGCCCGGGGAGGGGACACGTCGCGCGCGGCCCTGCTGCAGACCCTTGACAACGGTGCGTGTGGGTCGCAAGGGTAGCGCCATTCGGCACGAAGTCCACTGGTCAGACCAGTAGTTCCCACCTCGGGAACGGACGGGGCGCCGGTGCTGGCACGTGAGCGGACGGAGGACGGATGGCGCTGCGGTTGGCGGTGATTCCCGGTGACGGGGTCGGACCGGAGGTCGTTGCGGCGACCGTTCCCGTGCTGCGCGCCGCCCTGGACCAGCAGGGCGATTCGCTGGAGGTCGCCGAGCTCGACTGGGGTGGCGAACGGTTCCTGCGGGAGGGCTCGGCGATGCCGGCCGATGCCGCGCACGTGGTCCGTGGCCACGACGCGGTGCTCTTCGGGGCCGTGGGTCGGCCGGACGTGCCCGACGACGCGCTCGTGTGGGGGCTGATCATCGGGCTGCGCCAGCAGCTGGACCTGGCGGTGAACATCCGCCCGGTGCGGGCCTTCCCGGGTGTGCCGACGAAGGTGCGCGACACCGACGGCGTCGACCTGGTCATCGTCCGGGAGAACACCGAGGGGGAGTACACCGGCGCCGGGGGACTGGTGCACGCCGGCACCGGCGAGGACCTGGGTCTCGAGGTGGCCGTCCACTCCCGCCGGGTCATCGAGCGCGCGGCCCGGCACGCGTTCGCGCTCGCCGAGCGCCGCCGCGGTCGGTTGGCCCTGGTCACCAAGTCGAACGCGATGCGGCACGGCTACCCGCTCTGGGACCGCGTGGTCCGCGAGGTGGCCGAGGAGCACCCCGGTGTCGAGCTCGAGACCGTGCTCGTCGACGCCATGGCCGCGCGGATGATCCAGGCGCCGCGCTCGCTCGACGTGCTGCTGGCGAGCAACCTCTTCGGCGACATCCTGTCCGACCTCGCGGCGGTCCTCGCCGGCGGCATGGGCATGGCGCCGAGCGCCAACATCCTCCCCGGGGGCGGCGTCCCCGGCGTCTACGAGCCGGTGCACGGCTCGGCCCCCGACATCGCCGGGCGGGGCGTCGCCAACCCCACCGCCTGCCTGCTCTCCGGCGCCCTCCTGCTGGAGGACCTCGGCCACGACAAGGCGGCCGACCTCGTCCGGGAGGCCCTTGCCGCGGCCCTGGCCGACCCGGCCCACCACACGCCCGACCTCGGTGGGCGCGCCGGTACCACCGACCTCGCCACTGCGGTCCTGACCCTGATGGAGACACGATGAGCCCACGACACCTGCGCACGGCCGGCGCGCTCGCCGCCTCCGTCGCCCTCTTCGCCACCGCGTGCTCCGCCGGCTCGAGCACGTCCAGCTCGGGGACCACCGGCGGCAGCACCGGTGCCTCGGGGACCTCGAACGAGTCGCTGACGATCGGGCTCGCCGCGGAGCCGGCGAGCCTCGACTTCAGCACGACCGACGGCGCGGCGATCCCGCAGGCGCTGCTCTACAACGTCTACGAGGGGCTGGTCGAGCTGGACCAGCAGGGCCAGATCGTCCCCGCCCTCGCCGAGTCGTGGGACGTGTCCAAGGACCGGAAGACCTACACCTTCCACCTGGTCGACGACGCGACCTTCACCGACGGACACACGTTCACCGCCAAGGACGCCGCCTACTCGATCAACCGGGTCAAGAAGGACTGGACGATCTCGCTCAAGTCCGCCATGGACGTGGTGACCAGGGCCGAGGCCGTGAACCCGACCACCCTCAGGGTGACCCTGTCCCACCCGAGCAACGACTGGCTCTACCGGATGACCACGCGCATCGGCGCGATGATGACACCGTCCGGGGTCAAGACGATCGCGACCGAGCCGGTCGGGACCGGCCCCTACGTCTTCCAGGACTGGAAGCGCGGCAACTCGATCACCTTCCAGCGCAATGCCGACTACTGGGGCGACAAGCCGTACTTCAAGACCGTGAGCTTCACGTACTTCAAGGACCCGACGGCCCTGAACAACGCCCTGCTCACCGGCACGATCGACGTCATCGGCACGGTGCAGGCGCCGGAGTCGCTCAAGCAGTTCACGAGCAACAACAAGTACGAGGTCATCGAGGGGACCACCAACGGCGAGGTCGTCCTGTCGTTCAACAACAGCCGGGCACCGTTGAAGGACAAGCGGGTCCGGCAGGCCATCCGCTACGCCATCGACCACAAGGCGCTGCTCGACACCTGCTGGGCGGGCTACGGCAAGCTCATCGGCAGCATGGTGCCCCCGACCGACCCGTGGTACGAGGACCTGACCGGGATGTACCCGCACGACCCGGCCAAGGCGAAGTCGCTGCTCAAGGCGGCGGGTGCCCAGGACGCCACGCTGCGCCTGCGCGTCCCCACCCTCCCGTATGCCGTGTCGTGCGGGACCGTGGTCAAGAGCCAGCTCGAGCAGGTCGGCCTGAAGGTGAAGATGGACCAGCTGGAGTTCCCCGCTGCCTGGCTGAGCACCGTGTTCACCAACGCCAACTACGACATGTCGATCATCGCGCACGTCGAGCCGCGCGACATCGGGGCCGTCTTCGGCAACCCCGACTACTACATCCGCTACGACAGCAAGGCGGTGCAGCGGGACATCGCCGAGGCCGACCGGGGGACCGAGCAGCAGCAGGTCGCCGACATGAAGAAGGCGGCCCGGCAGATCTCCGCGGACGCCGCCTCGGACTTCCTCTTCCTGCTGCCCAACCTGATGGTGGCGGAGAAGGGGATCACCGGGCTGCCGAAGAACGCCATCTCGGAGTCGTTCGACCTGTCGCGGCTCGGTCGCTCCTGACCGGCCCCGACGCGCCACCCCGGCGACCACCGTGCCCGTGACCGACCCCGGAGCTGAGGAGCCATGGCACCGCGCATCCTGATCCGCACCGGCGTGCTGCTGGTCAGCCTCGCGGTGAGCTCGGTGCTCGTGTTCCTGTTCATGGCGGTGCTCCCCGGCAACCCGGCGCGCGTCGCCCTGGGCGTCAACGCCTCCCCGGCGGCGGTGGCGCAGATGGAGCACCGGTTCGGCCTGGACCGCCCGCTGCCGCAGCAGTACCTCGACTGGGTCAGCGGGCTGGCGCGCTTCGACCTGGGCACGTCCTACGTGTCCCAGGCACCGATCGGCCCGCAGGTCTCCGACCGGTTCCAGGTCACGCTGTGGCTCGTCGTCACCGCGATGGTGATCGCGGTGCTGATCGCCCTGCCGTTCGGCACCATCATGGCGGTGCGGCACCGGCAGGCCTCCGGCCTCGTCCTCTCGGCGTTGTCGCAGGTCGGCATGGCGGTCCCGGCGTTCCTGGCCGGTATCCTGCTCATCACGGTCTTCGCGGTGCGGCTCGGCTGGCTGCCGGCGAACGGGTGGACGCCGCCCGCCGAGGACCCGGTGATGTTCGTCAAGCAGCTGATCCTGCCCTCGCTGTCCCTGGGCCTGGTCCAGGGCGCCGTCCTCACCCGGTACGTCCGCAGCTCGGTGCTCGACGTGCTGCGCGAGGACTACCTGCGCACGGCCCGGGCCAAGGGCCTGCGGCCGCTGCAGGCCCTGCGCCGCCACGGCATGCGCAACGCGGCAGTCCCGGTGGTCACGGTGCTGGCCCTGCAGCTGGTCACGCTGCTGATCGGGGCGATCGTCGTCGAGCGGGTCTTCGTCGTGCCCGGGCTCGGGAGCCTGCTGCTGGACTCCGTGTCGAACCGCGACCTCATCATGGTGCAGGACGTCGTCATGCTGCTCGTGGTGGCGGTGCTGGTCGTCAACTTCCTCGTCGACCTGCTCTACCTCGTGATCGACCCGCGGATGAGGGCGGCGACCCGGTGACGGCGACGGCGCACCGGAACGGACCCGGCGACCCGGACGGAGGTGACCGATGAGCTCCCAGGAGATGGTCGGCGGCGCGCCGCTGGAGGCCGACGCGGTCACCAGCGGCGGAGGGGCCAAGCGGGTGGTCAGCCCCAGCCTCGTCGTCGGGGCCGTGCTCGTGCTTCTGGTGATCGGCATGGCGCTGCTGTCCTTCGTGTGGACGCCGCACGACCCGACGTTCGTGGACGCCGCCCACCGGCTCGAGAAGCCGAACGGCACCTACTGGTTCGGCACTGACAAGTTCGGCCGCGACGTGTTCAGCCAGGTGCTCGTCGGGGCGCAGACCACGCTGTTCGTGGGGTTCGTCTCGGTGGGGGTCGCCGCCCTCATCGGCGTCCCGCTCGGGGTGCTGGCGGCGGTCACCCCGCGCTGGTTCGGTGACACCCTGATGCGGGTCAACGACATCGTGCTCGCCTTCCCCGCCCTGCTGCTGGCGATCATGCTCACCGCGGTCTTCGGGCAGAGCACGTTCATCGCGATGATCGCGATCGGGGTGGCCACGATCCCCAGCTTCGCCCGCCTGATCCGGTCCGGTTCGCTGCAGGTGATGGGCACCGAGTACGTGCTGGCCGCCCGCGTCGCCGGACACCGCACGCGGGCGATCAGCCGGCGGCACGTGCTGCCCAACGTCGGCAACCTCATCATCGTGCAGGCCTCGGTGGCGTTCGCGATCGCGGTGCTGGCTGAGGCGGCCCTGTCGTTCCTCGGGTTCGGCACCCCGCCCCCGACGCCGAGCTGGGGCCGGATGCTGCAGGAGAGCCAGGAGCTGCTCTTCATCGCCCCGCGGCTCGTCGTCTTCCCCGGCGTGGCCATCGCGGTCGCGGTGCTCGGCTTCAACCTGCTCGGTGACGGCCTGCGCGATTACCTCGACCCGAAGCTGGAGGACCGCCGGTGAGCGCCCTGCCCGTCACGGACGACCTGCCGCCCGACGCCACGCCGGCCGAGGCGGTGCTCGACGTGCGCGACCTCGCCGTCCGCGTCGGGGACCGGGACCTGGTGCGTGAGGTCGACTTCGCCCTTGCCCGCGGCGAACGGGTGGGGCTCATCGGCGAGTCCGGGTCCGGCAAGTCGCTCACCGCGCTCGCCGTCATGGGCCTGCTCCCGGAGAACCTGTCCGCGACGGGGTCGGTGCGGGTCACGGGCGTCGGCCACGACCTCGTGGGAGCGGGGGAGAAGGCGCTGTCCCGGGTGCGCGGACGCGAGGTGGCCATGGTCTTCCAGGAGCCGATGACCGCGCTCAACCCCACGATGCGCGTGGGGGAGCAGGTGGCCGAGGCGATGCTGATCCACCGCACCCGCCCGGACAAGGGCAGCGCGCGGAGTGCGGCGGTCGAGCTGCTCGCCCAGGTGCGCCTGCCCGACCCGGGTGACGCCGCCCGCGCATACCCCCACCAGCTCTCGGGCGGGCAGCGGCAGCGGGTGGTGCTCGCGCTCGCGCTCGCCAACGACCCGGCCGTGCTCGTCTGCGACGAGCCGACGACGGCACTGGACGTGACCGTCCAGGCGCTCGTGCTCGACCTCATCGTCCGCGGCGTGCAGGCGCGGGATGCCGCGCTGTTGCTGATCACCCACGACCTGGCCGTCGTCGCGACGGCCTGCGAGCGGGTGCTCGTGATGTACGGCGGCCGGCTCGTCGAGGCCGGACCGGTCCAGCGCGTCTTCACCCGGCCCCGGCACCGCTACACCCAGGGCCTGCTCGCCGCGTCCGACCTGCTCGACGTCGACGAGCGGGGGCGACTGGCGACCATCCCCGGGTCGGTGCCGCCGGGCGGGCGCTTCCCGCCCGGGTGCGTGTTCCGCAACCGGTGCCCCTACGCCACGGAGGTGTGCGAGACCCTCCCGGCGTGGACCGGCCCGTCGGCCGCGGACGGGTTCGCCTGCCACCACCCGGCCGACCCGCACGAGGGCTGGGCAGGGAGCGGCCATGACTGAACCGGCCCTCCGCGTCCGCGACCTGGTCCGCGACTACCACCGACCACGCACCTCCCTCACCCGGCCGGGACCGGTCGTGCACGCCCTGCGCGGCGTCTCCTTCGAGGTGGCCCCCGGTGAGCGGTTCGGCATCGTCGGCGAGTCCGGGTGCGGCAAGTCGACGCTGCTGCGCATCCTCGCCGGCGTCGACCGTCCGACCAGCGGCAGCGTGCAGGTCGACGGGTTCGAGGTCGCCGGCCGGTCCGAGCGGCGGCTGCGGCCCCTGCGGGAGCGTCTCCAGCTGGTCCTGCAGGACCCGATGAGCTCGCTCGACCCGCGCATGCGGGTGCGGGACATCATCGCCGAACCGCTGGTGGCCCAAGGCCGTTCGAGCCGCGCCGAGCGGGAGGAGCGGGTGCAGCACCTGTTCCGCGAGGTCGGGCTCCCCGCCGACGCGGCGCCCCGCTACCCGCACCAGTTCTCCGGCGGTCAGCGGCAGCGGATCTCGATCGCCCGGGCGCTCGCGCCCAGTCCGAGCATCCTGCTCGCCGACGAGCCGGTCAGCGCCCTGGACGTGTCGGTCCGGGCACAGGTGCTCAACCTGATCACGGACCTGGTCGAGGAGCTCGGCCTCACCCTCGTCTTCGTCTCGCACGACCTGTCCGTCGTGCGCCACCTGTGTGACCGGGTCGCCGTGATGAGCGAGGGGGAGGTCGTCGAGACCGGGCCGACGGAGCAGGTCTACGACCGCCCGCAGCACCCCTACACCCGGCGGCTCATCGCCGCGGTCCCGAGCCTGCAGAAGGCCCTCGCCGGTGCGACCACCGCTGACCTCGCCGCCGCGGAGCTGCGGGAGATCGATGAGCAGGCTGACCAGCGCGCGCCGGAGAGGAGCACGGCCGTATGACGTCCACACAGGATCCCGGCCCACTGTCGCCAGGCGGGCCCGACGCCGGGGCGGCCGACGGGGTCCGGCCGGGCGCGACCAACACCCTGCTGGACGTGTCCGGCCTCCGGGTGGGGCAGGCGACCCGCCGCGGGGACGGCTGGCTCACCGGGACCACCGTCGTGCTGGCGCCCGACGAGGGCGCCGTCGCGGGCGTGGACGTGCGCGGAGGCGGGCCGGGGACGCGCGAGACGGACCTGCTCGACCCGCGCAACATGGTCGAACGGGTCCACGCCGTGGTGCTGTCCGGCGGGAGCGCCTTCGGGCTCGCCAGCGCCGACGGGGTGATGGAGCGACTCTTCGCGGCGGGCGTGGGCCTACCGATGGGAGAGTCCGGGGAGGTGGTGCCGATCGTGCCGGCCGCCGTCGTGTTCGACCTCGGCCGGGGCGGTGACTTCGCCTGCCACCCGGACCGATCGCTCGGCGCGGAGGCCTACGACGATGCCGTCGGGGGTGGGGGCGACCGACGCGTTGCCCAGGGGGTCGTCGGCGCGGGCACCGGCGCGACAGCCGGTGGGCTCAAGGGTGGCGTGGGTTCGACCAGCGCCGTGCTGCCGGACGGCTCCACCGTCGCCGCGCTCGCCGTCGTCAACGCGCTGGGGTCGGTCGTCGACTCCGCGACCGGCGAGCTCCACTCGGCCCGGTATGCGCTGGCCGGCGAGCTGCCCGCGCTGGTGCCGCCGGACCGCGACGAGGTCGCCGCCCACGCCGAGGAGGTGTCGGCCCAGCTCGCCGCGCTCGGGCTGCGCCCGGGGACGGCGACGACCATCGGCGTGGTCGCCACGGACGCCACGCTGACCAAGGCGCAGTGCGCCAAGGTGTCCGGCATCGCGCACGACGGCATGGCCCGCGGGATCCGCCCCGTGCACACGATGTTCGACGGGGACACCGTCTTCACCCTGGCCACCGGTGCCCGAGCCGCGCCGGACCCGTTCGCCTTCCACCGCCTGCTGGAGGTGGCGGCCGACTGCTTCACCCGCGCCATCGCCCATGCGGTGCTGTCCGCGGAGACGGTGGAGACGCCGGCGGGTCGGTGGGTCAGCTACCGCGACGCCTTCCCCTCCGCCTTCCCACCCGCCTTCCCACCGGCCTTCCCACCCACGCCGACCTAGGGAGACTCCCGCCGACCTCGGGACTTTGCGGACCGCAAAGTCCCGAGGTCGCGCGCAAAGTCCCGAGGTCGGCGAGGGGAGTCCGCCTGATCACGCCGCCACGACAGCCGAGAAGAGGGAGCTGAGATGACCACCCGGATCACCACCAGCACCAGCACCGAGCAGGACCTCGAACCGACGCGCGAAGCGGGGCTGTTCGCGCCTCCGTACCCGGACGGCCTCCCGGTGGGGGACGGCTGGGCGAGCGGCACGGCATACGAGCAGGTGCTGTTCCCCTATGACGGCTCGCTGGTCGCGGTGGCCCCGGTCGGCGACGTGGACCTCGCGGGTCGCGCGCTCGACGAGGCGCTCGCGGTGCTCGAGCAGGTGGCGAACCTGCCCTCGCACGTCCGCCGGGCTGCCCTGTTCGCCGCACACGCCGAGATCAGTGCGCGGCGAGAGGAGTTCGAGCAACTGCTCGTGCTCGAGACCGGCAAGCCGCTCGTCGACTGCAAGGTCGAGGTCGCCCGCACGCTGCTGACCCTGCAGACCGCGGCCGAGGAGGTCGCCCGGCTGCACGGCGAGACCGTGCCGCTGGACCTGCTGCCGAGCGGCGAGGGGCTGATGGGCTTCTGGACCCGCCGCCCGATCGGCGTGGTGGTCGGGATCGCCGGCTTCAACTACCCGCTGCTGCTGGCGGCGCACAAGATCGCCCCGGCCCTCGCCGCCGGCTGCCCCGTCGTCGCCAAGCCGGCGCCGCAGACCCCGCTGGCCACGCTCTGGCTGGTGCACCTCGTGCGGGAGGCCCTCGTTGCCGCTGGCGGGCCGGCCGCCGCCGTCCAGCTGGTGACCGGTGGCGTCGAGGTCGGCGTCCGGCTCACCACCGACCGGCGCATCGGTGCCGTGTCCTTCACCGGCTCGGCCGAGGTGGGCCACCGGATCGCCCGGGACGCGGCACCCACCAAGGTGCTGCTGGAGCTCGGGTCCAACGCTGCGCTCGTCGTGGCCGAGGACGCCGACCTCGACGCGGCGGCCGATGCCGTGGTGCGCGGCGGCTACTACGCCTCGGGCCAGGCCTGCATCAGCGTGCAGCGCGTCATCGCGGTGGAGTCGGTGCGCGAGCGACTCCTCGAGAGGCTGTCGGCGCGGATCGGTCAGGTGGCGACCGGCGACCCCCGGGACGAGCACACCCGGGTCTCGTCGCTCATCGACGCCCGCTCGACCGAGCGGGTCCGCGACTGGGTCGGGCAGGCGGTCGGCGCCGGTGCCCGCTGCGTCCACGGCGGAGGCGTGCGGGACCAGGTCCTCGAGCCCACGGTCCTCACCGACGTGCCCGACGGCGAGAACGCCTGGGACGAGGAGATCTTCGGCCCCGTCGTGGCCGTCCGCTCGGTCGCCGACCTCGACGAGGCGATCGACGCGGTCAACGCCTCGCGCTACGGCCTGCACGTCAGCGTCTTCACCTCCTCCCTGCAGACGGCGTTCGACGCGATCAACCGGATCGAGGCGGGCGGGGTCGTGGTCAACGAGGTGCCCGGCTTCCGCTCCGACGTCATGCCGTACGGCGGCGTGAAGGACTCGGGCGCCGGCCGCGAGGGGCCGCGCTTCGCGATCGAGGAGCTGACCGTGACCCGGATGGCGGTCATCCGGCCGACGACCAGGAAGGACTGACGTGGCGAGCGACACCCCGACCAGCGAGCCCGAGACCACCGAGGCCCCCGCCGACGTGGCGCCGGCGGAGGCGACTGAGCCGCTGGAGCGACCGGACTACAGCCGGCTGTTCCGGCTCGACGGCCGCCGCGCCGTCGTCGTCGGCGCCGGCAGCGGCATCGGCCGGGAAACGGCGCTGGCCCTCGCGGCCCACGGCGCCGAGGTCGTCTGTGCCGACCGGGACCTCGACGCCGCGCAGGAGACCGCGTCGCTCGGTGGCGCGGTTGGGTCAGGTGAGGCGTCTGGTCCGGGTGGGCTCACGGCATACCGGCTGGACGTGCTGGACGCCGACGCGGTGGCGCGGGCACCCGGGGAGCTGGGCGCGGTCGACGTGCTGGTGTTCACGGCGGCCACGAACGTCCGCAAGCGGGTCCTGGACTACACCGTCGAGGAGTTCGAGCGGGTGGTGTCGCTCAACCTGCGCGCGTCGTTCCAGCTGGTGCGGGCGTTCGGTGCGGGCATGGCCGAGCGCGGCCGCGGCAGCATCATCGGGTTCAGCTCGATCCGGGCGGTCGCCGTCGAGCCCGGCCAGGGCGTGTATGCGGCCACGAAGGCTGGTCTCGTGCAGCTGCTGCGTGCCGTCGCGGCCGAGCTGGGGCCGTGCGGGGTGCGGGTCAACGCCGTCGCGCCCGGTGTCGTGGACACCCCCCTGACGGCGCAGATCCGGGCCGTGCCGGAGTGGGCGGAGGCGTACGCGAGCAAGTCCGCACTGGGGCGCTGGTCGCGCGCGGACGAGCTGGTGGGTGCGGTGGTCTACCTGGCCTCGGACGCCTCGTCGTTCGTCACCGGCAGCCAGCTGTTCGTCGACGGCGGGTGGACGGCGATCGACGGGCGGTACGACCCCCCGGGGAGCTGAGCCCACCCGCGAACCTCGGGACTTTGCGCACGACCTCGGGAGTCTGTGGGCAACCTCGGGACTTTGCGCGCGACCTCGGGACTCCGCGCTGCCATCATGCGGCCATGACGCACTTCCTGCTCGAGTACCGCTACGTGGACCAGGGCGCCCGGATGGCTGCCCGCGAGGACCACCTCGCCTACATGAACCGCCTCCAGGCGGAGGGCACCGTGGTGCTCGCCGGCCCGCTGACCGACGACTCGGGCGCCGTCGTCATCATCGACGCGCCGGACGAGGCGTCCGCCCGGCAGGTCGTCGAGTCCGACCCGTACACCGCCGCCGGCGCGACCACCGGGCACACCCTGCGCGAGTGGAAGGTCGTCGTCCCCGCCCAGGGCTGACCTACCCCCAACCGCCGACCTCGGGACTTCCCGAGGTTGGCGGGAGCCCCCGGGGTGGGGACGGTAGCGTACGGCGCGGCAGGCGGACGACGGGCAGGGAGGCGGACCGCATGACGGCAGGCGACTGGGTGCTGCTCGTCGTGGCCGTCCTGGTGGTCGTGGCGTTCGGGTGGGTCGTGCGCACGGTGAACACGCGGATGTTCGACCGGATGGCCCGCCGGTCGGCCGAGGCCCGGGAGCGGCGCCGGGAGGCCCTCGGCCGGGTGCGGGACGATTCGACGCGGGCGCCCGGCGCCCCCGACGAGGACGACGGACCGGAGAGCGGCCGCCCATGACACCGACGCACACCGGGGAGCGGAGCCGGGACTGCGTGTTCTGTGCGATCGCGCGGGGCGACACCCCGGCCGACATCGTGCTGGCCTCCGACGACCTGGTGGCATTCCTCGACAAGCGCCCGGTGTTCAAGGGACACACGCTGCTGGTCCCGCGCGAGCACGTGGTCACCCTCCCGGACCTGCCGCACCACCTGCTGGCGCCGTTCCTCGCCACGGCGCAGCGCCTCGCCCGTGCGGTCGTCGACGGGCTCGGTGCGCAGGGCTCGTTCATGGCCGTGAACAACGTGGTGAGCCAGTCGATCCCGCACCTGCACCTGCACGTCGTCCCCCGGACCAAGGGCGACGGGCTGCGTGGCTTCTTCTGGCCGCGCACGAAGTACGCGAGCGCCGCCGAGGCGGCCGACTACGCCGCCCGGCTGCACACCGCCCTCGGCTGAGAGCCGCTGACCCGCGCCGGCCCACCGGCGTTGACCCGCGTCGCACACAGCGCGGCGGTACGCTCCCGACAGTGGACAGCCGCACCGACGCACCGACCGGGGCCGGCTCGGGAGTGCCCGGTATGCCGGCCAGCGCCGCCGACCGCGTCAACGCCGCCATCCGCAGCCTCGCCCCGGGCTACTTCGCGCTGGTGATGGCGAGCGGGATCATCTCGATCGGCCTGCAGACCAAGGGGTTCGAGCTGGTCTCCGGAATCTTCCTGCTGGTCTGCGCGGTCGGGTTCGTGCTGCTGTGCGCCCTCACCGTGGTCCGCCTGCTGCGCTACCGCGATGCCGTGGTCACCGAGTTCACCGACCCGCGCACGGACTTCGGCTTCTTCACCTTCGTCGCAGGCGCCAACGTGCTCGGCAGCCGGCTGGCGATGGACGGGCGGTTCACCTGGACGGCGGTGCTGCTCGTCCTGGGCAGCCTCGGCTGGCTGGTGCTCGGCTACGTCGTGCCGTGGACCGTCGCCATCGGCCGCAAGGAGCGCCCGCTCATCGCGACGGCGAACGGCACCTGGTTCGACTGGGTCGTCTCGAGCCAGTCGGTCGCGATCGCGGCCACCGCCATGGAGCCGGTGGCCGGCGACTACCGCAGCGGGCTGGCGCTGCTCGCGGTGGTCGCGTGGGCGGTCGGCGTCTTCCTGTATGCCGCAGCCGGGGTCTTTGTCGCCCTGCGCCTCATGCTCTACCCGGTCGGGCCGCGTGACCTCACCGCCTCCTACTGGGTCGCCATGGGGGCCTGCGCCATCACCGTCGTGGCGGGGGCGCACATCGCCGGTATGCGCCCCGCCCCGGTCCTGGAGTCCGAGCGGGACCTCATCGCCGGACTGTGGCTGCTCTTCTGGGCGTTCGCCACCTGGCTGATCCCGGCCCTCGTCGCCGCGGGGTGGTGGCGGCACGTCGTGCGCAAGGTGCCGCTGACCTACGACGCCGGACTGTGGGGCATGGTCTTCCCAGTCGGGATGTACGGCGTCGCCTGCCTGTCCATCGGCTCCGCCGACCGCCTCCCGATCGTCGAGCGGGTGGGCAGCGGCGAGCTGTGGTTCGCCGTCCTCGTGTGGTCGCTCGTGTTCGTCGCGATGGCGGTGCACTTCGTGCGCACCGTCGTCCTCGGCCCGCGACGGCCGGCCCACTGAGCCACGAAAGTGCTCCTGTGGACAACCGGTCCCGCGGGTCCGACCGGCGCCATGATCGGTGACATGAGCGCCGACCTGCCTCCCGACTGGCCCTTCCGGCCGCTGTCCGACGACGCCGTCGCCACCGCGGTCCTCGACATGGTCGTGCACCCCAGGCACAGGGTTGGCGGTGCCGTCACCGTGGTGCTGTGCGACCCGGACGACCGGCTGGTGCAGCCCGCGCTGACCAACGAAGCCGCGCCGGGGTGCGCCACCATCGACGAACGAGCCGACCTCCTGGGGCCCGTCGTCGCGGCCTTGGCGCAGATGTGCGGCGGGGAGCGGTTCGGCGACCGGCAGGGGGGACTGCTCATGGCACTCAGCCGTGGCGACGGGCTGAGCATCACCCCGGGCGACCTGGCCTGGCAGCGGGCGCTGCACGTGCTGGCGGACGGACGCTGCCGGGTCCTCGGCGTGCACCTGTTCACCCGCCACGGCTCGCGCCGGCTGCCCCCGCTGGCCCGCGCCGCCTGAAGGGGGACGTCGTCCCCGGGGGGGGAGGATGGGCGGCGTGCCTGCCACCGAACGCCCCGCTCGCGCCGACGCCGGCGGCGCCACTCGTGTCTCGGCCGGTCCCGGGCCCGTCCCGGACCCGGGCGGGCCCGGCGACGCCCAGCGGCGTCGTGGACTGCGCCGGATGCGAGGCGTCGCGCTCGGCCTGCTGGTCCTCGCCGCCGTCGTCTTCCTGCTGACCCTGCACCGCGACGGCTGGCTCGGCTACGCCCACGCGGCGGCCGAGGCGGCCATGGTTGGGGCGCTCGCCGACTGGTTCGCGGTGACCGCGCTGTTCCGGCACCCGCTCGGGCTGCCGGTCCCGCACACCGCGATCATCCCGGAGCGCAAGGAGGCGCTGGGCCGGAGCCTGGAGGAGTTCGTCACCACGAACTTCCTCACCGAGGACAACGCCCGGGAGCGGCTGCAGGGCGCCGGCGTGAGTCGGCGGGTGGGGGAGTGGCTGGCCGATCCCGGGAACAGTGCCCGCGCCGTGGACGGGGCCGCCGGTCCGCTGGGCCGCGGCCTGGGTCGGGTGGCCGACGAGGACGTGCGGGCCTTCGCCGAGGACGTGCTCCTGCCCCGGCTGGGCCGGGAGCCGGTGAGCCCGGTCGCGGGACGGCTGCTCGAGGCCGTGGTCGCGGACCGGGCCCACCACGGCATGGTGGACCTGCTCGTCGGCGAGCTCGCGGGGTGGCTGCGGACCAACGAGCGCACCGTCGCCCGGGTCATCCGGGCCCGCGCGCCGTGGTGGTCGCCGCAGTGGCTCGACGACCGCGTGGTCGAGCGGGTCCAGCTCGAGGTGGTCGGTTGGGTGGACGACGTCCGCGACGACCCGCGGCACCCGGCGCGCGAGGCCCTCGACCGCCTGCTGGCCGAGCTGGCCCGGGACCTGCAGCACGACCCGTCCACGATGGCGCGGGCGGAGCTGCTCAAGGAGCACCTGCTGGCCCACCCGCAGACGGGACGCACCCTCGTGGCGGTGTGGGACGCCATCCGGGTCGTGCTGCTGGACGCGCTGGGGGACCCGGACTCGGCGCTGCGCCAGCGAGCGCAGGCGGAGCTGGTGGGCTTCGGCGAGCAGCTGGCGAGCGACGGGGAGCTGCAGCAGCGGTGGGACGCCCGGGTGGCCGACGTCGGCGCGCGCCTGGTGCGCAGCTACGGTCGCGAGCTCGCCGGGGTCATCTCGCTGACCGTCGACCGGTGGGACGGACGGGAGGCGGCGCGGCGGATCGAGCTGCACGTCGGGCGTGACCTGCAGTTCATCCGGATCAACGGCACGGTGGTCGGTGCCCTCGTCGGCCTCGTGCTGCACCTCGTGACGCAGCTGGGCTGAGGCCGCGGCCCGCGCCCGCCGCTAGGGTCAGTGCGGCCGGCCACAGCCGCACAGCGTCAGCCGGCAGGCGCCCGGCTCGGCGAACGGCTCCAGGTCGACCGTCGTCGCCCGGTCCCCGGCGGCCTTGAGCGCGCCCTCGACCAGCCCGGTGTGGACGCTGCAGACGATGTCGGGGTGCTGGTAGGCCGCCTCGAGCAGCGGGCACCGGCGCAGGTGCACGACCTGCGCCGCGGTCATCTCGCCCTCCGCGCCGGCGGCAGGTCCGGCGTCCTGCTCGGGCGCGAAGCCGAGGTCGGTGAGCAGGTGCACGACCGCGGCGTGCGCGTCCCGGGGGGCAGTCGCCTCGTCGGCGCCTGTCCGGGAGGCGAGCCGGCTGCCCCACCGGCGGCCGGCAGCGCGGGCCCGGTCGAGCGAGCGGTCCTGCTCGGCGAGCTGCTCGGCGAGCACGATGGCGAGGTCGGCGTACTGGCGGGCGCCGGGCGACAGGACGGCCTCCTCGGTGGAGGCGTACAGCCAGGCGGGCCGGCCGCGGCCGGAGGTCGCGGCACGGGTGCGCTCGGCGAGGCCGCTGGCGACCAGGCCGTCGAGGTGCTCGCGCACGGTGTTCGGATGCTGGTGGCACAGCGTGGCCAGCGCGGCCACGGTGCACGGCTCCGGCTGGTCGCGCAGCAGGTCGAGCACGCGGGCGCGCGAGGGGGAGAGGACGGGCGCGGCGCGGCGCCAGTCGGTGACCCGGGGTCCGTAGGCCGGCGCGGCCGGTCGCCGTCTCGAATTATTTTCCACGGGACCGATGGTAATAAACTCCGGGACAGACCGCGAGCCCCGCGGGCCACCGGGCGGAGCCGCCGCCACGACCAACGCACAACCAACGCACGACCAACCCAGGAGTCACCGATGAACACCGTCGTCGTCGCCACCAGTGAAGCCGACTCGGCCGCCGTCGAAGCGGTCCGGCAGCACCACGCCGAGCTCGCCGCCTCGCTCGCCACCCACACCCAGGCCCTCGTCACCGCCGCCACCGACCCGCACGGCGCGCCCTCCGCGGACGTGGCGCGACGGGCGTTCGTCGCGTTCTGCGAGCGCGAGCTGGTGCCCCACGCGCTCGCCGAGGAGAAGGCGATGTACCCGCTGGCCCACCGGGACGAGCGGGCCCGCCTGCTCATCGAGGCGATGCTCGCCGAGCACGGCGTCCTCACCGACCTGGTCCGCGCCGTGAGCGACGCCCCGACCCCGGTCCACGCGGCCGGCTACGCCACCGCCCTGCGGGTGCTCTTCGACAGCCACCTCGGCAAGGAGAACGACCAGATCCTGCCGCTGCTCGCCGCCGACCCCTCCGTCTCGCTCCAGGAGGTGCTCGGCGGCATGCACGAGCTGCTCGGCGCCGCCGCGTCCGAGCACGGGCACGGCGACGGACATGGTCACGGGCACGTGCACGACGGCGCGACGGCGCAGCCGGCCGCCACCCAGGGGCACAGCTGCGGCTGCGGCGAGGGTGGCTGCGGCGCGACGTCCTATCCCGAGCTGGACGCCCGGATCGTGCCGCACGCCATCCGGCACGCGACCGTCTTCGGGGCGCTCGAGGCGGTCCCGGACGGCAGCGGCCTCGTGCTCGTCGCCCCGCACGACCCGCTGCCGCTGCTGCAGCAGGTGGAGCAGCGCTTCGCCGGCCGGTTCAGCACCGAGTACCTCGAGCGCGGCCCGGAGGCGTGGCGGATCCTGTTCACCGCCTGACCACTCCCGCCCCGTGGCGGGTCCGGATCGCGAGATGCGGTTCCCGCCACGTGGGCAGCGTGGGTATCGTTCCCCTCAGGTCATGAGCGTCAGCGCCAAGCCCCGGCTCGCTGACCGGCAACCCTCCACCGCGGTGGGGTGCCCCGGGTGATGACCAGGTCGGGTCCCCGCCACCTGCCGGCCGGCAGGACGGAGTCCCGGCAAGCGCGGGCCTGCAGCTCCTGCACCCGCACTGCTCGTGCGCGTGCCCATTCCCACGCGCACGAGCATCCCGCGCCCGTCACCGCGAGGGCGCGCGACCGGCATACCGCACGACGCAGGAAAGGCACCCACCAACGATGGCTGACAACACCCCCCAGTGGTCCTTCGAGACCCGGCAGGTCCACGCAGGTCAGACGGTCGACGCGAGCCGCGCACGCGCTCTGCCGATCCACCAGACCACGTCCTTCGTCTTCGAGGACACCGAGGACGCGGCCGACCTCTTCGGGCTGAAGAAGCTCGGCAACATCTACACGCGGATCATGAACCCGACGGCGGACGCCGTCGAGCAGCGGATCGCCAGCCTCGAGGGCGGCGTCGGGGCGCTGCTGCTGTCGTCCGGCCAGGCGGCCTCGACCTTCGCGATCCTCAACATCGCCGAGGTGGGCGACCACGTGGTCGCGAGCCCGAACCTCTACGGCGGCACGTACAACCTGCTCAAGTACACCCTCGCCAAGCTCGGCGTGGAGACGACCTTCGTCGAGGACACCACCGACCCCGACTCGTGGCGCGCGGCAGTGCGGCCGAACACCAAGGTGATCTTCGGCGAGACGATCGCCAACCCCAAGGGCGAGGTCCTCGACCTCGAAGGGGTGGCGGGGGTCGCGCACGAGGTCGGCGTGCCGTTCATCGTGGACAACACGATCGCCACGCCCTACCTGCTGCGGCCGCTGGAGTGGGGCGCGGACATCGTCGTCCACTCGGTGACCAAGTACCTCAGCGGCCACGGCACGGTCATCGCCGGCGCCCTCGTGGACGGCGGCACCTTCGACTTCGCGAAGTACCCGGAGCGGTTCCCGAACTACAACCAGCCGGACGAGAGCTACCACGGGCTGGTCTACGCCCGCGACTTCGGTGTGGGCAGCCAGTTCGGCGCGAACCTGGCGTTCATCCTCAAGGCGCGCGTGCAGCTGCTGCGTGACCTCGGGTCCGCGCCGGCGCCCTTCAACGCGTTCCTCGTCGCGCAGGGCATCGAGACGCTCAGCCTGCGCATGGAGCGGCACGTCGAGAACGCCCAGAAGGTGGCGCGGTACCTCTCCGAGCACCCGCAGGTGCAGTCGGTGCGCTATGCCTCCCTGCCCGACAGCGAGTACCACGAGCTCGCCCGGAAGTACACGCCGCGGGGCGCCGGAGCCGTGCTCGCCTTCGAGATCGAGGGCGGCCTCGAGGCGGGGCGCAAGTTCGTCGAGGGCCTGACCCTGCACAGCCACGTGGCCAACATGGGCGACGTCCGCTCGCTGGTGATCCACCCTGCGTCCACGACGCACTCCCAGGGCGATGACGAGGCCCGCCTCGCCGCGGGGGTGACGCCGGGGCTGGTGCGCCTGTGCGTCGGCATCGAGCACATCGACGACATCATCGCCGACCTCGACCAGGGGTTCGCGGCCGCCAAGGCGTAACGGCAAGGTCGCACCGGCTCGCGAAACGGCGCTCGGTCACGGGAACGTTCCCGTGACCGAGCGCCGTTCGCGTGGGCCAG
>DASSKF010000130.1:0-7274 GCA_035690725.1 Segeticoccus sp.
AGGTCGTGAACGCCTGCGCCAGGTCGAACAGGTAGCCGCACAGCCGGTGCGGCTCCAGCAGGTCGCCCACCTGCTCCACGACACTGCCGAAACCCAACAACGACAAGGCCAGTGACCGCTCCGCGGGTTCCCGTATGACGACCGCTCGCGTCTGCTGCCCGACGTCCCGTCCCGCGCGGGCGAGGAGGGAGCGGAGTCGCGCGACGGCATACTGCAGGTAGGGCCCGGTGTTGCCGTGCAGGGCGAGCATCCGGTCGAAGTCGAAGACGTACTCGGTGTCGTGCGCCACCGACAGGTCGGCGTACTTCACCGCGCCGACCCCCACGTCACGGGCGATTGCGGCTCGCTCCGCCTCGTCCAAATCCGGGCGCAGCTCCGACACCACAGCGGCCGCCCGCGTCACCGCGTCGTCCACCAGGGACACCAGCGGCACCGGCGCCCCGCTCCGGGTCCGCAGCAGCTTGCCGTCCGTGCCGAGCACGTTGCCGATCTGGACGTGGACGACTTCGACGTCGTCCGGCAGCCACTGGGCGCGCCGGGCGGTCTCCCACACCATCGTCAGGTGCAGGTGCTGCGGCGCGCCGATGACGTAGAGCACCCGGTCGGCGCGCAGGTCGCGCACCCGGTGCCGGATGGTCGCGAGGTCGGTGGTGCCGTAGCCGTACCCGCCGTCGCTCTTGCGCACGATCAGCGGCACCGGCTTGCCCTCGCGGCCGGTGATGCCGGGCAGGAAGACGCACAGGGCTCCCTCGTCGATGCGTGCGAGCCCCTTGTCCTCCAGCTCGGCGCAGACGTCGGCCAGCTCGTCGTTGTAGGTCGACTCGCCGGCGAGGTCGTCATCGGTCAGCGTGATGTCGAGGGCCCGGTAGACCCGGTTGAAGTAGCGCCTCGAGCGGTCGACCAGCTCGTGCCACAGCCGCAGCGTTTCGCTGTCGCCGCCCTGCAAGGCCACCACGCGCACGCGTGCCCGGGTGGCGAACTCCGGTGAGGAATCGAACTGTCGGCGGGCGGCCTGGTAGAAGGCGTTCGGGTCCTGTTCGAGCAGCTGAGCCTCCGGTGAGCCCTCCCCCACGTCCAGCAGGTGCTCGATGAGCATGCCGAACGGCGTGCCCCAGTCGCCGATGTGGTTCTGCCGGATGACGTCGTGGCCGAGGTGCTCCAGCGTCCGGGCGAGCGCATCGCCCACGACCGTGGTCCGCAGGTGGCCGACGTGCATCTCCTTGGCGACGTTGGGCGCCGAGTAGTCGATCGGTACGACCTGGCGCGGCTGGGTGGGCACGCCGACGCGGTCGTCCCGGCCCAGGGCACCGGCGGCGCCGGCGATCCAGCTGTCCCGGAGCGTGATGTTGAGGAAGCCCGGGCCGCTGACCTCGGCCGACGCGCACACCTCGTCGCCGGCGAGGTGCTCGGCGATGGCGGCGGCCAGGTCCCGGGGCGGTCGGCCCACGCGCTTGGCGAGCGCCAGGGCGGCGTTGGCCTGGTAGTCGGCGAACTGCGACGGGCGGATCACCGGGTCCGCGTCGGCGAGCTCCGGGCCGAGCGCAGCGCCGATCGCCGCCTGCACCCGGTCGGTCAGGATCGCTTGGGGGTCGACCATGACCGCAGCCTACGGACCGCACCGACACCGGGGAGCTGCGGCCGAAGCGTGACGGGTGCGTCCCGCCCCGGCCGCAACTCTCCCGCAGGTGTGGGGGCTATCGCCAGAACTCCACGTCCCACCGCTGGGTGGAGATCCGGGTGTCCGGGCCGACGCCGGGGTGCACGACCGTCTGGTTGCGCAGCGAGAACAGCCGGCCGCGGATCGACGCGACCTGCTCCTCGATGTCGAAGGCCCGTCCGGCGACGTGCGGGCCGTCGGCGCCGAGGGTGTGCCCGGTGAACACCGCGTCGAGGTCGAGCCCGTGCCAGCAGGTGCTCCCCGGGGTGTGACCGGGGGTGTGGATCGCCGCGACCCGGGTGCGTCCGACGTCGACGGTCAACCCCTCGACCACCTCCACGTCGGGGCGCCGGTCCGGCCGGTGTCGCGCCCAGAACGGGAACTCGTCACCGTGCAGGAAGATCAGCGCGCCCGTCGCCTCGGCCAGGTCGATCGCCCCGGACACGTGCTCGGGGTGGACGTGGGTGCACAGGATGAACCGGACCCGACGCTCCCCCACCACGGCCCGTATGCCGGCCATGTCGCCGAGCGGGTCGACCACCGCGCACTCCTGGGCATCCCCCACGACCCACACGTTGGCGGCCGCCGCGTCACCGGTCGCCACCTCCGCTCGCGGGACGACCAGCTGCTCCACCCATGCGTCCACGCCCCCCAGCCAAGCACACAGCACTCGGTGCACACGGCATACCGCTGGGGACGGGCCCATAGGGTGGCGCCCATGCGCGTACTCGTCTCCGGCGGAGCCGGCTACATCGGGTCCCACACGGTCGTCCGGCTCGTGGCAGCGGGGCACGACGTGGTGATCGTGGACAACTTCTCCAACGCCAAGCCCGCCGTCGTCGGCCGCCTCGAGGCGATCACCGGGACCCACCTGCCGGTGCACGGTTTCGACCTGCGGGACGCCGACAAGACCGAGCACCTGTTCGCGCACGAGCAGATCGACGCGGTCATCCACTTCGCCGGGTTCAAGGCGGTCGGCGAGAGCGTCGCGAAACCGCTGGAGTACTACGAGAACAACCTCGGCTCGACCTTCTCGCTGGTGCGGGCGATGCAGCGGCACGGCGTGGACAAGCTGGTCTTCTCGTCCTCGGCCACGGTCTACGGCACGGACCAGGAGGCGGCCACCGAGGACCGCCCGACGTCGGCGACCAACCCCTACGGGTGGACGAAGGTGATGCAGGAGCAGGTCCTGCGCGACGTCGCCGCCGCCCAGGAGAACTGGCGCATCGCGCTGCTGCGCTACTTCAACCCGGTCGGCGCCCACGAGTCCGGCACGATCGGCGAGGACCCGAGCGACATCCCGAACAACCTCATGCCGTTCATCGCCCAGGTCGCGATCGGCCGGCGCGAGAAGCTGCGCGTCTTCGGCGACGACTACGACACCGTCGACGGCACCGGCGTGCGCGACTACATCCACGTGGAGGACCTCGCCGCCGGTCACGTGGCCGCGCTCGACAAGCTCACCCGGACCGACGAGCCGGTCAGCACCTGGAACCTCGGGACCGGCCGCGGCACCAGCGTGCTGCAGCTGCTGCGCGCGTTCGAGAAGGCGGTCGGGCGCGAGCTGCCCCACGAGGTGGTGGGGCGCCGTCCCGGCGACATCGCGACGTCGTATGCCGACCCCTCCCGCGCCCACGCCGAGCTCGGTTGGCGCGCCATGAAGTCGGTCGAGGACATGTGCGCCGACGCCTGGCGCTGGCAGTCCCAGAACCCGAACGGCTACCGGGACGCCTGAGCCTCGGGAAGGGCGAACGGTTTTTCACGGTTTCCCCGCGCGTCACCCCCATCGCCGTCCTCGTCATGGTCCAGGCCGCGGCAATCGCGTAGACCATGTTCAGCATCGGCCACGCGGTGTTCGAGGAGAACGCCACGATCGACAAGAACTCCGACGTCGGCGGAGCCGGGTTCGCCATCCACGCCATGGACGGCGAGATGCTCATCCCGCTGCTCGCCCTGGTCCTGCTCGTCGTGGCACTCGTCGCACGCTTCGAGGGCGCGGTGAAGTGGGCCGCCATCATCCTCGCCGACGTCGCCGTGCAGATCGGCTTGGCCGTGGTGCCCGGTCCCGCCGGGCTCATGGGCACGTTGCACGGGCTCAGCGCGCTGGTGCTGTTCACGGCGTCGGCCTACGCCAGCTACGTCGTCAGCCGGGCCCCCGCGGCCGCGCCGGTCACCGCCCCACTGCCCGCCACGAGCACCGGGCTCGCCGGCGAGGGCGGGCTCGGCGGGGGCGCCCACCTGCGCTGACCCCCTCCCGACGGAAGTTGCGGCCGGAGCGTGACACCTGTGTCACGGTCCGGCCGCAACTCCGCGGTGGTTCGGGAGGCGCCCACACGGCTCCGTGGGCGGCCATGGGACACAATCGGCCCTGATGGCTCTCCTGGCACCGATCATGGTCGTCACCGGCACCGGCCCCGGTGTCGGCAAGACGGTGACGACCGCGGCGCTGGCTGCCGGCTTCGACCAGCACGACCTGCGGGTCGTCGTGGTCAAGCTCGCGCAGACCGGCCGCCGTGAGGGGGAGCCCGGAGACCTGGAGGAGGTCGTGCGCCTCGCGGGGGACGTCGAGACCCACGAGCTGTTCCGGCTCGAGGATCCGCTCCCGCTGGTGACCGGCGCCCGGCGCCGGGGGGTCGTGCTGCCGCTGGTGGACGAGCACGCCGACCGGCTCATCTCCTTCGCCGGTCGCGAGGACGTCGACCTCGTCCTCGTGGAGAGCACCGGCGGGGTCCTCGACCGCCTCGACGGGCCCGGCGGCACGCTCGCCGACCTCGGCATCACCCTGCGGCACCGGCACGCCCGGGTCGGGGTGGTCGTCGTGACCCGTCCCGGCCTCGGCGCGCTGAACGCCTGCGCCCTCACCACGGAGGCGCTCGCCGCCCGCGACCTGGAGTGCCTCGGCGTGGTGCTCGGGTCGTGGCCGAAGGACCCCGACCTGGTGGCCCTGACCAACCTCAGCGACCTGCCCTCGGTGACCGACGCGCCGCTCATCGGGCGGATCCCCGAGGAGGCCGGGTCCTGGGAGCGGGAGCGCTTCCGCGCCGAGTCCCCCGCGTGGGTCACCCTCTGACCCGCTCCGGTCACAATGGCGCCATGACTGGCACCGGCGACCACACGGCATACCGCGTCAGCGTCATCTGCTCGGGCAACATCTGCCGCTCCCCCATGGCGGAGGTGATCCTCCGGTCGATGGTCGAGGCCGCGGGCCTCGGTGAGCGGGTCCGGGTCGACTCGGCAGGGATCGGGGACTGGCACGTCGGGGACCCGGCCGACCCGCGCACCCTGACGGCCCTGCAGGAGCACGGGTATGACGGGTCCGCCCACCGGGCACAGCAGGTCACCGAGCGCTGGCTGGCCGAGCACGACCTGGTGCTGGTCGCCGACCTCGGCCACCGGGAAGCGCTGGAGGAGCTGGCCCGTCCCGGGGACGCCGAGGTGCGGCTGCTGCGCGAGTTCGACCCGGAGGCGGTGGCCGCGCGGACCCTGGAGACGGACGACCCCTACTTCGGTGACGCGCAGGGGTTCGACCGCTGCCTGCGCGAGGTGGAGGCTGCCTGCCATGGGCTGGTGGACCACCTCGCGGCCGAGCTGGCCGGAGCGGGCCGGTCCTGATCCCGGTCGGCGCAGGCCGCTCAGGCCGGCACCGCGTCCGCTCGCGGGGCCCGCAGCAGCGACAGGCCGAGCCGGGGGAAGAGGACGACGGACAGCAGGCTCGCGGTCAACAGCGCGGCGCCGGTCCCCGAGGTCAACCGGCCCAGCTCGATGCCCAGCTGCACCACCACGATCGGCATCGTCAGGGTGGTCGCCTGGAGCAGCCCCGCCGACAGCACCAGGCGCTGCGGCAACAACGTCCGGTAGGCAAGCGCAGGCAGTCCCCGGACCAGCAGCATCGCGGCCAGGAAGACCGGGACCTTGGCCATCGTGCCCGGGTTGACCAGGGCACCGATGTCGAGCTCCACGCCCGTCGCGACGAAGAAGACCGGGACCAGGAAGCCGAACGCGATCGACTCGAGCTTGATCCGGAACACCGGTTGCACGTCCGGCTCGTACTGCCCGAGGACGCGCAGGATCACGCCGGCCATGAACGCGCCGAGGATCATCGCGAGCCCGAACTGCTCGGCCGCCACGGCGAACGCCAGCGCCAGCACGATCGCGAGCCGGACCCGCAGCTGGCTGCTCGTGTCGTCGAGCCGGCGCAGCACGGCGGTCAGCCAGTCCGCCCGGACGGCTCGGGTCAGGGCGACCGCCGCGGCGGCGACGACCAGGCCGAAGCCGCCGAGCAGGAGCAGCTCGCCGGCGGGTGACTCCGAGGTCAGCGAGAAGAGCAGCGAGAGCAGCACGACCGGCACGAACTCGGCGATCGTGCCGGCAGTGATGACGAGCTGGCCGAAGTCGGTGTCCGTCTGGCCGGCGTCCTTGAGCAGCGGGATCAGTGCCCCGAGGGACGTCGACATGAGCGGGATCGCGATGAGGATCGGCGTCAGGACGAGGGACCCGGCGAAGAGGAGGTAACCGGCCAGGATGCCCAGCGCGACCGACCCGGCGTACCCGGCGACCGACAGGCTCATCAGCCGACCGCGCAGTCGCTGCGGGTCGATCTCGAAGCCGGCCATGAACAGCAGCATGCCCAGCCCGAGGTCGGACACGACCTGGACCGGTGCGTCCACGTGCACCCAGCCCAGCACGGCCGGGCCCACCACGATCCCGCCCACGATCTCCAGGACCAGCGACGGGAGCGGCAGGGACGGGACCAGCTCGAGCAGCAGCGGCACCGCGACGGCGACGACGCCGACGACGAGCAGTCCGGTGAACGTCAGGGTCGGCACGGTGCCACCCCCAACCGAGTCGGGAACACCGCAGTCTATTGCGCGGTGCGGCGCCGTCGGATGCGTTTGCGCCTGCTGGTGCGCCTGCGCTCCGGTGGGTGAGCGGGTGCCGGCTCAGGGGCGCAGGTAGGGCCCGAGCTCCTCGGCCGCTGCGCCGAACACCCAGCGCAGGATCGCGGCGTCGTCCACCCGCCCGCCGGGGCGGTCGTCGGGGATGACGTCGTCGACGGTGACGAGGTAGTGCAGGGCGGCGACCACCAGGCGCAGGTGCGCCGCCTCGAGCGCGGTCGGCTCGGGGGCGTCGGGGTCGTCGATCGCGTCCGCGCGGGCGAGCACCAGGGCGACGGCCGGTCCGACCTCCGGCCCGTGCGGCACCGCGGGCGCGTGCGGGAAGTCCTTGCGCGCGACCTGCTCGACCAGCTGCAGCAGCCGCTGCCGGTCGGTCACCAACGTCTCCGCCGCCCGGCGGGACCGGGCGAACGGGCGAGAGGTGAGCAGTCGGGTCAGGCCCGGGACGGGCAGGTTCGCGTCGGCGGGCTCGGACATCGCCGGTGAGTCTAAGCAGTGGCTGCTGGCGTCGCGGCAGCGGCTGGTGGCAGGCTGCCCGTGACCGGCTGCCCGTGACGGCCGGCCCGGACGCGAAGGAGCGGCATGCCGACCCACGACGACGTGTGGCCCGAGGGCACGCCCTGCTGGATCGACGTGATGGTCACCGACGTGGAGGCCGCGAAGGCCTTCTACTCCGGGCTGTTCGGGTGGGAGTGCCGGGACAGTGGGCCGGAGTACGGCGG
>DASSKF010000131.1:0-10332 GCA_035690725.1 Segeticoccus sp.
CGGGCAAGGCCACGATCGAGGTCTACGGCTTCGAGAACGGCAAGCTGAAGACGCTCGACACGCGCACGTCGGCGCCGGCGGAGTGAGGCATCCCACCCCGTCCCGCTGACAGCGGCTGACAGCACGAAGGGCCCGACCACCACGAGGTGGTCGGGCCCTTCGGCTGCGGCGTGGAAGCGCTGCTCCGGGAAGATCACTGTCGGCGAACACCATCGGCGAACACCATCGGCCGCACCCCGAGACATGCGTTTCTTTGGGACGTTTCCGCTGTCACAGCAGCGGAAACGTCCCAAAGAAACGCCTTGGGGTCAGCCGACCCGGGCCAGCGTCCCGAGGTAGAGCTCGATCACCTTCGGGTCGTTCAGCAGCTCGGCGCCCGTCCCGGTGTAGGCGTCCCGGCCCTGGTCGAGCACGTAGCCGCGGTGGCAGATCTCGAGGCAGCGCCGGGCGTTCTGCTCGACCATGAGGATGGATACGCCGGCCTCGTTGATGGTCTTCACCGACTCGAACACCGAGTCCTGCATCAGCGGCGAGAGGCCGGCCGATGGCTCGTCGAGGAAGAGGACGTCGGGGGAGGTCATCAGGGCCCGGCCCATTGCCACCACCTGGCGCTCACCCCCGGACAGGGAGCCGCACTTCTGTGCCCGCCGTTCGTCGAGGAGGGGGAACAGCTCGGTGACGATGCGGTAGCGCGTGCGGAACTCCTTGGGCCGCAGGAAGAGTCCCATCTCCAGGTTCTCGTGGATCGTCAGCGACGGGAACACGTTGTTGTTCTGCGGGACGTAGCCCAGGCCCTTGCCCACGAGGGTGTGTGCGGCCAAGCCGGTCACGTCGTCGTCGTGCAGCAGCACGCGTCCGCCTCGGACGGGGACCAGGCCGAACATAGCCTTGATCAGGGTGGACTTGCCGGCACCGTTGGGGCCGATGATCCCGACGAGCTCGCCGTTGTCGACGTGGACGCTGCACCCCTGCAGGATGTCCACCTCCGGGATGTATCCGGCGACCAGCTCCTCGGAGCGCAGCACGACGTCCTCACTCATCTCGAGCTCTCCTCCTTCGCATCCTGCGGCAGGGCGCGCCGCGTGCCGAGGTAGGCGTCGATGACGGCCGCGTTGGACCGGATGTCGGAGGGGCGCCCCTCGGCGATGACCTCTCCCTCGGCGAAGCAGATGATCCAGTCGCTCACGCCCATGACGACGTCCATGTCGTGCTCGACGAGGACGATCGTCGTGCCCTCGTCCCTCAGCCGTTCGATGTGCCCGAGCAGCGACTGGGTGAGGGCCGGGTTCACGCCTGCCATGGGCTCGTCGAGCATGATCATCGACGGGTCGACCATCATGGCCCGCGCCATCTCGAGCAGCTTGCGCTGGCCGCCGGACATGGTGCCGGCGAACTCGTCGCGCATGTGCGCCAGCTTGAACCGCTCGAGCAGCTCGTCGGCCCGGGCCTCGATCTCGCGCTCCTGGGAGCGCCACAGCGGCCGCAGGATCGCCGGCACGAAGCGTTCGCCGACCTGGCCCGTGGCGCCGAGCATGACGTTCTCCAGCGTGGTCAGGCGCATGAGCGCCTTGGTGAGCTGGAAGGTGCGGACCATGCCGCGCCGGGCGATCCGGTTGGCCGACATCCCGTTGATGCGGGTGCCCTCGAAGCTCCACGTGCCGGTGTCGGCCCTGTCGAAGCCGGAGACGAGGTTGAAGAACGTGGACTTTCCCGCGCCGTTGGGGCCGATGAGCGCCGTGATGGTGCCGCGCTGTACCTCGAGGTGGTCGACGTCCACGGCACGCAGTCCGCCGAAGCTGCGGCTGACGTGGTCGGCCACGAGGATCGGGTCCGGCTTGGCGACGCCCGGTTCGGCGCGGCACGGTGCCAGCGCCTCGGCGGCCGCCCGGCGACCGCTCGACGGCTCGGTGGACGGATCGCTCGGTGAGTGCTCAGCGGACATCGAGACGCATCTCCTTCCGGTTGCCCAGGAGTCCCGCCGGCCGGAACACCATCAGCAGGATGAGGACCAGCCCCACGAACGCGAACCGGACAGCGCCGACGTCGGCGCCGTCGAGGATCGCCGACGGGATCACGCCGCTCGAGGTCCCCTGCCGCAGGATCGCGTCGAGGAAGGTCACGAAGAACCAGAAGATGAGCGACCCGAGGACCGGTCCGAGGACCCGGCTGGCGCCGCCCAGGATGACGATCGCGTAGAGGTAGAACGTGACCACGGGGTTGTAGCTGTCCGGCTGCACCGACTGGACGTTGATGGCGAGCAGTGAGCCGGCGATCGCCCCCAGCACGCCGCCGAGGACGAGGCTCTGCAGCTTGAAGCCGTAGACGTTCTTTCCGAGGCTGCGGGCCGCGAGCTCGTCCTCGCGGACCGAGCGCAGCACGCGCCCCCAGGGGCTGTGCACCAGCAGGTAGACCAGCAGGCAGGCCAGCGCGACCAGCCCCCAGCCGACGAGCATCACCCACAGCGAGCGGGAGTCGAACTGGAACGGTCCGATGCCATAGCGGCCGATGGGGATCGGGCTGGCGTCGAAGAAGGGGTCGGCGAACTGTCGCAGCCCGTAGACCCCTCCCGTGACCGGCTCGGCGAAGTCGGAGCGGTAGAAGTACCGCAGCACCTCGCCGGCGGCGATCGTGGCGATCGCGAGGTAGTCGCCGCGCAGCCGGAGCGTGGGGATGCCGAGCAGGAGCGCCAGGACGACGGCGCACCCGATGCCCAGGAGCACGCCGGCCCACAGCGGCCAGCCGAACGTCACCACGCTGACGGCGACGCCGTAGGCGCCGACCATCATGAACGCGACCTGCCCGAAGTTGAGCAGCCCGGTGTAGCCGAAGTGCACGTTGAGGCCGACCGCGGCCAGCGCGTAGATGGCCGCCTCGGGCCCGAGCATCCCGCGGACGGCGTTGGAGAGAACGTCGATGAGGTCCATTGCGTTGCCTTCTCGCCCCGGCCCTAGCCTGCGCGTTCCGCGCGGCCGAGGATGCCTTGTGGTCGGAACAGGAGCACGACGATCAGCACCAGCAGGGCCCACGCGTTCTGCAGCTCCGGCTCGAACCAGAGGGTGGACAGCTGGGCCACGAGGCCGACGACGAAGCTGCCGATCATCGCGCCGTAGGCGCTGCCGAGACCGCCGAGGATGACGCCGGCGAACATGAGCAGCAGCAGGTTGAAGCCCATGTCCCAGTAGACCGCCTGGCCGAGGCCGTAGAACACGCCACCGAGCGCGGCCAGGCCGCCACCGATCATCCAGATGAGCAGGATCACCCGGTTGACGTCGATGCCGGAGGCCTCGGCGAGGTCCTTGTTGTCCGCGATCGCCCGGGTGGCCTTGCCCATCCGGGTCCGCTGGAGCATGAGCGCCACGCCGACGAGCACCGCGAGGGACAGCAGCGTGACGACCAGGTCGCGGGGTGTGATGCCGATCGGGCCCAGCCGCATCGTCTGCTGGACGGTGTACTGGTCGTAGGTGCTGCGCCGGGAGCCGAAGATCACCAGGATGGTGTGCCGCAGCAGCAGGGACAGGCCGATCGAGATGATGAACATCTGGATCAGCCCGGAACCACGGGCGCGCATCGGCCGCCACAGGCCGCGTTCCATGGCCCCGCCCACGAGGGCGCCGATCGCGACGGCGATGAGGGTCGCGATGACGAGCGGGAAGTCGAACCCGCCGCCGCTGGTGCTGAACCAGAGCGCGGCGAACGCCCCGATCGTGACCAGCTCGCCGTGCGCGAAGTTGATCAGGCGCGTGGTCCCGAACACCAGGGACAGGCCGACCGCGGTGATCGCGATGATCGCGCCGAGCTTGATGCCCTCGACGACCAGCTGGAGGAAGCGGGAGGTGAAGCCACCGGCCTCGTCGGCCCGCTGCGCCGCGCCGCGGTCGACGGCACCGCCGGAGACGCTGGTGCCGGACTCGGTGTCCGCGTCGGCGGCCGGGGGCGCGGCCGTGGAGCCGGAGCCGGCGTCCGACGTCGGCGCCGCGGTCGCCTTCTCCTGCTTCTGCGAGGCGGGGATCAGCGGGAAGATGACGGTCCGGTCCTCCCCGGGCCGCACCGTCACCGCCGGCAGCGTCTCGCCGCCCCTGTTCCGCAGCTGCAGCTTCGGTGGCAGCGAGTCGACCTGCAGCGTCACGGCATAGCTGCCGGGCTGCTCGATCGGCACCTGCCACTGGCCGTCCTTGTCGGTCGTCGCGGTCCCGGCCCTCGTGCCGTCCCGCTCCACCGTGATCCGCACGCCCTTGACGCCTGCCCCGTCCGGGCCGCGCAGGGTGCCGTTCACCGACTGGTCGCCGTCCGCGCTGGGGACGGTGGCGACCGAGACCGTCGGCCCGGCCAGGGCAGGGATCGCCGGCGCGAGGAGGAACGCCAGGAGGGAGGCGACGACGACCGCGATCAGGCGAGCGCGCAACAGGTCCTCCTTGTGGGGGGTCATTGGCGCAGAATCTAAGCACAGGGTCGCAGCGGGGCCGAGGGGTTGCGGCGATGGCGACCGAAACGTGACCAACCGGTGACGACCGAGCCCCCGAGGGCCGCCCGGCCCCGCACGTCCCGCGCGGCGAGCCGGGTCTCTTCAGCCGAAGGCGCCGACCGCCAGCGTGAGCAACGGGGCCACGACGAGCGCCGGGAGCAGGTCGCCGACCGGCACCTCGCGCAGCCGCAGCAGCCGGAACGCGATGCCGACGAGCAGCAGTCCACCCGTGGCGGTCAGGGCGGAGATCTGCGCGTCCGGCATCACGGCGCCGAGGGCGACCCCGACGACGGTGAGGGACCCCTGGACGACCAGGACGGAGACGGCGGACAGCAGGACGCCGATGCCGAAGGAGGAGGCGAACGCCAGGGCTGCGAAGCCGTCGAGGACGGACTTGAGGGCGAGCATGTCGATGCCGCGGCCGAGGCCGTCGGACAGTGACCCGAGGATGGTGAGCGGGCCGACGCAGAACAGCAGGGAGGCGGTCAGCCACCCCTCGATGAAGCGTTCCCGCGAGCCGTGGTCGAGGCCGGTCTCCTCGCCGCCGCGTCCGCGCCGGTGCCGGGCCAGCCAGCCCTGGATGGTGCCGGCCAGCCCCTCGAGGCGCCGCTCGAGGCCGAGCAGGGAGCCGGCGATCCCGCCGATGAGCAGGCTGCCGAGCACGACGAGGACCGCCCCGCTGCCCACCACGTCGGTGAGGGCGGTGTCGGTCACCGCCATGGCGGACAGCCCGGCCATGAGCAGGGTGGTGAGGCCCAGGCAGTCGGTGACCACCGAGCGGGTGCGCTCGGGCAGGCGGTGCCCGACCGCCATACCGAGCAGCGAGCCGAGCACGACGGTGCCCACGTTGATGGCCGTGCCCAGGCCGGGGAAGCTCGCCTCCACGGGGGTCACTGTAAGTCGCGCCCGGACCTGCTCATCCTCCCGTTCCGACAGGTGGAGGGGCGGCGCCCGGACCGGCTAGTCTTCGGTAGTTGAGCGATCAAGTGGAGGCAGACGTGGTGCGGCACCGCCAGGGGTCGGTCACGATCCGCAGCGTCACCCGGGAGACGCCGGGAGACCGGGAGCGGTTCGTCGAGTTGTGGACGGCGTTCCGGGTCGAGCAGGGAGCGGCGCGCGCCGCGGTCCTGCGCGACCGCGACGAGCGGGTGGACACCGCGTTGGCACAGGACGGGGTCACGGTCTTCCTGGCCGAGTCGGCGGGGGAGGCCGTCGGCTACGTCGCCCTGCTGGAGAACCCGCTCACGGCCCTCTCGGAGAGCTCGAGCATCTGGGTCGACCAGCTCTACGTCGCGCCGCACGCGCGCCGCAACGGCACCGCCAAGGCCCTGCTCGCCGCGGCGACCCGGCTGGCCGAGGACCGCGGCGCGGAGCAGGTGGGTGCCTGCGTCCCCGCCCAGGCCCGGGAGACCAACCGCTTCTTCGCGCGCCTCGGCTTCCACTCCTTCGTCGTGCGGCGGGTGACGTCCACCCCCGCGCTGCGCCGTCGCCTCGGGGCGCCGGACGAACGCTCCGCCCTCGAGGAGCTCCTGCAGCGCCGGAGGTCCCTGCGCGCACGGGCCGGCCGGTCGGCCCGGCAGCTCGTCGGTAGCTGACCGGGCTGTCCTGACCGGGCTGTCGTGACCGGCCCGTAGGCTCGGGGCCGTGAGCCGACTGCTGCTACTCGACGGACACTCGCTGGCCTACCGCGCCTTCTTCGCCCTGCCCGCGGAGAACTTCTCGACGAGGACCGGGCAGACGACCAACGCGGTGTTCGGCTTCACCTCGATGCTCATCAACGTGCTGCGCGACGAGGAGCCCACGCACGTCGGGGTCGCCTTCGACGTGTCCCGGCAGACCTTCCGGGCGGAGCAGTATGCCGAGTACAAGGCCGGCCGCGCCGCCACCCCCGACGAGTTCAAGAGCCAGCTGTCCCTGGTGCAGGAGGTCCTCGACGCGCTGCGGATCCGCTACGTCGAGTACCCGGGCTACGAGGCCGACGACATCATCGGCACCCTGACGAGCCGGGCCCGCGAGCAGGGCCTCCAGGTGCTCATCTGCTCCGGCGACCGGGACGCGATCCAGCTGGTCGACGAGCAGGTCACCCTGCTCTACCCGCGCAAGGGCGTCTCGGACCTCGCGCGGATGACCCCGGACGCGGTGCAGGAGAAGTATGGCGTCCCGCCGGAGCGCTACAGCGACCTCGCCGCCCTGGTGGGGGAGACCTCCGACAACCTGCCCGGAGTCCCCGGCGTCGGGCCGAAGACCGCCGCGAAGTGGCTGGGGCAGTACGGCGACCTGTCCGGCATCGTCGACCACGTCACCGAGATCAAGGGCAAGGCGGGACAGTCCGTGCGCGACCACCTCGACGACGTGCTGCGCAACCGCCGGCTCAACGGCCTCGTCTGCGACCTCGACCTCGACGTCGCGGTGGACGACCTGCGGCGGCAGCAGTGGGACCGCGAGGAGGTCCACCGCGTCTTCGACGGGCTGGAGTTCCGGGTGCTGCGCGACCGGCTGTTCTCCACCCTGGAGGCCGTCGAGGTCGAGGCGGAGGAGGGGTTCGACGTCGAGCCGGAGGTGCTCGGCCCCGAGCAGGTCGCCCCTTGGCTGGAGCAGCACACGAGCGGCGGTGAGCGCGTCGGCCTCCACCCGGTGGGCACCTGGGCGCGCGGCACCGGCGACGTGGAGGCCCTGGCGGTCGCCACGCCCGGCGGCCCGGCGGCCTACCTCGGGGTCCCGACCCTGACCGAGGAGGGCGAGCGCGCCCTGGCGGCCTGGCTCGGCGACGACCAGCGGCCCAAGGCTCTACACGACGCCAAGGGGGCGCTCGAGGCGCTGGCCGCGCGCGGGCTGGCGCTGCGCGGCGTCACGAGCGACACGGCGCTCGCCGCCTACCTCGTGCGGCCAGACCAGCGCTCCTACGACCTGGCCGACCTCGTGCTGCGGCACCTGAAGCGGGAGCTGCGCGCCGAGCAGGAGCCGGGCGGCCAGGGGCTCCTTGACTTCGAGGCCGACGGCACGGCGGAGGCGCGCGCGGCGACGGTGCGGGCGAGGGCGGTCCTCGACCTCGCCGCGGAGCTGGACCACCGGCTGGAGGAGACGCACGGCACGACCCTGCTCGCCGACCTCGAGCTGCCGCTCGTCGACGTCCTCGCCGCCATGGAGCAGGTCGGCATCGCCGTCGACGTGCCGGCGATGGAGCAGCTGGAGTCGGAGTTCGCCACCGTCGTGCGCGAGGCCCAGCTCGACGCCTACGAGGCGATCGGCGGCGAGGAGATCAACCTCGGCTCGCCCAAGCAGTTGCAGGTGGTCCTCTTCGAGACCCTCGGGATGCCGAAGACCAAGCGCACCAAGACCGGCTACACCACCGACGCCGACGCCCTGAAGGACCTGTTCATCAAGACCGAGCACCCCTTCCTCGAGGCGCTGCTGCGCCACCGCGACGCCTCCCGGCTGCGGCAGACCGTCGAGGGCCTGTTGAAGTCGGTCGCCGACGACGGCCGGATCCACACGACCTACCAGCAGACCATCGCTGCCACGGGCCGGCTGTCGTCCACCGACCCGAACCTGCAGAACATCCCGATCCGGACCGAGGAGGGACGGCGGATCCGCGAGATCTTCGTCGTCGGCAGCCAGGAGGGGATGGCGTTCGAGTCCTTGCTCTCCGCGGACTACAGCCAGATCGAGATGCGGATCATGGCGCACCTGTCCGGCGACGAGGGCCTGATCGAGGCGTTCCGCACCGGTGAGGACCTGCACCGGTTCGTCGGGTCGCGCGTCTTCTCCGTCGAGCCGGAGTACGTCACCCCCGAGATGAGGTCGAAGGTCAAGGCCATGTCCTACGGCCTCGCCTACGGGCTCTCGGCCTACGGCCTGTCCAAGCAGCTGACCATCGCCACGAGCGAGGCCAGCGGCCTCATGGAGGAGTACTTCGCCCGGTTCGGCGGGGTCCGTGACTACCTGCGCGAGGTGGTGGCCGAGGCGAGGCGCACCGGCTACACCGAGACGATGCTCGGCCGGCGCCGCTACCTACCCGACCTCAACGCCGACAACCGGCAGCGCCGCGAGATGGCCGAGCGGATGGCGCTCAACGCACCGATCCAGGGCTCGGCCGCCGACATCATCAAGCTCGCCATGCTGCGGGTGGACCGGGCCCTCGACCGCGAGGGGCTGCGCTCGCGGATGCTGCTGCAGGTGCACGACGAGCTCGTGCTCGAGATCGCCCCCGGGGAGCGGGAGGCCGTCGAGGACCTGGTGTGCCGGGAGATGGGCGCGGCGATCGAGCTCGACGTGCCGCTGTCGGTCAGTGTCGGGGTCGGCGGCTCCTGGCACGACGCCGCGCACTAGCTGCGCCACCCGCCTCCGCCGGACGTTGCTGGCTGCGGCGAGCCGGCGGGCTTCTCCGCCACGTAGATCGCCGTCCCCGGCAGCAGCCGGCCGCGCAGCGGGCTCCAGCCGCCCCAGGTCGCGGTGTTCCACTCCGGCCACTCCGGCTCCACGAGGTCGACGAGGCGCAGACCCGCCGCGGTGAGCTCGCGCACCCGGTCACCCAGCGTCCGGTGGTGCTCGACGTAGGTGGCGCGGCCGGCGTCGTCCTCCTCCACGTAGGGCGTCCGGTCGAAGTAGGACTGCCGGACCACCAGGCCCTCCTCCCCGGGGGCGTCGGGCAGGGCCCAGCGGACCGGGTGGGTCGCGGAGAAGACGAGCCGCCCACCCGGGCGCAGCACCCGGGCGCACTCCCGCAGGACGCGCGCCGAGTCGGCGACGAACGGGAAGACGCCGTATGCCGTGAAGACCACGTCCACGCAGCCGTCACCCAGCGGCAACGCCTGGGCGTCGCACTGCAGGAGGGGCACCGAGGGAGAGGGGGACGGTCGCCGGCTCTCCGGCACACCGGCGTCGATGGCCCGCGCCCGGCGCAGCATGCCGGCGGACAGGTCGGTGGCCACCACGGTTGCGCCTCGCCGGGCGAGCCAGCGCGAGCACTGGGCCGCACCCGCGCCGATCTCCAGCACCACCCGTCCGGTGAGGTCGGCCGGGTCCCCGAGCAGGTGCAGGTCCGCTTCGCGCACGCCCTCGGGACCCCACACGAAGTCGTCGTCGCCCAGGAAGCCGCCGTGCTCGTCCTGGTAGTCGTCGGCCTCGGCGTCCCACCAACGGCGGTTGGCCGTCGCCGTCTCCGGGACCGCCGCGTCCCGCCGGGTGACCCGGCTCGGCGCCGGCGGGGGCGTCGGGCCGTTCGGGGGAGGGGGACCGGTGGACACCTGCCGTATCCTGCCTCGTTCCGGCGTGCTTTGACCGCTGCAGACCCGCTCGGTAGGGTGGGTAGGCGCGGCGTGTGCGCGGCGGTTTCCGCGTGCGCGACGCCATGCCGGTGTCGAACCGAGCACCGGTAGCGAAGCAGCACAGAACTGAAAGCACCAGGATCCACCGGCCGCGTGTCGGCGTGTCCTGCCCACCGACCACCAAGTCCCTTACGGAGCCCCTACTACATGACTGCAACCACGGCCGCCACGGCCAGCCCTCAGATCGCCGTCAACGACATCGGATCTGAGGAGGAGCTGCTCGCCGCGATCGACGCGACGATGAAGCACTTCAACGACGGGGACATCGTCGAAGGTGTCATCGTCAAGGTCGACCGGGACGAGGTCCTGCTCGACATCGGCTACAAGACCGAGGGCGTCATCCCCTCGCGCGAGCTGTCCATCAAGCACGACGTCGACCCGGCCGAGGTCGTGGCCGTCGGAGACGAGGTCGAGGCCCTGGTCCTCCAGAAGGAGGACAAGGAGGGCCGGCTGATCCTGTCCAAGAAGCGCGCCCAGTACGAGCGCGCCTGGGGCACGATCGAGAAGATCAAGGAGGAGGACGGCGTCGTCACCGGCACCGTC
>DASSKF010000132.1:0-7167 GCA_035690725.1 Segeticoccus sp.
GGATGAACGTCTACGTCCTCGAGACCGCCCGGCGGCTCGCCGAGCGGGGCGTGGAGGTCGAGGTGTTCACCCGCGCCACCACCGGCGCCCTGCCGGAGGTCGTCGAGGCCGCTCCCGCGCGCGCCGGGATCGGCCTCAACCGAGCAAACCGGCCCGAGGCGAGCACTCGCCGGATGCGTGACAGACTCGAGGGATGCTGGCGGACCCGCCCCGAGACCTTCACCGTGTGGCGATGCTCAGCGTCCACACCTCCCCGCTGGAGCAGCCGGGCACCGGTGACGCCGGCGGGATGAACGTCTACGTCCTCGAGACCGCCCGGCGCCTCGCCGAGCGCGGCGTGGAGGTCGACGTCTTCACCCGCGCCACCACCGGGGCCCTGCCCGAAGTGGTCCCGGCGGCGCCGGGCATCACCGTCCGGCACGTCGTCGCGGGGCCGTTCGAGGGCTTGTCCAAGCAGGACCTGCCCGGCCAGCTCTGCGCGTTCGCGGCCGGGGTGATGCGGGAGGCCGCCACCCGGCCCGAGGGGTGGTACGACCTGGTCCACTCGCACTACTGGCTCTCGGGGCAGGTCGGGTGGCTGGCCGCGGACCGGTGGCGGGTGCCGCTCGTCCACACCATGCACACCATGGCGCGGGTCAAGAACGCCTCGCTCGCCGAGGGGGACGCCCCGGAGCCCCCGGGCCGGGAGATCGGCGAGGCGCAGGTCGTCGACGCCGCCGCCCGGCTCGTCGCCAACGCCGAGGACGAGGCGCAGGCGCTCACCGAGCTCTACGGCGCGGATCCCGCGAAGGTCCGGGTCGTCCCGCCGGGGGTGGACCTCCGCGTCTTCGCCCCGGGCAGCCGCACGCGGGCACGAGCCGCGCTCGGGGTGCCCGCCGACGCCCACGTCCTGCTCTTCGTCGGCCGGGTCCAGCCGCTCAAGGCCCCCGACGTCCTGCTGCGTGCCGCGGCCGAGCTGCTGCGGCGGCGTCCGGAGCTGCGCGACCGGCTCGTCGTGGCGGTGCTCGGCGGGCCCAGCGGCTCCGGCCTCGCCGACACCGGTGCGCTGGTCCGGCTGGCGGAGCGGCTCGGCATCACCGGCCAGGTGCGCCTCCTGCCGCCCGTCCACCGGGAGGAGCTCGCCCGGTGGTACCGCGCCGCGGACCTGGCGTGCGTTCCGTCATACAGCGAGTCGTTCGGGCTGGTGGCACTCGAGGCGCAGGCCTGCGGGACCCCGGTCGTGGCCGCGGCGGTCGGTGGGCTGCCGACCGCGGTCGGCGACGGCGGGGTGTTGGTGGACGGGCACGACCCGGTGCACTGGGGACGGGTCCTCGACGGCCTGCTCGCCGACGACGTGCGCCGGCGCCGGCTGGGGGAGCGCGCGGTGGCACACGCGGCCGGGTTCGGCTGGGACGCGACCACCGACCGCCTGCTCGAGGTGTATGCCGAGTCCTGCGGCCGCGGTTCCGCCCCGGGGATCGACGACGCGGCTGCCCTGCGCGACGTGCCGGCCGCGGTGGTGCCGTGAGCTCCACCGAGGAGGTGACCGGCCGGGTCCGGCAGTTCCTGGACGAGGCCGGGATCGAGTGGGAGCGGGGAGCCCGCGCCGGGGAGCTCGTCGTCACGCTCCCCGGTGAGCGCAAGCTGCGCACCGTCTGCTCCCTCGTCGTCGGTGAGCGCGCGCTCGCCGTGCAGGCGTTCGTGGTGCGCAACCCGGACGAGAACCACGTCGAGGTCTACCGCTACCTGCTGCGCCGCAACCTGCGGCTGCCGGGCCTGGCCTACGGGGTCGACGCGAGCGGCGACGTCTATCTCAGCGGCAGCGTGCCGCTCGGGGCGCTGGCCGGCGACGACCCGGAGGCCGCGCACCGGCTGCTCGACGAGCTGCTCGGCGTCGTCCTCGAGGCGTGCGACGGTGCCTTCAACGAGCTGCTGGCCCTCGGCTTCCTCGAGTCGATGAAGAAGGAGTGGGCCTGGCGGCTCTCGCGGGGCGAGTCCACCCGCAACCTGGAGGCGTTCCGGCACCTGCTCGAGTGACCCGGCTGCCCGGGGCCTCGGCTGGAACGGCGTTTCTTTGGCACGTTTCGGCTGCCGGAGCAGCGCAAACGTCCCAAAGATCCGCGCACGTGGCCGTGCCATAGGCTCGCCGGTATGACGTACACGCTGGTCCTGCTGCGCCACGGCGAGAGCGAGTGGAACGCCGAGAACCTCTTCACCGGCTGGGTCGACGTCGGCCTCACCGACGCCGGACGTGCCGAGGCGGTGCACGGGGGCGAGCTGATCCGGGACGCCGACCTGCGACCCGATGTCGTGCACACCTCGCTGCTGCGCCGGGCGATCACGACCGGCAACATCGCCCTCGACGTCGCCGACCGCCACTGGATCCCGGTCCGTCGCAGCTGGCGCCTCAACGAGCGCCACTACGGTGCGCTGCAGGGGAAGAACAAGAAGGAGACCAAGGAGGAGTTCGGCGAGGAGCAGTTCATGACCTGGCGCCGCTCGTATGACGTCCCGCCGCCTCCCCTGCCGACGGACAGTCGGTGGAGCCAGGCCGGGGACCCGCGCTACGCCGACCTCGGTGACGAGATGCCGCACACCGAGTGCCTCAAGGACGTGCTGGCTCGGTTCCTGCCCTGGTGGGAGGACGCGATCGTGCCGGACCTGCGCGAGGAGAAGACGGTGCTCGTCGCCGCGCACGGCAACAGCCTCCGTGCCCTCGTCAAGCACCTGGACGGCATCAGCGACGAGGCGATCGCCGGACTCAACATCCCGACCGGCATGCCCCTGCTCTACGAGCTGGACGAGGACCTCGAGCCGGTCACCGTCGGCGGCACCTACCTCGACCCGGAGGCGGCCGCGGCCGCTGCCGAGGCGGTGGCGAACCAGGGCCGCTGACCCGCGGGTCGGCGCGTTGCCGAGAAGCGTCCCGCTCGGGCAGTTCTCAGGTCGCCGGGGCCGGGCCTGTCCTAGGAACTCGCCCGCTCGGGCAGTTCTCAGGTCTCGGCGCGCGCCCTGCCCCGAGAAGCGTCCCGCTCGGGCACTTGTCAGCCCGGCCGCCCGGGGAAGTGCCGGCGCCAGTCGTCCCGGAGCACCGGAACGGTCATCCCCACCGACCTCATGGCGCGGACGACCCGCGTCAGCGTCTCGCCCGGTGAGGTGAACAGGTCGTCCGAGACGAGCACCACGAACCGCCAGCCGACGTTGCCGAGGTCCTCGCGGCGCAGGATGTCGGCGCCCCAGGCACGCTGCCGCTCGATGTGCTGCCGGCCGTCGTACTCGATCCCGAGCTTCGCGCGGCGGTAGCCCAGGTCGATGCGGCGCTGGACAGCGCCGTACTCGTCGCGGATCTCGATGTTGACCTCCGGCTCCGGCAGTCCGGCGAACACCAGGAGCAGGCGTGTCCGCGTCTCCTGCGGCGAGTCGACACCCGGTCGGACGAGGGCGGCGGCCTGTCGTGCGCGGCGCGCGCCACGGCCGCGCCACTCGCTCGCCGCCGGGACCAGCTGCCCCGGCTCGACCTGCCGCCGCTTGACGAGGGAGTCGCCCAGGACGACCAGGTCGACGAGGGACAGCACCTCGGCCAGGTCGAGGAAGGTGCGGACGGGGGAGGTCAGCCGGACGCCCTTGCGTCGGACCAGCTCGGGGCGATCGGTGTATCGGTGCACCAGGATTCCCGGCTTCCGGGAGCGTCCGGTGCCCACGGTGCCGACGTGGGTCTCGGCGTCGTGGGGGACGGTGCCGCCGAGAATGCGGGCCGCGGTGTGGCGTGCGGCGAAGGACGCGACCGGCGCTGCCCGCAGTGCTGCTCGAGCCAGGAGGTCCGGAGTCAGGGAGGCCGCTGCCGAGACGAAGCAGCCCCGGAACAGGCGCACGAAGCCGCGGCTGCGCAGCTGGGAGTCGGTGAGTCCCGCTCGCAGGCCGTCCCCGAGTGTGAACGGTTGACGGATGTCGAGCTCTTCGTCCGGCATGCCGGTCACCGTGGCAGGTCGGCCGGGACCGCCTCGGTCGTCATCCACAGGCCGCGACAGACGGGGCCGGGCGGGAAATGACCCGCTCGGGCACTTCTCAGGCATCGATGCCGGCACTGTCCTGAGAACTCGCCCGCTCGGGCACTTCTCGGGCAGCCGGGGCCGGGTCTGCCCGGGAACCGTCCCGCTCGGGCAGTTTTCAGGAGAGGGGTCCGGCCCGGGAGTCGCCGCCGCGGGAACCGTAGGCTGGCCGCGTGACGACCACCCTGGCCGTGCTGCTCGGGGGAGCCGCCGGGCTGCTGCTCGGCGCCTTCGCCGTCCTCGCGGTGCGCTGGTCGGAGCGCTCGCAGACGGGCCCGTCCCCGGCGGACGAGGACCGGCCGGTGCCGGGCACCGTCGCCGACGTCATCGCCGTGCTCCGGTCCAGCGGCATCATCCTCGACCGGGACGAGCGGGTCGTGAACACCAGTCCGCCCGCGGTCGCCCACGGCCTCGTGCGCGACGGCATCCTGGTGCACGACGAGCTGCTGCAGCTGTCGCGGCAGGTCCGTCGCGACGGCGAGATCCGGGAGGCCGAGCTGGAGCTGGCCCGGGGGCCGATCGGGCAGGGCCGGCTGACGGTCGGTGCTCGCGTGGCACCGCTGGGCAGTGCGCACGTGCTGCTGCTGGTGGAGGACCTGACCCGGGCCAAGCAGGTCGAGGAGGTCCGCCGCGACTTCGTCGAGAACGTCAGCCACGAGCTCAAGACGCCGGTCGGGGGCCTGGCGCTGCTCGCCGAGGCGGTCCTCGACGCCCGCGACGACCCCGAGGCGGTCCAGCGGTTCGCCTCGCGGATGCGCACGGAGAGCTCCCGGCTCACCGCGCTGGTGCAGGAGATCGTGGACCTGTCCCGGCTGCAGGTCGCCGAGGCGGTCGAGGCGCCCGAGCGGGTGGACCTGCACGACGTGGCCGCCGAGGCGGTGGAGCAGACGCGGGTGCTCGCCGAGTCACGGTCGATCGACCTGGTCCTCGACCACGAGCCGGTGGCCGGCCGGCGGCTGCCCTGCGTCGTCTACGGGGACCGGGAGCTGCTCACCACCGCCGTGCGGAACCTCGTCGCGAACGCGGTCACCTACTCCGAGGACGGCACGGTGGTGCGGGTGCGGGTGTCCCCGGCCGCCGACCTGGGGCGGGTCCGCGTCGCCGACCAGGGCCGCGGCATCGCCGAAGCCGACCAGCAGCGGATCTTCGAGCGGTTCTACCGCGTCGACCCGGCCCGCTCCCGGTCCTCCGGCGGCACCGGGCTCGGGCTGGCGATCGTCAAGCACGTGTGCGCCAACCACGGGGGCGAGGTGACCGTCGACAGCGCACCGGGACGCGGCTCCACCTTCACCATGCGCCTGCCGCTGGCCGCCGACCCGCGGCGCGCAGCCAGGCCGTCACGCGAGGAGGTCCTGCACCGGTGACCCGCATCCTGGTCGTCGAGGACGAGGAGTCCTTCTCCGACCCGCTGTCCTACCTGCTCCGCCGCGAGGGCCACGACGTCGTGGTCGCCGAGACCGGCCCCGACGCCCTCGCCGAGTTCGAGCGGGCCGGTGCCGACCTGGTCCTGCTCGACCTGATGCTGCCCGGCCTCCCCGGAGTCGACGTATGCCGTGCGCTCCGGCAGCGCTCCCAGGTCCCGATCATCATGCTCACCGCCAAGGACAGCGAGGTGGACAAGGTGGTCGGCCTGGAGCTCGGCGCGGACGACTACGTGACCAAGCCGTATGCCGCGCGCGAGCTGCTGGCCCGGATCAAGGCGGTGCTGCGACGCACGGAGGACCCCGACGCCGGTGCGGAACCTGCCTTGGAGGCCGGACCGGTGCGGATGGAGGTCGACCGGCACGTGGTGACCATCCGGGGCGAGCCGGTCACGTTGCCGCTCAAGGAGTTCGAGCTGCTGGAGCAGCTGCTGCGGCACGCCGGCCGGGTGCTCACCCGGGCCCAGCTGATCGACCGGGTCTGGGGCAGTGACTACGTGGGCGACACCAAGACGCTGGACGTCCACGTCAAGCGCCTGCGCGCGAAGATCGAACCCGACCCGGGGACACCGCGGCACCTGGTCACGGTCCGCGGCCTCGGCTACAAGCTCGAGGGCGGCTGACGCCGCACGGACGGCCCGCCGGGCGATGAGGCGCTCACCGGCCCGGACCGGTCAGCTGGACGTCGGCGACGGCTCGGAGCTCGGCGAGGACGTGCCGGTCGAGGAGGACGGGGAGGCGCTGGAGCTCGGTGAGCTCTCCGGCGTCACCGTGGAGTAGTAGCTGTCGTCCAGCATCACCGGCACCAGCACCTCCTGGGTGCCTTCGCTCGCGGTGCTGACCTGCAGTGTCATCATCGACCCCGGCGGCACGGGCACGCTGGACAGCGTCACCTGTCCCTGCTTGCGCTTGACGAGGGTGATCGCGCTGTCGGCGGGCACGCTGAGCTGCGTGCTGTCGGCGCCGTCCGGCCCGGCGATCTTCACCGTCGCCTTGCTCGTGCCCTGGTTGGCGACCTGGGCGGAGACGACGCCGGGCTCGCCCTTGGCGGACGCCACGACCAGCAGGTCGTTGAAGTCCACGTGGCCGAGCGTCGCGCTGACGCCGTCCGCCGGCTCGTAGGGCTCCGTCGTCTGCTGCGGCGACAGCGCGCTGCAGCCGCTCAGCGCCAGTGCCCCGACCATCGCGCCACCGGCCAGAGCGGTGGTCGCCCGGGCGCGGGCACGGGGGGTCCGTCCAGTGACTCGAGGCAGGCGGCGCATCACGGGGGTCAGCCTACCGGTCGGCCCACGCGACGCTGCGGCGGTTCCCGCCGGAGCGGGCCGCGTCGGTCGCTGCGGAGTCGACGGCGTCCGGGACACCGTGTTGTCTGCGCGCGCGAAGCACGGTCGAGCATGGCCTGTCAAGACCTTGCCGAACGGGCTGTGGACGGTCCGGCAAAGGCTCTGACCTGCACAAACGTCTCTCGTCGACTTCGTCCGACGCCCGCGTTCGTGGTATTCTGGAAGCCGCGAAAGGGGCTAGCAACATATGGTTTTCAAGGTCGGCGAGACTGTCGTGTACCCGCACCACGGTGCGGCACTCATCGAGGAGATCAACACTCGGACCATCAAGGGTGAGGACAAGCTCTACCTCAAGCTGAAGGTCGCCCAGGGCGACCTGACCATCGAGGTGCCCGCGGAGAACTGCGACCTGGTGGGCGTGCGCGACGTCGTCGG